>JAITKF010000046.1 GCA_031278545.1 Prevotellaceae bacterium
GACGGCGTAATGGTGTTCGACATTAGCCACATCGTGGCTAAAGACCTTTGGAAAGAAATGGAAGAAGGGATGAAAACAATGCGCTAATGTGACTAATGAAATAAGGTAATACAAACTAAAAAAATAATAATATGAAAAAGTTTTTTAATTTTCTTATACTGGGTTTGGCTGTAATGGGCATGAATGCCTGCAATGATGACGGCCAAAGTATCGTCCTGAAGGACTATGTGGCGTCGGTAACCATACTGAACAAAGAATCCGGCGAGGTGAAAATCGACAACTTCATTTATCAAGTCGATATGGAGTTGGTGGAAGAACAAGACAGGTCGGATGTGCGCATCCGGCTGGAACTGGCGGAAGGAGCCACGATGGTGTCGCCGAGAGAGGCGGAAGCCGTATACAACCTGCAAAGCGCCGCAACCTTTTCCATCGCGGCGGACGGAAAAACGCTGACCTATAAAATAACCGCGTCGGAAATAGAAGAACCTGCTGGGACTCCTTACAAAGGTTGGGCGCAATGCCTCAACTTTGGCGATCTTCCTTCCGGTATTCGCGTGTACAAATCGCCGGCGCAATTGCAGGGTAAAAATGCCGTAGCCTACATTGCCGTCGCAAAAACGAGCAAGGGACGGACGTTCGACGTCATCCCGAGTGGAACCAGAGTAGGAACAGACCTCCGCAGCACCCAAATATCCGGCGCGAAGACGCCCGCGCAATTTTACAGCGACGGAAATTATCCGGTTATCGTCAATGGCGGGTTCTTCTACTTTTATACCTATTTCTATAACCTTAGCCTGATATGGCGGGCGGGTGCGATGGTCTTTACAACCAGCCTGGATGTGTATATCGACGGCAGCAGTACGCCCTATTATCCTACCAGAGGCATATTCGGGCATATTACGGGCATGACCTACCAAACCGACTGGGCATTTACGATGTGGGACGGCAAGACATACGCCTACCCCGCTCCGGCGCCCAATCCGGCTATATACGGCGGTTCAATATCGCCCACCTACCCCCCCGGTGGACGTGAATACGCCGCGCAGACGGCTATCGGCGGCGGCCCCGTACTCATCAAAGGCGGCGAACTGGCTACTGCCACCATGATGGAAGATGAAATGACCGCCTCCAACCTTTATCCCAACAACCCCCGCACCGCCATCGGCTACACCAACGACCGGAAACTGATACTCTTCGCCTGCGAAGGACGTGACAAAACGCCCGACACACCCGGATTTACCCTTACGGAAATGGCGAACATCCTGAAAGATTTGGGTTGCGTAGAAGCGCTAAACCTCGACGGCGGCGGCTCATCCTGCATGCTGGTCAACGGGCAGGAAACCATCAAACCCTCCGAAGGCTCGCAACGGGCGGTTACCTCGGCGGTAATACTCAAATAAGCAAAAAGCAGCTACTGGACACAAGATACAACAATCAACCCTTCGGAAATGCAAAAAACCGAAGGGTTGATTATTATTTATAGCAATGAACAAACCGTCCCTCATTCATCATCCACCATAACTGTCCCACAAAAATCGCCGAACCCGTTCCCCCACTACTTCCGGCTCTTCGATAAAACCATTATGCCCGGAATGTAGCAGCCGGAGCGTTTGCGCATGGGGAAAACGAGTAGCTAATTCATGCGCAGCCTCCGGCGAAATATAACGGTCTTTTTCCCCAAAAATAAACAACAACGGCTTGTCGAACGACGACAGAAACAAATTACGGTCGGGACGTTGCTTCATCCCTTCGAGGCAAGCAATAATTCCTTCAGGGTCGTGCACATCGGCCACTTCCGAAAGCTCTTCGATTTTAACGGCAAAGCGCCGGACATTTTCTTCGGCAAACATATTCGGGATACCTTTAGCTATCACCTGCGCCATTTTGCCGGCGCGGATAAGCGCCATTTCACGCTCGCGGCCTTCCCGTTTCTGCGGCGTATCGGCGTCGGGCGTCGAATGGAATAAGCACAGCCCGCGCGTCGACCCGGGATAATTGGCGGCAAAAGCCAACGCCGTATAACCGCCCATCGAATGACCGCCCACGACGCATTCCGATATCCCCGCTTTCCGTAGAACATCATAGAGTACATGCGCCGAAAAATCCACCGTATTGACCGCCGCCGTACCACTCAACCCGTGTCCCGGCAAGTCGATACGGATAATACGAAAATCATTCTCAATAGCAGGTATAAAATCGTCCCACACAGCGTATGTTTCCAGATAGCCGTGCAGCAGTGCCACCGCCGGCTTTGCACTGCCCGAATCGCTGACATGAATAGGAAGACCATGGGATGTAATAAAATAATTCATACAATAACAATAAAATAATTTGTACAAATATAGAAAAAAGTATTACCTTTGCCCAACATTTAAGTATTAATTAAAAAAAGTAATCATGAAAAGTATTGCGAAAAAAGCTATGGCCTTATCATTAGGCTTGATGTTCGTAGCCGCCGGCTGTTCGAAAGACGACAAAACGGACGAAACAACTCCCCCTGCCAAAGCGATTGCCGGCACCTATGTCGGTACCCTGTCGCAGGACGGCGTGGTGATTGTGCCTTCTGCCACTATTGTTATCACAGCAAAGGGAGACGACAAAATCGCCCTGGTATTTGATGCAGCGCTTCCGGCTGCGCTTTTTCAACAATTTGTACCCGATCGTACTGACCCGGTATCTATTCAAGCCATTTGCGACGAAATACCCGTAACGGAAGTGGATGGCCAGTATACCTTCTCAGGGAGCGCAACGACTTCACTGGCCAGCATATCTCCCTTTTTGAGCGAAATTCCATTAACCATTAGCGGGAACATAGACAAGGAAGGAAAAGCGGTAATAACCGTCGCTATCTCTATTATGGGATTGAACTTGGAAATCGTTTTTCAAGGAGAAAAACAATAACCCTTGTTAAGACCGAAAGAAAACGCTCGCCCACCGGCGGGCGTTTCTTAACGCTACGGAGTATACAGGATACGGGACGCAGCTCTTGCCTGCCAATGACCGTACTTTGCTTAGTCAAAGTACGGTCATTTTATTATGGGAAGACTGCGGCTACTTACTCAACTACCCGCAGCTACTTACTCAACTATCCGCGGCTACTTACTCAACTATCCGCGGCTACTTACTTAACTACCAGCAGCTACTTACCCGACTACCTGCAGATGCTTACCCGACTACCTGCAGATGCTTACTTGAGTAGCGTCAACTACCTATACAAGCACAAATGAGCGCCTATACAAGCAAAAAAATACAATGCTATGTTATAAGCTATTAGTTGCCTATAAAACGGGAAATAATTGCACATTGAATGACGAGCGCCTGCACAACGGGGAACATTAAGGATTGGGCATTGCTTGCGGAAGGTGCAGGGTTGTCTTGATTGGGAAGATGTTTACAGGCTGCTGTACGACGCCTTTTCCCAATCTTTTTTTGCGTATGATTGATGTGCTTCTCGGCGAGAGCTCAAGGCTCGGTATTCAATTGCTTCACCTTCGCCCACGTGTCTTTCAACGTTACCGTACGGTTGAACACCGGGTTGTCGGGGGTGGAGTCGGGATCAACAGTAAAGTATCCCAGCCGCTCAAACTGTATGTGGGTTGAGGGCGGCAAGCCTTTCAGTGCGGGTTCGACGAGGGCGGTGATGGTGCGTAATGAGTCGGGATTTAAAAAGTCTTTATAGTTCTTGCCCTCGGGGATGGCATCCATGCGTGCTTCGGTGAAAAGACGGTCGAATAGCCGTACTTCGGCGCGTTGGGCGTGGGGGATGGAGACCCAATGAATAGTCCCCTTTACTTGCCTGATACTACCGCTACCGCTGCGGGTTTCGGGGTCATAGGTGCAGTGAAGTTCTACGATGTCTCCGGCGGCGTTTTTGATGACCTCTTCACATTTTATTATGTAGGCGTAGCGCAGACGCACTTCACCGCCCGGCGAGAGGCGGAAATATTTTTTCGGTGGATTTTCCATGAAGTCATCGCGCTCGATGTATAATTCGCGGCAGAATGGTATTTTTCGTCTGCCGGCTCTTTCGTCCTCCGGATTATTTACGGCATCAACGTCTTCCGTCAAGTTTTCGGGGTAGTTGGTGATGACGATTTTTAGTGGGTCTAATACGGCCATCCGACGCACCGCCCGCCGATTCAGATCGTCGCGGACGCACCATTCGAGCAGCGATAGTTCGATGACATTATCGTGTTTGGCTACGCCGATTTTGTCGGCAAACAGGCGAATGCTTTCGGGGGTGTAACCGCGGCGGCGCATGCCGCAAATTGTCGGCATACGCGGGTCGTCCCAGCCGGAGACATAGCCGTGTTTTACCAATTCCAGCAGGTTACGTTTGCTCATGAGGGTATACGTGAGGTTGAGCCGTGCAAACTCGTATTGGTGCGACGGGAATATTCCCAGTTTTTCAATAAACCAGTCGTACAGCGGACGGTGTACGTCAAATTCCAGTGTGCAGATGGAGTGTGTTATTCGTTCGATAGAATCACTTTGTCCGTGCGCATAGTCGTACATCGGATAGATGCACCATTTGTTGCCCGTGCGGTGGTGCTCGGCATGGATGATGCGGTATAGTATCGGGTCGCGCATCAGCATATTTGGGTGCGCCATGTCGATTTTGGCGCGTAGCACTTTTTCGCCGTCGCTGAAATCGCCGTTTTTCATCCGTGTGAACAAGTCGAGGTTTTCTCCGATTGTACGATTGCGGTAAGGGCTGTTTTGCCCGGGTTGTGTGACGGTTCCGCGCATCGTGCGGATTTCCTCTTGCGTTTGGTCGTCTACATAGGCAAGGCCTTTGCGGATGAGCACGCAGGCCCATTCGTACAGTGGGTCGAAATAGTCCGATGCGTAGTATTCGCCGGCCCACTCGAATCCCAGCCAGCGGACATCTTCTTTGATGGAATCGACATATTCCACGTCTTCTTTGACCGGATTGGTATCGTCGAAGCGCAGGTTGGTTTTGCCGCCGTATTTTTTGGCTAAACCGAAGTTCAGGCAAATGCTTTTTGCATGACCTACGTGTAAGTATCCGTTTGGCTCCGGCGGGAATCGTGTCAGAATAGATTGATGTTTGCCTGAGGCCAAATCGGATTCAATAATTTCTTCCAGAAAATGCAAGGGCCGTTCGGAAGAGGGGGCTGGGGCTGTGGCTTGTGTCATGGCGATGAAATCACACATTACCGCGGGCGATGGGCGGCGGGTTTCGCACATCACTTGTTGCGGCGATTATTTTCCGGTTGCGTTTTTTTCGGTTGCGTTTTTCTTGTTTTGGCGGAAATACAGGTCATATACTATCGGCGTACCGACGAACAGGGTTGCGTAGATACTGGCGATGATGCCGACAATTAGTGCAACGGCGAACCCACGGATGACTTCGCCGCCGAAAATGGCGATGGCAATCAATACGACTAATGTGGTGCCGCCGGTGTTGAACGTACGTCCCAAGGTGCTGTTCAATGCCTTGTTCACATTGATGCGTAGGTCCCGTTTCGGGTACAGTGTCCGGTATTCGCGGATGCGGTCGAAAATAACCACCGCATCGTTAATGGCATACCCTATGATGGTCAGTACGGCGGCAATAAATGTTTGGTCTACATCAAGGCTGAATGGTAGAATGCCGGAGAATATGGAGAAGAAGCTAATCGTAAATATCGTACAGAATAGTAGCCCAAGTACGCCGCCCGCGCCCCAATAGATATTGCGGAAACGTCCGGCAATATAAAGGAAAATAGCGAGTAGTGCGATGATGACCGCAATCACGGCATCGCGTTTAATATCACTGGCAATAGTTGGCCCTACGAAGTCGGAACTGATAATCCCGTTCGGATTTTCCAGTGTGGAGATAAATTCGGTGTAGGTAATGTCCGATGCAAAGAATGATTTTAAGGAGTTATATAATTTGCCGACAACCACGTTGTCTACCGAGTCCGATGTGTTTTCAATCATGTAAGTCGTAGTGATTTTTACCTGGCTGCCTGCGCCGAACTGCTTAACTTCGGTTGCACCGCTTTCCAGTTCTGCCAATACGGCTGCGCGCACGTCATTCGTCGAAGCGTCCCGGTCAAATCGTATCACATACGTCCGCCCGCCGGTGAAATCGACGCCGTATGTAAACCCTTTGCTAAATACAAACGAAAGGCCGACAATGACAATTACAGATGAAACAACATACGAGGTTTTGCGCAATGTTACAAAATCTACACGTGTACGGGCCAGAAAATTTTGCGTCAACCTGTTGGAGAACGAAATCCGGCTTCCTTTGCTTAAGCGGCTTTCAAATAGCAAGCGTGAAATGAATATCGACGTAAACATGGAGGTGATGATACCGATAACCAACGTGGTCGCAAATCCTTGTATCGGACCCGAGCCGAACGAAAACAGGACGATGCCGGTAATAATCGTCGTCAAGTTTCCGTCGATAATAGCGGAATAGGCGTTCCGGTACCCGTCGGAAATGGCTAATCGCAAACTTTTGTCCGCTCGAAGTTCTTCCTTGATGCGTTCGTAAATGATGACGTTGGCGTCTACCGCCATCCCCAGTGTGAGTACAATCCCTGCAATGCCGGGCAAGGTGAGTACCGCGCCGAACGAGGCCAGCGTGCCGAATAGGAACAGTACATTGGTAAGTAACGCTACATTAGCCACTATGCCCGCGCCGTTGTAGAAGAACAGCATATAGACCAGCACCAATAAAAAGGCGATGAGAAACGACAGCAAGCCTGCATTAATAGATTCCTGTCCGAGCGACGGCCCTACCACGGCTTCCTGTACAATGCGGGCAGGAGCCGGAAGTTTACCCGATTTCAACACATTGGCCAAGTCGTCGGCTTCGGGAATGGTGAAGTTACCGGTAATTTGCGAGCGTCCGCCGGTGATTTCCTGATTGACGCGAGGGTAGGAATATACCGCCCCGTCGAGGACAATGGCCACACAGCGGTCGATGTTTTCACCGGTCAGACGTGCCCAAATTTGGGCGCCTTCGGCGTTCATCGTCATATCAATTTCGGGCGATCCGCTATTGGAAAACGCTTTGCGGGCATCGGATACTACGCTTCCGTCGAGCGGCGCTTTGCCGTCGGACGTATTTTTGATGGCAATCAATTCATAAATAGTTCCCGATTTATCTTCTTTCATCGGTTTTACGCTCCACAAGGGGACAAAATCACGCGGAAATAAAGCTTGTATTTGCGGCGTCCGCAGCCATGCGCCGATTTTTGCCGTGTCGCGGTAATGAGCGCGACCGATACATGCGCCCGGCATGAGTGTATTTGTTTGCGATATTGACGGGTTTAATACAGAAAATAACGGGTATTCTCTTTGTGCATCCTGTATGGTCGCCGTCGTATCGTTTTGCGCTATTTGCGAGAGCAGGCCATCGGATACGCTGGCCGTAGTATCGCCTTCGGCAGGCGTTTCGGTGGTCTGTTCGGCCAACTGCATTTCTTTGATTAAGTTGTTGGCTTCGGTCAGGGCGTTATACAGTTCACTGTTTTCATACGTTGTCCAAAATTCCAGCGATGCCGTCCCCTGCAGAAGTTTCTCCACGCGCTTCGGTTCTTTGATGCCGGGCAATTCTACCAAAATGCGCCCCGAGTTGGATAATCGCTGAATGTTGGGCTGCGTTACGCCGAAACGGTCAATACGGTTACGCAGGACATTAAACGAGTTGGAAATGGCGCTTTCGGAGTCTTCGCGAAGAATAGCCAACACTTCGGCATTGCTCAATGCTTTGGTTGTTTTGCGGACATATTGCAGTTCATAACTGAATTCATCAGCCAGCAAACGCCCCTGTCCAACCTCATTCCATGCGTCGCCGAGCAAGGATACAAACTCGCCGCCGGTGGTCGTGTACTGTTGTACTGCAGCCGCCAGCGCAGCGTCAAATTGCGGCGACGTGTTCTGATTTGCGAGGGCTTTGACGATATCCACTACCGACACTTCGAGCATCACGTTCATCCCGCCGCGAAGGTCAAGACCAAGATTTAACTCTTTTTCCTTGCATTCCTTGTAAGTAAATGCAAAAAATACGTTTT
This sequence comes from Prevotellaceae bacterium, assembly GCA_031278545.1. Taxonomy (GTDB): domain Bacteria; phylum Bacteroidota; class Bacteroidia; order Bacteroidales; family UBA932; genus JAIRKX01. The sequence goes on from JAITKF010000046.1 coordinate 8,034, forward strand.
CGGACGACATGGAATCCAAGTAAAACTTCTCTTGGGAGGCATAAACCGAATCCGATTTGAATTTTTTATTGAACTCGTTTACTGCGTCGTACTCGTCCGATTGTTCATAGTGTTGCACCGCCGCTTGCGCATACTCCCGTGCATTTCCTTCCTGAATACGTGTTACGACTGTAAACGACAGCTGATAAATACATGCAAGAGCTATCACAATAGCTATTCCAAAAATGAGGCCTTTATTCTGCATAATCTTTAATTTATAGTTTTAAGTGAGACTTCTTTTAAATATTGGGGCGCAAAGATAGCATATTTTTTGGGAATAATGAAAAAAACAATGAACGAGATAAGGGTCGATGCATTTAAAATTATAAAATCGACGGTTATTAACCATGTGAGCAAAGATTATCTTATCAAACTACTCAAAATTTAAATGCGTTGACTCTGCAACAGAAAGGAAAAAGTTATGGCAACAGAAGAAGACGAAGTCAAGCACACGCCGGTCGCCCTTTTGAATTAAAATAAATGTCGCCATAATAATTAGGTATAAATTTCCTTGGTAGATTTCTGACAAATTCGCCTGCAAAAGCAGCAAAATTTGTGTAATTATGCAAAAATAAAGGCTCCCCAACATTGTGAAACGCCTTGCATCCATTGATTTTACTATTGTTGACCTACCAGGATTCGAACCTGGACAAACAGATCCAGAGTCTGTTGTGCTACCGTTACACCATAGGTCAGTAACCAAATACGGCTTTGGGGAGTACAAAGATACAACAAAAAATCTTGTATAATCAAAAACTTGTACTATCAAAAAATAAATTTTACTTTTGCATCGCAATTATTAAAACTAATTTTTATAAAAAATTAATTCAATTATTTATTAATAACATAGCTTTTTGTTTATGAAATTAAGTTGTACTTTTCTTTTAGGGGCGCTTTTGCTACTATCAGCATGTTCGCAGCCTGTCAGTATTGTTCCGGAACCAGTAAAACTGACGCTTTCCTCCGGTCATTATACGTTGGACAGCAATACGACGCTTGTCTTCCTGAATGTCGCCGAAGATGATGAAATCAGGTATTATACACAGGATTTTATCTTCCGCCATTTGGGGCTGTCGCTTGCCATATCCAACGAACAACAGCCGAATTGGGATACTCTTCAAATCCCCGATGCTATTGTATTCCAAAAAAACACAGACGAAAATGAGCTATTCGGCGATGAAGGGTATAGCCTGTCGGTGTCTGATAAAACGGTGTATATTGAGGCTAATACGAATGCGGGATTCGTATATGCTTTGCAAACACTCTACCAATTGGCGCCATCCGACGTAACGGCAAAAAAGCCGGCAAGTATTCCGCTCCGAACCGCCACGGTTGTCGATTATCCGCGATTCGGATGGCGCGGCAATCTGTTGGACGTATCACGGCATTTCTTTGATGTGGAGTATATCAAAAAACATCTGGATGTGCTGGCAATGTATAAAATCAATAAATTCCACTGGCACCTGACCGACGACCACGGATGGCGGATTGAAATCGCAAAATATCCTAAACTGACGGAAATCGGCGCGTGGCGCGTTGACCGCAGCACAGTGCCATGGCTGGAAGGCGAACCGCCACAGGAAGGCGAACCGGCCACGTACGGCGGATATTATACGAAAGAACAAATCCGGGAAATTGTGGCCTACGCCGCTCAACGAAATATCGAAGTAATTCCCGAAATTGAAATCCCCGGCCATTGTTCTGAAATTTTGGCTTCGTATCCGGAATTTGCCTGCGACACGTTTAACTATTATGTGCAAATTGGCCCTTATTGGCCGCCGAAAGCCATTATGTGCGGCGGCAACGACGATGTTATCCAATTTTTTAAAGATATAGTGGATGAAATCGTCGAATTGTTCCCGTCGAAATATATCCACATTGGCGGCGACGAAGCGGTGAAAGATAATTGGGTCGCCTGTGCCAAATGCCAGCAACGGATTAAGAATCTTAAATTGGCCAATGAAGAAGAATTACAAAGTTGGATGATTCGCGAAGTCGAAAAACACATTCATCAATACGGTAAACGCATCATTGGCTGGGACGAAATTCTGGAAGGCGGCGTATCGTCAAACGCAACTATTATGTTTTGGCGCGGATGGTTGGGTGATTCTGTGATTATTAAAGCGGCAGAACGTGGAAATGAAATCATTATGACACCCACGAATTACTGTTATATTGACTACTATCAGGCCGACCCGGCAACCGAAAAACAAAAAGCCATCGGCGGGTTTTTGCCACTACAGAAAGTGTATTCGTTTGACCCTGCTTATGAAAGTTTTCCTGAATCGGCTATTCCTTTTATTAAGGGCGGACAAGCGAACCTCTGGGCGGAGTTTTTATTTGCTCCCGAGAACGTAGAATACATGTTGTTGCCGCGTTTGCTGGCATTGTCAGAAGGCTTGTGGTCGCCGAAAGCCAACAAGGATTGGGAGTATTTTGTAAATAAATTGCCGGCGCAAAAGAAACGGCTTGCCGCATTAGGTTATAACTACTGCGATAAAGTAGCCTTGATAACCGACGAACCCAAACAGGCGCCTGCCGCCGATACGGAAGAGCTGAAAACAGAATAAATAATACTATTGCACGGATAAAAAGGCCGACGGATTGGATAAGTCCAATCCGTCGGCCTTTTTATAGTGATTGATGACGCATAAAAAAAACGCTAAGGCCGCCCCATTGGACAGCCTTAACACAAAATTATATTAACTAAAAAAGGAGGTTTATGCCCCAATCATCATCGGCATTAATAGAGTAAGCGTATCTTCGTTTTCGTCTGTCTTTTCTGCCGGCAAGATAAGACCGGCGCGGTTTGCATCGGCTAATTCGATTACGACATTTTGTGAAGAAAGATTACTCAAAATATCGCTCAGAAAACTCGCTTTAAAACCGATGGCCATTTCTTCCCCATTGTATTGGCAGTTTATCCGCTCGTAGCCCGACACAGAAAAATCCAGATCCTGTGCGGAAGCCGTTAATACATTGTCAGCCATCTTCAGGGTGATTAAGTTGCTGGCTTGATTCGAATAGACTGCCACACGGCGTACGCAGTTCAAAAAGTCCACCCTATCGACAGTGATATGGAACGGGTTATCGGTCGGAATAACGGAACGGTAGGCTGGATACGTGCCTTCTATCAAGCGGCAAATCAACGAATAGTTCGGTAAGGTAAACACCGCATTTTTATCGTCCAGTTCAATGGTTACGACATCGGTTAACCGACTTAAAATGTTTTTCAACAAATTGGCTGATTTTTTCGGCAAAATGAATGATGACGTCTGACTCGCCTTAACATCCTTGCGGGTATAGCTGACTAACTTATGGGCATCGGACGCTACAAACGATGAACTTTCTTCGCCTAAATCAAAGAAAATACCATTCATCACCGGACGTAATTCATCGTCGGCTGTGGCATACAGCGTATGATTGATGGCATCAAGCAACACATTCGCTGGAATGGACAAACTCGCCCGTATATCGGTTAACTCCGGTTTAACCGGATAGTCTTTGGCAGGCAAGCCTGTAATATTAAACTCGCCGCCCGCCCAACTGATTTTTATTTCGCAATTGTCAGGGTCGGCTACAAACGTAAGTGGCTGTTCGGCAAAATCGCGCAACGATTCTGTCAGTAATCGCGCCGGAATGGTAATCGCGCCTTCGTCATTGCTATTCTCAATAGGGATAACGGTATCTAATGTGGTTTCCATATCAGACGCCGTTATGCTTAATTGATTGTCCGATAACCGAAACAAAAAGTGATCTAAAATCGGTATAGTGTTCTTATTACCAATTACACGGCCTACTAACTGTAAGTGACTTACTAATTCACTACTTGAAATTATAAATTTCATATTCTATATTTTTAATAAAATAAACTTTTGAGCGACAAAGATAGTTATTTTCATTTATATTTACAGATTGTAATGTTAATTTTTTTAAAAAGTTTTCAACTGCCAGCATGTAGGTCAGCGTTACATGTGGAGCGACAAAAAAAATCGCGACGTTCATCAAAGTCTCGCTAAGTACAAGTTGAAGAATAAGTTGTCGTCACAGCAGCTAAAAGAAGCAACATCCATAAAAAAACGGGCAATAAGATTCACTTCGGAATAATACATAGCAATACATAAAATACGGATAGGCTTACATCATATATGTGTAGATTTATATGCCAACGGTCAATACGGTACCCGCACAACAGTAAAAATACTGGATGTGTTAAGGCTTCATTTTCAAGACTTCTAACCTGTAGAGTTACCATCCTATAACAGCATAGCCAACTGGGTGCAAAAGAGCGGTTATGTCCTGTATAAAGAAGTAAGGCGGGAAGATTTTTTGGGAGATTACGCCACGATAGTTGACGAAAGCATAATGGTAGGGCGCGAAAAGCTAGTGCTCACGTTAGATGTTCCAGCGGTTAAGGATTGCGATAAAAGTTTGCAGGCGGGCGATGTGCAGGTATTGGATATGAGCGTAAGGACGAGTTGGAACAGCGCACCATAGCCCGCTTCATGAACTTGTCCGAGACGATACGCCGGGCAGTAGCCATGCTCAACTCCTTTGACCGTCTGAACACCGAAGAGCAGGAGGTATTTCGGTTCCTTACCCGGCGACGAGGGTTAGTAGAAGAATTAACAGAAATTTTTGCGTTGTCAACATCGTGCTGCAGCGCATGAAGAACGCAGGCCTGTCGCTGGCAAGCTCCTACTGGCGCCTTTCGGCTATAAGCCCGCTGCTGCGCTCTCCCAAAAAGTGAATAGCCGCCGTTGGACGTTAATAGAAGCATATATCACAATAGAATACATCAAACTGGGCGATACAGATAAAACGAAAGAAACACACATTTCGTCAGCCATTATTGAGTCGCTATTTGGCAGCTACAAAGAGCATAAATCGCCCAACGCCATGAAAAGAGACACCAAACAAATTTTTTTCTTGCCGTTGCTGACGAGAATGAAAAGACACCCCACATTACCTGCCAGCTGCTCTAAGGACTACTTAGAATACGTTTCTCTATCAGATTTAGCTACTTGGCAGCACGAACATTTATCAGAAAATAGGACCGCTAAACGAAAAAAATACTGAATCATTAAAAGATGTTTCTTATGGGGTTTGAACGCCCTACCCGACAGAGACCATGAGGAGAGGCTGGGGGGGATGTATTAGTGGGGAATTATTAGTTGGGCTTCTGTGGCTTCTTGTATTTGGGCGAGGGTAAATTCGGGGTGCAGTTCTTTGAGGACTATGCCGCGGTCGGTGATTTCCATGACACCCATTTCGGTGATGATAAGGTTGACCTGTCCTTCGGCGGTCAGGGGGAGGGTACATCGTTTGAGTATTTTGCGGTAGTTGCCGGCGGTGTGTTCCATGGCGATGATGACGCGCCGGGCGCCGACGAGCAGGTCCATAGCGCCGCCCATTCCGGGCGTTTTTTTGCCGGGGATCATCCAATTGGCGAGATTACCTTTTTCGTCGACTTGCAGGGCGCCGAGGATGGATACATCGACGTGGCCTCCACGAATGATACCGAAAGATATGGCGCTGTCGAACGTTGAGGCGCCGGGCATGGCCGTTACGTATCCGCCGCCGGCGTTGATTAGCGTAGGGTCCTCCCGTCCTTCGTCGGGTGAGCCGCCCATACCGAGCAGGCCGTTTTCGGATTGCAGGATGACTTTTACATGTGGCGGCAAGTAATTGCTTACCAGTGTGGGCAGTCCGATGCCGAGGTTAACTACATCGCCGTCGTGTAATTCCTGCGCGGCACGGCGGGCGATGGTTGTTCTGATTTGTTCTTTATCCATTTTTTATTGCAATTAGAGTAATTAGAGAGACGTCGCAATGAAGCATTAATTATTACTCATGCGTCGTTTAATTTCCTGTACGACGAACGAGGCAACGTCGTCGGCGTAGGTGTTCATGCCGAATCCTGCGTCGTATCCCAGTTCTTTGGCCAGTTCGTGGGATATGCGTGGGCCGCCGCATACTGTTATGACGTGATTCCGCAGTCCTTCGGCTTCCAGCATTTCGACCAGTTCGACGAGGTTTTTTACGTGAATGTCTTTCTGCGTTACGGTTTGTGATATCAGCAGGGCATCGGCTTTTTCGGCTATCGCCCGTTTGATGAATTCTTCGTTGGGCACTTGACTGCCCATGTTGATGGCCGTGATCATATCGTAGCGTTCAAGTCCGTAGTGCCCGGCGTATCCTTTCATGTTCATGATGGCGTCGATGCCGACGGTGTGGGCGTCGGTGCCGGTGCTGGCGCCGATGATGACTACTTTACGTCCGATTTCCCGGCGGATGTATTCGTCGGTTTCGGCGATGCTCCATGTGGTGCTTTCGACTTTCGGGACGTGGATTTGCGTATAGTCGACCGTGTGGACGCAGCTGCCGTAGCAGTTGAAAAAGGTGTAGTCGTCGGTCAGGGCTTTGTAGAATACGACTTGCGGGTTGTCAAAGCCCATTTTCCGCATCAATTGCCGCGCGGTTTCGGTGGCTTCGTCGCCGCAGGGGACAGGCAGTGTGAAACTCAGTTGCACCTTTCCATCGTTCATTGTATCGCCGTAGGGCTTGATGCGGGCGAGGTCGAGCGTTTGGTCGAAATCTTTGGTTGTGGTTGAATATAGTCCGTTGCTCATGGTAGTAGTTCGTCCGGTGTTTGGTAAGATGCGGTGGATTTGTTCGTCATTCCCGATAGGGGTACGGGTTCGCCAGTGAGGTTGGTCAGGGTAAAGCCGGGCGTTTGTGCACCGACGACGCTTGCCGTTAGCGCAAGCCGGAGTATAAGGAGTTGTTTGTTCATGGATGATGAAATTTAAATGGGTAGTAGAGATTTAAAATAACGTAGAAAGTTGGTCATTTTTCATTCGTGATATAAACGGGTTGGTGTATCGGGCGCTTTTTTCGGCTACGCCGGCCAGTCCTTTTCCGCCTGTTTTCGATCGTTTGACGCCGGCGAAGATGCCTTTTTCGAGGGCGGCGAATAGGCCTTCGCGTGCAACGTTTTCGAGTAGCGCCAGGGCGTTGTCGAGTACTTGCTGCGCCCGCCGGCAAATGATTCCGCCGGCGCGAAATTCGACTTCGTCGCCGATGTGCCGCATGTTGTTGAAAATATATTTGGCATTTTCTATCGACAAATAGCGGTCGGCCATAAAGGGCGTGTGTACCGCTTCGGTCAGCATACCTAAGAGCTGGATGCCTTGCCCTGTCCAGATGGCGACGGCATTGAAGAGGGCGTTCTGGATGTGGCCGCGAAAAATGTTGCCGGTCATAAATTTTGTTGGGGGCATGTATTTCAGGGGGGCATGGGGGAATATTTCGCGGGTCATTTGCGCTTGCGCCAGTTCGTAGAGGAATCCGTTTTCCATGTCGGGGTCCATTTCGAAGGCATGACCTAATCCCATTTGCGTTTCGGGCAGTCCTGCCAGTAAAGCCAGTTGCTCGTTGATCAGGTCGGACGCCAGCACGGTATGAGCTTCGTCGAAGGCGTCGGCGGTGGTGAGGTAATTGTCTTCGCCGGTGTTGATGATGACGCCGGCGAATCCGTTTAGCGTACGCGAAAAGTACTGGTCAATCAGCGTACGTTGCATGTTAATATCGCGGAAGAGGATGCCGTAGAGGGCGTCGTTGAGCATGACGTCGAGTCGTTCGAGCGCGCCCATTGCGGCGATTTCGGGCATGCATAGCCCCGAACAGTAGTTGCACAGGCGGATGTAACGCCCGACTTCCTCGCCGACGTCGTCCAGCGCGCGGCGCATGATTCGGAAGTTTTCCTGTGTGGCATAGGTGCCGCCGAAGCCTTCGGTGGTTGCGCCGTAGGGTACGTAATCTAACAGGCTTTGGCCGGTGGTGCGGATGACGGCAATGATATCGGCGCCTTGCCGCGCGGCTGCCTGCGCCTGTACGACGTCTTCAAAGATGTTGCCGGTCGCGACGATGACATACAGGTAGGGTCGTGCGCCTTCGCCGAGCCGGGCTATCAGTTGCTCACGGCGTTGGCGGTTGGCGCGGATGCGTGCGATGCCGGCGTCGACAAAGGGTTCGATGGCGGCTGCGACGGCTTCGGGCGAGTGGTCGGGGAATGCGGTGAGGTCTATTGCGTCGGTAGCGACTTGTTCGGCCAGTTGCTGCGGCGAGAGATGTGTTTCTATCATAGCGTTGGCCAGCAGGAAGAGCAGTCCGTCGGAGAGGCGTCCGCGTTCTTTGACTTCGTCGACGAGTACATTCGGCAACGGCGCTTGGTGGGCGTCGACGGCGTCGACGCCCACCAGCCGGCATAGCGTGCGTTCAACGGCTACCGTGGTATAGCGGTCGACAAAGGCCTGTATGGCGCGGGCAATTGCCCGCGCCGATGCCCGCGCTTGCGCTATCTTTGCGGGATCGAGTCCTAATTTGCTTTTCGACGTCATTTTTCAGTTTGCTTTATAAGATGGTGGTTGAGCGGTATTCATTTTGCATTAGTCTTTTTGCATAACATCATAGACCGGCCACGGTAGGGCGTTGCGCAGGGCGTTGCGCAGTAGCAGCGGGTCGAAGCGTTGTCCCTGGGGCGCGACGGGGTTGGTGCATACGGCCAGTAGCGCGGCTTTTTGTAAAACACGGATATGTCCGCCGCGGCGGGTAAATTTTTCGTATGTCGCCGGCTCGATGAATAGACGCGTAAAATCGCGTACGATCAACGTTGTTCCTGCGTACCGGCGGGCGCTGAGGGTTTTGAAAAACGGTTCGGTAACGGCGCCGCTTACGTATAGTGTCGGCGCGGCGACGGGGTATTCCGCCGGTAATGATCCTTCGGCTGTTACCGGATATCCGGCTGTTTCGTAGCCGGTGAATACGGAGTTGGTTAGTTTCAGGTGGTTGCCGTTTATTTCGTCGAATATCCATACGCCGCTGCCGAGCATTTGCAACGGGGCTGCGAGCGGGGGTTCGACGGCGTTTAAATCAATCAGCGTGCAACGGAACTGTGTTTGGCGGATGAGTTCCGGCAGGATGCCGGTAAGGGCAGCGCCGGTGCAAAGGATGAGGGCGTCGGTAACGGCCGGCGAGGCGAGGCTCATGCGCGACAGTGCACCGTCGACCAGCGTCAGACTGGCGCCGCGGCGTTTCAGGTCGGCGAGGGTTTCGCAGAGCCATTGCGAGTCGGAGGGGCCGGAGAGAACGACTGTGCCTGTCCCCTGCGCCCGCGCCGTAACCAGTCGTCCTAAGGGTGTTGAGCGGTCGGAGACGGCGAGGGTCTCTGCCGGGCATTCGCGGTTGGTAAAGTCGGTTTCCGAGGTAACGAAGAGCATGCCTTCGTGTACGGTGATGCGCGGTTTTGGCGTCCGGTAGAGGACGTCGCGTTCTTCGCCGTCGACGCCGATAGATGTAACGGCGCAATGCCGTCCTTCGTTCCGCAGGCGGCGGATAAGGTGATTCAAACAGGTCGTCTTGCCGGTGTTCTTTGCCATCCCAACGACCGATATGCTGCTGTGTTTTTCTATCAACCGAAGCATGTTATCCGGGTATTGCCTGCGAAGGTTGCCGCCTCGTCATTTGTGGGATAATTTTTGTAAAAAGGGGAATGGTTTTCATGGAAAGTGCGTTCACTTTTCGGGAAAGTGTGTTCCCTTTTCGGGAAAGTGCGTTCACTTTTTGAGAAAGTGCGTTCATTTTTCTGGAAAGTGCGTTCACTTTTCTGGGGAAAAAGTTCCTTTGTTAGGCCGACTGGTCGTGTGTGGGTAATCTCTATTGAGATGTATGCTTTCAAGGGTCGGTTCCGATATCTGATATCCATCATCCAAGGGTTATTTTCTTCCGTTTCTGGTTCTGCGGTCGAGGTGTTCGGGTTCGATGGATAGTTCGTCGCCCCTCAGAAGGGCGGCGACGCCTCCCGACTGGTGGATTTCCCGGCAGGTTTTGCAATGGCACTGGCTGGTGTATCCATCCGGTTGGGTGTAGGTGGTGATGACGCCCTCAAAGTTGCGTAGCAGTACTCGTTCCGGGCTTTGGGAGATGAGGTAGGTGGGCATAACGGGGATTTTGCCGCCGCCGCCGGGCGCGTCGACGACAAAGATGGGTACGGCATAGCCGGATACGTGCCCGCGCAGGTTTTCGATGATTTCAATGCCTTTCGATATGGGGGTGCGAAAGTGTTCGAGTCCCATCGAGAGGTCGCATTGGTAGATGTAGTAAGGCCGGACGCGGATTTTGACGAGGTCGTATACCAGTCGTTTCATTACTTCGGGGCAGTCGTTGACGCCGCGTAGCAGTACCGATTGGTTGCCTAATACGATGCCGGCGTCGGCCAGTTTTTCGCAGGCGGAGGCTGATTCGGGAGTGATTTCCTGCGAGTGGTTGAAGTGAGTGTTGAGCCAGATGGGGTGGTATTTTTTCAGCATCGCGGTCAGTTGGTCGGTAATCCGTTGCGGGCATACGACGGGTGTGCGTGTGCCGAGTCGTATGATTTCGACGTGGGGTATGGCTCTTAGCCGGCGGATGATGGATTCTAATTGTGCGTCGCTTACCAGCAGCGCGTCGCCGCCGGACAGTACGACGTCGCGTACTTGCGGGGTGCGGGCGATGTAGTCAATCGCCCGGTCGATGCGTTCTTTTGGCGATTCGGCGTCGTGTTGCCCGACTATGCGTCGGCGCGTGCAGTGGCGGCAGTACATTGCGCATTGGTCGGTGATGAGGAATAGTACGCGGTCGGGGTAGCGGTGGGTGAGTCCGGGTACGGGGGCGTCGGCGTCTTCGTGCAGGGGGTCGAGCAGGTCGGCTGTCGAGCGGTGCAGTTCGGCGATGGTGGGCACGGCCTGCTTGCGTATGGGGCAGTGGGGGTCGTCTGGGTTAATGAGGGTTAGGTAATAGGGGGTGATGGCCATCCGCAGGGTTTGTAGCGAATCCTTGATGGCGGTTTCTTCCGCTGCTGTGAGACAGAGTAGTGTTTTCAGTTCGGCGAGTGTCTCAATCCGGTGCCGTACCTGCCATCGCCAGTCGTTCCATTCTGCGTCGGCGATGTTGGGGAACATGGTTTTTCGGTTGTTCATATTGTTGTTCGTGGGGGGTAAGGCGTTTTCTTTGCGCGATGGTCGGTGTTATTTTGTGTGTTACTCGTCAGGCGTATAGTTTCGTAAATGTTGAGCGTAGTTTTTCACTTTCGCGTAAGAGTTCCAGGGTGATTTCCGCATGTCCCCGGGTGTATCCGTTGCCGACGATCATTGTTACGTCGCTGCCGATTCCTTCTGCGCCTAATGCGGCTTTGGTAAAGCTGGTGGCCATCGAGAAGAAGTAGACTATGCCGGTGTCTTTGGTGCAGAGGATGCTTGTCATTTCCGTGTCGGGGATGTTGACGTTGTTGATTGTGATGTCGGCCATTTTGCCGTTTGTGAGGGCAGTCATTTTTTCCAGTACGGGTACGGGTTGCGTGGCGTCGGCAGCAAACACAGCGTCGCAAAGGTCGAGGTCAATGAGTCGTTTCGTGCTTTTTTCGCTATGGCATAGTCCGATTACTTTGCCGGTAACGCCTGCGCGTTTTTTGGCTTCGTAGCAGCATAACATGCCCGATTTTCCGCCTGCTCCGATGATTAGTACCGTATCGCCGGGTTTGACTAATTTGGCTGTTTGCGCCGGCGCTCCGGCTACGTCGAGCGCCGAGAGGGCAAGGTTTTCCGGTATGTCGGACGGTATTTTGGCGTAGATGCCGCTTTCGAATAGAATCGCCTTCCCGTCGATGTCCACCTGATCGGTTTCTGTGCGGATGTTTTTGATTTTGTCAATTCGTAACGGGGTCAGCGAAAGTGATACGAGCGTGGCGATTTTGTCGCCTACGTTTAGGTCTATTTTTCCTTGCAGCGCGTCGCCTATTTGTTCGACTATGCCAAGCAACATTCCGCCTGAACCGGTTACGGGGTTGCGGTGTTTGCCTTGTTTGGCTACGATGTCGAGCATGATGTTGGCGATTTTCGTTTTATCGCCGCCGGCCTGTTCTTTGATTTGCGTGAAGCTGGCCGAGTCGATATTCAATGTTTTGACGTCAATGAGGATTTCATTGTCGTAAATTTCATCCATATTGTTGTCTACCTTGTTTGCCGGCTGCGGCAGTACGCCTGCCGGCTCGATGACGCGATGTGTTCCATATTTGTTGCCTTTCTTTTGCATGGTTTTGTGGTTGTTTTGTGGAGATGTAGGGTTGTTCCTGCACCCTGTGTCCCGCAGGTAATATTCTAAATTCTGATTCCTAATTCTTTTCTTGCCTCATCCGGGGTGGCTATCGGGCGGCCAAATTCGCCGGCCAGTCTGACGACTTTGGCGACCAGTTCGCCGTTTGATGCTGCCGGCACGCCTTTCGAGAGGTAGACGTTGTCTTCAAAGCCTACGCGTACATGGCCGCCGTCGATAATGGCCAGCGCCGCGAGCGGAAATTCGTAGCGACCGATGCCGGCGACCGTATAGGTGGCGTCGGCGGGGATGCTGCCGCGCAGGAATACGAAGTCGCGGATGTCGCCGCTGATGCCGCCGTTGACGCCCATGACAAAGTCGAAGTGCATCGGTGAGCGGATAAATCCCTGTCGCGCGAGCCTGAGCGCCATATCTATCATGCTTTTGTCGAACACCTCCAGTTCCGGTTTGATGCCGCGTTCGATCATCCGTTGCCCGAAATATTTGATCGTGTTTTCGGTGTTTTCAAAAATTTCGTCGCCGCCGAAATTCAGCGTACCGCAGTCGAGCGTGGCCATTTCGGGGTAGAGTTCGGTCGGTTGGAGACGCTCGTCAAGGCTCATACCCACGGCCCCGCCGGTCGATGGCTGAATAATCACATCGGGACAAGCGCTCCGTATGGCGTCGATGATTTCTGCAAATCGCGCTTTATCTTGCGTCGGGGCGCCGTCGTCGGTACGTACATGCAGGTGGATGATGCTTGCGCCGGCATCACATGCCGACCGCGCTTCGCGGACAAATTCATCCTTCGTGTAGGGTACTGCGGGATTCATCGCCTTCGTTACTTCCGCGCCGGAAATAGCGGCTGTAATAATCAGTTTCTTCATCGTCGTCTGTATTATTTTTTCCGTTTCCGTTGACAGGTGATGGGTACTACGCATGTACCGCTAGCGCGGCAGACTATGACCGGTTCGTCAAGGACGTCGGCGGCCGAAGAGCTGATGGCTGTGCGTGGGATAATCACCTTCCGCGCTTCAAAGCGCATTTTGCGGGACGTCTTCCCTACTTGCGTAATTTCCCCGACGGCTTCGATAAAGTCGCCGATGTATACGGGTACTAAAAATTCGATGTTGTCGTAGGCGCAGAACAGCCCTTCGTCGCCATCGTGCGTAATTAAAAGCTCGGTTGCTACGTCGCCGAAGAGTTGCAGTATTTTTGCGCCATCAACAAGGTTGCCGCCGTAGTGGGCGTCGTGCGCGCTCATGCGAACGCGAATCATAGAGGTTATTGTTTCCATGTTTTTAACATATATAATCAATGAATATAGCCGGCGTATGCACCTGCTCCGGCTCAAAGAATCCGACGGGCTCTATCCGTTCCGCTTCGGCGATGACTACCTCGGCAGCCGTTGCCATCAATGGATTGAACACACGCGCCGTGCCTTTATAGAAGAGGTTTCCATCCGCATCGGCGATGTTTGCTGCGATTAGTGCCATGTCGGCGTGCAGGGGCGTTTCCAGCAGGTAGGTTTTTCCGTCGACCGTTATTTTTTCCTTCCCCTGTTCGACCAGCGTCCCCAGACCGGTAGGGGTCAATATGCCGCCCAGTCCGGCACCGCCTGCACGTACGCGCTCGGCCAGCGACCCCTGCGGACAGAACTCGACGTCGAGTGTGCCGGCGTTCATTTGTTCAATTGTATCGGGGTTGGTTCCGATATGCGAGGTGATAACTTTTTTCACTTGCCGGTTTGCGATTAAGCGTCCCAGCCCCCTGTCGGGATACGCCGTATCGCTACAGATAATCGTCAGGTCGCGTACGGAGGATTGCAGCAGCTGCGCAATAATTCTGTGCGGGCTTCCGTTGGCCAGAAACCCGCCGATCATCAACGTCATGCCGCTTTGTATTTTCGCCGCTGCTTGTTCGGGTGTTATAATTTTGATATTTTTCACTAAAATTTAAATCTTAATTACAAAATTATAATTTTTTTCTCAAAAAACAAAAAAAATTTAAGTAAATATGAATTATGAGTTATGAATTATGAGATACAGGGCGCCTGCGGAGATGAAAAGATGGAATGGCGATAGTTCTCCGTATCTCTCCGTGCTTCCTATGTAGCAATGCTCCAAATTACATTTTCAGGCGCGTTTCATCTAAAGGTACAACAGATACTTTGCCCGTAATGCTTTGAAGGTTTCTACTTCTTGCTGCCATGAAGCACGGATGTCGGCGGCGCTCATGCCTTGTTCGATTTGTTGACGGATGCGGTCAGTGCCGCAAAGTTTGTAAAAAAAATCGGTAAAGAATGCCGTTTGGGACGAATAGCATTGCCGGGCATCAATTAGCCATTGCAAGAGGAGTTGCCCGTGGTTGACCGGTTCGTGGATGGGAAAATGCTGCAAGTCGACGCCGAAACAGGGCGTATCCATGAATGGAGGACGTTGCGCCCCGGGCCTGCTCGCCGGCGTGAAGGAAAAGGAATAACACGATTGGAACGACGGATGTCCGAATACCTCAAACGGGGTGTCAGTGCCGCGTCCGACGCTGACCACCGTACCTTCAAACAGGCATAGCGACGGGTAAAGATATACCGCCTGCATGGTCGGCAGGTTGGGCGACGGGCCGACCGGGAGGCGGTATCGCATTTGATGCGTGTAGCCGGTACAGGGCACAACCGTCAGGCGACATGAGACGCCCCCGCGAAGCCATCCTTCGCCGTTAATCATGCCGGCCAGTTCGCCCAGCGTCATGCCGTGTACAATGGGAATGGGATGCATCCCGACAAACGACCGGTAATTCGATTCCAACACCGGCCCGTCGACATAAAAACCGTTGGGATTCGGGCGGTCTAATACTACAAGCGGAAGGCTGTTTTCGGCGCAGGATTCCATGACGTAGTGCATGGTTGAAAGGTAAGTATAAAAACGAACGCCGACATCCTGTATATCGAACAACATGCAGTCAAGCCCCTGTAATTGCACCGGCAGCGGTTTGACATGCCGGCCATAGAGCGATACGATTTCGATACCCGTAGCGGCGTCGGTTGTGATGGCAAAGTGTTCGCCGGCGTCGGCGATGCCGCGGAAACCGTGTTCCGGCGCAAAGATGCGTACCACATTAATGCCTTTGGCCAACAGTACGTCCACCAAATGCCGTGTTCCAATGATCGACGTGTGATTCGCCGTAACGCCCACCCGCTTGCCCCGCAACAGCGGTAACCAGACATCTACCTGCTCCGCACCGGTTTCTATCGGGCTGTCGGCAGTAGCAATCGGTCGTTTGCCATCGGTAGTGGCCGTCGGCAGTAACAGCAGTAGCAGTATGGCCGTTAATTTTAGTAGGGGGATATCAGGCAGTCGTTTTTTTATCATAGTTGATTCGTGATGTGAATGCCTCAGGCATCACATTAAAACGTGTACCGCACCGTAACGGCGATATTTGGGCTGAATTTAAGATAGCCGTAGCCAATCAGGTAAATCTTCGGGTTGAGGTCGAAAGCAAAGCATATCGGGATGTCTGATAGCTTATATTCCAGTCCGGCTATTCCGTCGGCGGCAAATAAGAAAGAACTGTTTCGGCTGATTAGCGCGCCGGCAGTAACTCCCGGCCCAATGTACCACGACAGGCCATCGGTATTAGGCCATGCATGATGAAACTCGTACAGAGCTGTGGCGCGTAGCGACATGTCGTTCGAATGAATAATATCCAAATCAACAATTCCCTCGAGTGCGTGGTTGAGTGTAACAAATTGCTTGTAGCTGGCGCCAATCATCGTGCCGATGCGACCGCCGACTGCTCGTTCGTAATATTGCGCCTGCAGCGCCGACCGCCCGACGGTCATCATCAGGACTATTATCGCGATTCTTTTGATGCGTGCGGCATTCTGCCGAATAAAAGAGTAGATAAAATACATATTGGTGAACTGTTAAAAGTACATAATTGTTTTGCCCATCAGGCTGCCGAGCAGGTTGTTGGCCATACGGCTTGCACCCAGACGGAAGAGCGCCGGGGTCAGCCATTCGTCGCCCAGCACGTGGCGGACGATGGCGTAATACAGTGTCGCATCGTCCGACGAGACAATACCCCCCGCCGGTTTAAAGCCGACCTTCCGTCCGGTTTCCGCATAGAAGCGGCGGATACACTGTGTCATAATCCATGCGGCTTCCGGCGTGGCTGCAGGGTCGGTTTTGCCGGTTGAGGTTTTGATGAAGTCCGCGCCGGCATCCATAGCCAGAAAAGCGGCATCGGCTATTTGCGTCGGCGACAGCGCGCCCGTTTCCAGAATCACTTTCAGGCGGGCCTTTCCGATGGCTTGTCGAATTTGCATGATTTCGTAAGCGGCGGCGGCATAGTCGCCCGCTAAAAACGCGCCTAATGAAAGGACGACATCCACTTCCATTGCGCCCTGCTCCACTGCCAGCCGGCATTCGTCGCATTTTACGCTCAGGAAGGTTTGCGAGGCAGGAAATCCTGCGCCTACCGCCGCTATTTGCACTGACGCGACCGCCAGTGTTTCACGCACCGTTGACACCAGCGCCGGATATACGCAAATAGCGGCCACCGAAGGCAGACCGGCAAATTGCTCCGGCAACCGATTGACGCGCTCGGTCAGCGTCCGCACTTTCTCAGCCGTATCGGTCGCATTCAACGTCGTTAAATCAATAGCGCCGAAACATTGTTTCCACACTTCCGGCGTCTGCAGCGATGGTAGCGTACAGGCTATTTCGCGTAAGGCGTTTGCGATATCTTCCGTGTGTATTGCAAAGTCATATTTTCCCGAATAATCCATCATGCCGTTTAGTTGTTGAATTGTTTATTCTTTTTTCTATTTCGTTTTTTGGAGAACGTCTCCTCAGTTTATAGGGGATGCCCCTTTTGCTTATAGGGGGGACGTCTTTCCAATACTCGTTTTCTTTCCTAATTTTCAATGTTCAATTCCTTCGATTTCTCTGAAATATCGGTATGTTCCAACCTTCAGTTCGTATGCAGCCGGAGTGTCGCAGACGACGATGCTGTGTGGATGTCCTTGCAGGGCGCTGGCCGTCCATGCGTGATTGTAGCCGCCTTCGATGAGGTGGCGGATGGCACGGGCCTTGTTGTAGCCGGTGGCAAGGATAAGTACTTCGTCAGCGTCAAGTACGGTGGCGATGCCGACGGTGAGCGCCTGCCGGGGTACTTTGGCGGGGTCGTTGTCAAAGAAGCGGGAATTGGCCGCGATGGTATCCATCGTCAGGGTCTTAACGCGCGTCCGGGAGGCGAGCGAGGAGAACGGCTCGTTGAAAGCCAGATGCCCGTCGGGGCCAACGCCGCCCAAAAACAGTCGGACACCACCGGCCTGTTTAATCCGCTCTTCATACGAAGCGCATTCCTGCATAAGGTCGGGTGCATTGCCGTTTAAGATATGAACGCGCTCTGCACGGATATCTACCTGACTGAAAAAATGTCGCCACATAAACGAATGGTAGCTTTCGGGATGTTCTTCGGGCAGACCTACGTACTCGTCCATGTTAAACGTAACGACATTGGCGAACGATACTGCGCCGGCACGATACCGTTTGATTAATTCGGCATAGGTCTGCATCGGCGTAGAGCCGGTAGGCAAACCCAGTACAAAAGGTGCAGCGCTTTGCTGTGTGTGTGCCTGAATCTTCGACACAATATAGTCAGCCGCCCATTTGGCGACTTCTTCCGGTTTGTTTTGTATGATAACCCTCATGGTTGTTTAGTTGCTTAGTTGTTCTTCGTTTAAAGTCAGGCATCTTTTGGTCAAAATTCACGTATCATCGGGCGGGGGAGAGGTGTATTATTCACTGGTTGCTAAAACAATCGCAGGAATACTTCGATGGCTTGGTATTCGGCCATACCTAATTTATCGTAGATGCGGGCGGTGTTTTCGGTGCGTTCTTCGGCGCGTTGCCAAAATTCGCGTCGGTCGTCGCCGGGGAAGGGGACGTTGTCCTTTTGCGAGAGATGACGGTAGATAGCGTGCCGTTTCCGTAATACCTCGCTCGGACTAAGCGGTACGGCCATATCGACCATGTCGAGGCTCCATTCCTGCCATGCACCGCGGTAGAGCCACATGCGGCATCCTTCAAACCAGTCTTCGTCGTTGAGTCGCTCAATGGCCTGCAATAAGGCTTCGATGCATACGCGGTGTGTACCGTGCGGGTCGGAGAGATCGCCGGCTGCAAATATGCGATGCGGCTTGATAGTTTGCAGCAGACGGACGATAATTGTAATGTCGGTATCTGTCAGTCGGCCTTTGGTGATGCCGCCTGTTTCGTAGAATGGCAGGTTGAGGAAGTGCGCGTGGGTATCGGGTTCTAATCCTATCTCGCGACAGGCGGCTCGGGCTTCGGCCCGACGGATAGCGCCTTTGAGTTTCCGTAGTTCTATCGGCTCGGGCTCGCCGGTTTTCTTGTTCTGTATCAGGGCGGCGATTTCGTCGTAGTGGTTGCTGTAGCCGCATTCCCTGACGGTATCTATATTTTGGAGCACTACATTGTCGTTGACGGCAATGTTGCCCGACGTCTGATAGGCTACATACACGTCATGCCCCTGATCGACTAAGCGCAGGAACGTGCCGCCCATTGAGATGACGTCGTCGTCGGGATGCGGGCTGAAAATGAGGATGCGTTTAGGATACGGTTCGGCAGTCTCAGGACGGGTCGAGTCGTCGGCATTAGGCTTGCCTCCCGGCCAGCCGGTGATGGTATGCTGTAGATCGTTAAAGACTTTTATATTGACGTTGTAGTAGCCGTTCACTGTTTCGAGCAGTTGCCCGAGGCTGTTTTCGATATAGTTTTCGTGAGTGAGCTTCAGTACCGGTTTTTGCGTGAGGCCGCAGAGCCAGAGTACAGCCTTTCGAATAAACTTCGGCTGCCAGTCGCACGTTCCCACTAACCACGGCGTATCAATTCGCGTCAATTTTTCCGATGCGCCTTTGTCGATCACTACTTCGATATTTGTATGACGTTGCAGGCACGAGGCCGGTATCAGCGGCGTTACTTCGCCTTCGGTGATTGAGCGAATACTGTCGGACTTCTCTTCGCCCCATGCAATGAGGATAATCCGCCGCGCCGACAGGATGGTGGCCAGTCCCATTGTTACCGCTTTGGCCGGCGTATGTTCAATACCGTAAAATAACGACGATTGCGTTTTGCGTGTCGCCGTGCCTAAGACGACTAATCGTGTGCGGGCATTCTCGAATGAGCCGGGTTCGTTGAAGCCTAATTGTCCTTGTGTCCCCGTGCCCAAAAGCATCAGGTCGATGCCGCCGTATTCCTTGATTTTCGTTTCGTATGAATGACAGAAGGCTGTCATTTCGTCCATCGTCAATGTGCTGTTCGGAAAATGGATGTGTTCGGGTTTAATGTTTACTTGGTTGATAAACTCCTCGCGTATTCTGAAATTGCGGCTTTGTTGCTCTTTGGGTTTTATCGGGTAAAATTCGTCGAGACTGAATACGACCACGCGCTCGAAACTAACCTTCTGCGCGTGATAGGCAGCTAACAATTTCCGGTAGATGCCTACAGGCGATTTGCCAGTGGTCAGACCCAGTACATAGCGCTCGCCACGACCAGCGGCGGCGTTAATGGCGTCGACGATTTGCCCTGCCACATAGTCCGCGCCTTTTTCTTCGGATTCGTAAATACTGACCGGCAATTTTTCAAATCGTTTTATAATATCGTCGGGTTCGATGCCGGGTATCAACCCTCCCGATGGAGTAATGTTATATTTACTGTTCATTGTTTATAATGTATGTCGCGTATTTTGTTGAGGACAACGGGACATCTCGCGAAAGTGGAAAAATGGCTGGTGTCGTTCATCATTTATAAAAGACTTTCGATATAGTCCGTCATGGCCATCCGGTGGGATTCGACACTTTGCCAGAGGGCCAGCTGCGCTTGCGTGCGTGCCAGATTGTGCTCGGGATACCGGATCTTATAATAGGTATCGCCGTTAAGGTAATCAGTCAGGAAACGGACGCATTGCATGTAAGGGAACAGCGCGGCAGCATAGGGCAGGTAGGCGATTTCGATACCGGTCAGGAATGACCGCGCCGATTCCAAATAAGCTTCGGTAAATGCGCGGAAGATTTCCATATTGAATCCGACGCGTTGCAGGTTGCGGTCGTCCTCGTCGCCGGTGTTGGCGGCTGTGCGCAGAAAATCGCCGTAATCCGAAAAGATATAATTTGGCATCACTGTATCCAAATCGACGACGCACAAGACATCGCCGCTTTCGTCGAAGAGAATGTTATTGACTTTCGTATCGCAATGGCATACCCGTTTGGGTAATTTGCCTTCGAGGTGCAGTTGCTCGGCGCGGCACATGTCAGTCGCAAAATATTCGATCATGTTGATCACCGGACGCATCGCTGCTACGCGCCCCACCGCATCGGACTGCACGGCATCGCGTAGTTGTTGCAGGCGAAATGCCATATTATGGAAATTGGGAATTGTTTCGCCGACGGGCTCGGGCATGTCGGCCAACATACGCTGAAAATCGCCGAAGGCTAGCCCCGCATAGCGCGCATAGAGCGGATCGACCTTTTCGTACGACTTCGACCGGGGGATAAATAACAACATCCGCCAGTAGTTTGCGCCGTCGAAATAATAGGTTTTGCCATCGTCGACGGGGATTAGTGTCAGTGTTTTGCGGTCGATATCCTGTTCGCCGCGTTCGGCCAGTTTCCGGCGGATGTGCGTTGTTACGGTCTCGATGTTCTTTTGTAGCATCGCGACATCCTGAAAAATGTGATGGTTAATGCGTTGTAGGAGATAATCGGGCGTATCGCCGTCGGTGTACACGCGGTATGAATCGTTAATTAGCCCGTTGCCGAATGGCTGGATGTCTACGATGACGCCGGCTGTGTCAAAACGGGAGGCTATTTCTTTCAGGTTGTTCATACGGTAGGATTATTCGGCAAATTGCAGGCCTTGCAGTTTATTCCATGCGCCGCGCGTGAAATCGGGTACTTCGACGGGCGCACCATGATTTCGTACCGATATTTCGGATAGTTCGACGAGACTCGACCATTCGGCGGCGTCATACACGTCTTCGTCGAGCGGCAGGCCGTTGCGCAGGCAGTAGATGAGTCGGTAGTCCATGATGTAGTCCATTCCGCCGTGGGCGATGTTTCCTAATTCGGCAGCTCGCCGTCCAGCTTCTTTGTAGAACGGGTGTTCGTAGGCGGCCAGAAGCGAGTCCATTTGCACTTTTGGTAAGGCGGCGTGAGCATTTGGGTCGAGCGCTATTTGCCGGAAAGGGTACTTTTGGACGAATCCTTTCGTACCGCTGATCGTATGCAGGCGATTGTAGGGGCGTGGGCTGGTTACGTCGTGCTGGATGAGGATGGTTTTGCCTTTTTGGGTACGAACAAGAGTGGTGTTCATATCGCCTAATGCATACTTTTGTGCGGCTTCCGGTGAGTCGAGGCCATAGCGGTTTTTCGCGTATTCGGTCATTCCAAACTGGTCGGTCGATACGGAGACGAGGTAGTTCATCCGGTCGCCGCGATGGATGTTGAGGATTTGACATACGGGCCCCAATCCGTGTGTGGGATAGGGATTGCCTGTGTGGAGGCTGTTGTAGTTTTTGCGCCAGAAGTTCCAGTAGCCGGTAAGATGTCCGGCGTCGTCTGTCGACCGGCGCGCGTTGAAGTTCAGTTCGCGTAAGTCGTGGATATATGCGCCTTCGACATGTACTATTTCGCCGAAGACGCCGGCTTGCGCCATATTTAGCGTAGCGAGTTCAAATTTGTCGTAGCAGCAGTTTTCGAGCATCATGCAGTGGCGGCGAGTTTTTTCGGCAGTATTGACCAATTGCCAGCATTCGGCGATAGATGTGGCGGCGGGTACTTCGATGGCTACATGTTTGCCGTGTTCCATGGCATAGACAGCCATGGGTGTATGCGAGAGCCAGTCGGTGCAGATATAGACGAGGTCGATGTCGTCGCGTTCGCAGAGTTGTTTCCAGCCGTCATCGCCTGTATATTCGGCGGCGGCGGGGCGTCCGTTGGCGGCTACCGATTCGCGTACTTGTTCGAGGTTATAGGGTTCGAGGTCGCAGAGGGCAATGATTTCGACGCCTTCGATGGCCATCATGCGCGCCACTGCACCTTTACCGCGCATGCCTAGGCCGATGAAGCCTGCATGTACTACCGGCAGCGGGTCGCAACGCAGTTGCAGTACGTCGGTTTGTCCGACTTTGCGTGCCGGCACAGGAAGGCGAATAATTCCGAGGCTATCGCCGCACGACGATACTAACAGGCTGTTAATAATAAGGGTAAGAACAAAGAGTATTTTTTTCATATTCATTAAACGGGATGGGTAATGTAATTATTTTTGAGGATAGAGGGAAAGAAAAAGGAGATGGAGTGTTCATAGCGTTTGCCTTTGAATAGAACGGACGAGGGAAAGTTAGGTTTGTTAGGAGCATCAGGCCATTGTTGGCATTCGAGAGCTACGCCATCGTAGTCGTTATAACTACGTCCGCTCTTGCTTTCGGGTGAACCGCTGAGCCAATTGCCAGTATAGACTTGCAGGGCTTTCAGGGTTGTTCCTACCTCGAGCGTAATTCCAGACAGAGGGCTGTGTAGAACGGCTATCGTGGTTTGCCGGCCGATAGACGCGCTATCGGTAATCCAACAACTGTCGTAGCCTTTCCCGTTTTTCAGGGGGGCAAAGTCGGCGTTGATGTCCTGGCCGATGCGTTTTGGTTCTGTGAAATCCATCGGCGTATTGTTTACCGGGGCGATTTCGCCGGTTGTAATGAGTTCTTCGGTGGCCGGCAGCCAGTGCGTGGCATAAAGAAGCAGGATGTGGTCAAGGATTGAGCCGCTATTTTCGCCGTTGAGGTTAAAGTAGGTATGATTGGTGAGGTTTATGATTGTATCGGCGTCCGACTCGGCGGCAAGTTCAATGAGCAATTCGTTGTTTTCTTTCCATGAGTAGGCGACGGTGGCCGTTAGTGTGCCCGGGTAGCCTTCGTCGCCGTCGAGGCTGGTTAAGGAGAATAGTACGCGGTCGCCGTCTATCCGGCCCTGCCAGCATTTGTTGGCAAAGCCGTTCGCGCCGCCGTGCAGGTGATGTACGCCGCCGGCGTTGGCGTTCAGTTTATATTCTACGCCATTTAGCGTAAAGCGGGCATTGCCTATCCTGTTGGCAAAGCGTCCGGGCGTTTTACCCATGCACGGCCCGTCGCCGAAATAATCTTCGATATGTTTGTAGCCTAAGACTACATCTGTCAGTTTGCCCGAGATGTCGGGCACTTCTATTGATACCACACCGGCGCCGATATTGCACAATGTTACGTTAGCGCCACTGCGATTAGTTATCTTGAATAATTGGAGTTCTCCCGACGGATGTTTTTGTGAAAGGGTTTGTATTATTTTCATATTGATTTGTGAAGTAAGGTACGTCCGTTTTACATTTAACACAGTTCCCGTGCGCCGTCGCTAATGACTACTTCGTAGATTTTCGGTATTTTGCCGTATTGTCTAAAGTATCTTGTATTGACAGAGCTGATGAAGGTGTCGTAGAGGGATTCCTGTACTATGTTGATGGTACATCCTCCGAAGCCGCCACCCATAAGTCGCGAGCCTGCTACGCCGCAGGCTTTGGCCATGTTGTTGAGGGAATCTAATTCCCGGCAACTGACTTCATAAAGGTGGCTCAGTCCGTAGTGTGTTTCATACATCATTTGGCCGACAGTTTCATAGTCATTAAGCTCCAGGGCTACACTGACTTTCATTATGCGTTCTGTTTCTTCGATAATGTATCGGGCGCAACGGAATTCTTCGGCGCTGATTTCGTCCTGTATTTCGTACATCATATCGAAGGTTACGTCGCTCAGGAAGGCGATGTCTTTATGTCGTTTTTGTACGGCGGCTACGACTGCCTCGCACGATTGCCGGCGTTCATTGTAGGCCGATGACGCCAGCTCGTGTTTCACCTGTGTGTCGAGCAGTATCAGCCGGTGTCCTTCAGGATGGAAGGGGTAATAGCGGTACTCCATTGTTTGGCAATTGAGCAGTATTAGGTTTCCTGCTTTGCCGAACAGGGAGGCGAATTGGTCCATGATACCACATTTGACGCCGCAGTAATTATGTTCGGTAGCTTGCCCGGCTTTGGCCAGTTCGAGCTTATCGAAGCGTCCGTCGAACAATTGGTTCAGGGCAAAGGCATAGACGCTTTCCAGCGCGGCCGACGACGACATGCCCGCGCCCAGCGGTACATCGCCGGTGAAGGCGGTATCGAATCCGCCGACAGGTAGTCCGCGTTTAATCAGTTCACGGGAGATGCCGAAGATATACCGAGCCCAGCTCTGTGTTGGCGCGTCTTCTTCTTGCAATCCAAATTCGGCATGTTCGTTCAGGTCAATAGCGAAGGCGCGTATCCTATCGCTTCCATTAAGTCGGATGGCGGCGGTAATACCTTTGTCGATAGCTCCCGGAAACACATAGCCACCATTGTAGTCGGTATGTTCCCCGATAAGGTTAATGCGCCCCGGCGCTGCAAACACCTTTGCATCCGTGGCTCCGTAGTGCGCTGCTAAGGCGCTTATCGCAATTTCTTTATTCATATTGTTATGGTATTTAGGGTTTATTTTTATGGTACAAAAGTAGGGATTATTTTTTAATTAACAAATAGACAATAGACATATCGGGAGCGACGCATTTAAACGTTGAGTCGTTTGGTAAGGAAATTGTTGCTTCATATTGCTTTCAGGCGTTTTATGGACAATGATTCTTTTCCGCTCATTTTTTAGTAAAATTTTGACAGCATGATTGGCACTTTTGCGCTCCTCTTCTTTGCGGAAAATCATATCGTGCGGAAAATCATATCGAGTATCCAACTAAAGAGGGGGGAGTATCAAAAGTATTTTTAACATTATTTTGTTCGGACACCTATCTGAGATTGATTTCAAATATTCAATTCTCAAGGACGAATAAACGACTTTTGAGACAGCCTCCTCTTTTTGCACTTCGTGTTACGAACCATCAATCACCTCGTTCTACCGTTCCGTTCACTTGCCATTTAATCGCTTCGATACTTTCCAGCCCGTCGTTGTCTACTACTTTGACGGCTATATGATGTACGCCGGCCTTTAGTTTATGCTATTGCCGGCCTTCTTTATCGATGATAGCCGACGCGCGGAAGCCCTTCCCGATGTCGTACTCAAAATCCCAACTGTAGAATTCGATGCCGATTCCGCTTTGTCCTGAGGCAATAAATTCAATTTCCCGAACGCCTTTTGCATCGCGCGACAGTTCGTTGATCTCGACGGTAACAGCTGGCTTTTTCGCTATTGGGACGATGTCTTCTACTTTTTTTAATTCAACAATGATATTTTCCTTGTTGCGAAGCCGCGCCACCTCTTCCACGGCGCCTTTGCTGAACGAAAAAGTGATGAGGTAACCGACCGGCTTACCGGCCGCCACGTTTTTATCGAACAGTGCGCTATTGTGGCGTTTGGCTGCGGTGGGGAATTTATCGACCACGTCGCGGACAATCGCGTCGGAGCGTTTAACTTGTATCGGCGTTCCGTCTGCCATCTTGCCGTCCACGCCTTTGTCGCCGCCTTTTTTGTTTTGCGGCGTACCTCTAAATTGCGTAATAATGAAATTTTCAAATGCAAAAGCGTTTTGGTAGCGCAGGATATCGTAGTCGTATTTGTGCAGTTATAGAGTATAGGAATTGGCGTATATACTCGTAAACAAGTCTGTTTGCTGATTCAGCCGCAGCTCAGTTACTTTCACTGCCTGCACGGACTGGTCGATGCCTATCCATTTCCGGTTGAGTTTGTTTATCATAATCTATTTTTGTGATTGCAGGACAAATGTATAAAGAAATATTTTTGTATTAGTGGTTAGCGGTTAGTGTGTATCCGATTTCATCTTTGATAGGATAGTCGTTACTACGCGATATATTTCGCTGTCCTTCGTATAGTCGGCCGGGCAAACGAAGTTTACACGGTCTTCGGCAATAAGTTGTTGGGCGCGGGCTTTTTTTATATCGTTGTGCGGTTCATAGACGGCAATAGAGTAGCCGCCTTGTTGTTTGACTAATTTCATGCAGGGAATATCCGTTTCGCCGTCGCCGAAATAAATCATCCTTGCGAACGGGATTGGGCGTTCGTCTTGTGGCGTATAGCGGTTTACGGCCTTATTGTCGCTGATACTGTCGATGCCTTTATTGATTTTAAAAAGGAACTGTGTTTTTGTCGTAAAATCGACCGCCACGGCTGGGAATACCGCTTCGTCATTTTCGTAATAGAACGAACAGGCGTAAATTTTCTTAAATTCATGTGCAATCGGCGTGCCTTCTATCATTTCTTTAAGTCCCGACGAATTGATGTAGTGTTCGATTATGATGTTTTGGTTTCGACCGTAGTCGTTCATCAGGACGAACCATTCGCGCACGCCGTTGAAGAGCGCGACCTGCCGTCCAAAATGCCGGAACGTTTCTCGTCGTAATGGGATA
Source organism: Prevotellaceae bacterium (assembly GCA_031278545.1). Classification (GTDB taxonomy): domain Bacteria; phylum Bacteroidota; class Bacteroidia; order Bacteroidales; family UBA932; genus JAIRKX01. The sequence continues at coordinate 34,688 of JAITKF010000046.1, forward strand.
TTAGCTTTGCGGGCTTCGTCAATCATTACTTTCATATACGTTAAAATACCGCTGGCGTCTTGCTCCTGCCCAATGCGTTCGCAGGTCGCCCAAAACGCGCCAATATCTTTTCCTGTGGCTTGAATAAAGCCGAAGTCTTGCATATTGCCCGGCGACAGGGTGCCGTCGAAATCGTAGATTAAAGCAACCGTCGGGAGTGTATTCGTGGGAGGCATCATTTCCATTGTATTTCTGTTTTTCTGCAAATGTACGTTTTTTTCGCTTTGCGTATTTTGTTCCTTTCCATGTAGACTTCCGGTATAGCGGTTTGAAGGCGACTTTCGCTTTGTAGAGCTATATAAATTAAGAATCTTTGTGCGGGTCGCCATGTCTTGCTAGTTTGTATAGGCGTTTTTGAAGCCGTAGTACTGGGGAATAAACGTCGTATCCAGCCATCGCCCTCGCGCCGTGTCGATAGCAAAGCCCATGCGGGTGCGGTTTTCAATGACAGTAATGTAATTCACCGTTTACGTAACCTTATCGAATAAGGCTTCATGGTTGGCAGGCAACCAATCTCTTGTTGAACTCATCGTCGGTATGTTTTTTTAATGGTTGTTCTATTTTTTTTGTCTATATTCCGTTTGTGACGATACATATTCCGTTTGTGAGTACAAAAAGACAAAAATATATTTATACTATGCCCGTGCATAATTTAGTTAATAACTTTGTGTGTATTTTTCGTAAATAAATTATAGCAATCTGCCATTTAATCCCTATATTTGCACTATTAAATTTCAATCTTTCATTAAATAAAAACACTTATGGCATCAAAAATCTCAAGGAGGAAATTCCTAAAGACAAGCGCCACAGCCGCTTTAGGCGTAGCTGTTGCGCCAACGATTGTACCCAACATAGTAATGGGTAAAAGTTTTGGACACGTCGCGCCGAGCGACAAGTTGAACGTCTTAGGCGTGGGCATCGGCGGACGGGGAGCCGGCGTACTACGAGCTATCGAAAGCCAGAACATCATCGGACTTTGCGATATTGACTGGAAATATGCGGACGGCACTTTTAAACGTTATCCTAACGCGGAACGATTTTACGATTACCGGAAAATGTTTGAAAAACTCGGCCAATCAGCCGACGCAGTAGTCGTGGCCACCGCCGACCATACGCACGCCATCATCGCCTCCGACGCGCTGACGCTACACAAACACGTGTATCTCGAAAAACCGCTGACGCATACGGTATACGAATCACGATTATTAACCAAACTGGCCGCCCGTCATAAAGTAGCCACCCAAATGGGAAATCAGGGCGCATCGGAAGAAGGCGTAAGCTTAGCCTGCGAATGGATTTGGAACGGCGAAATAGGCGAAATCGTCAAAGTCGAAGCCGCCACCGACCGCCCCATCTGGCCGCAAGGATTAGAAACGCCGGCAAAAGTAGACAAAATCCCGTCGACCTTAAACTGGGATCTGTTCTCCGGCCCGGCAGAACTACGCCCGTACAATGTCATCTACCACCCATGGAACTGGCGCGGATGGTGGCTCTACGGCACCGGCGCACTGGGCGACATGGCCTGCCACATCCTGCATCCAGTATTTAAAGCATTGAAGTTAGGCTACCCGACAAAAGTCGAAGGCTCGTCAACCCAACTGCTCAGGGATTGCGCTCCGCAGGCGCAACATGTCAAACTGACGTTCCCCGCCCGCGAAAACCTCCCGAAAGTAGCCATGCCCGAAGTGGTCGTCCACTGGTACGACGGCGGCATGATGCCCGACCGCCCGGCAGGATTCCCCGAAGGCAAGCAACTGATGGGCGACGGCGGCGGTCTGGTCATCTTCCATGGCACAAAAGACACCCTGATTTGCAACTGCTATGGCCGCAACCCGTGGCTACTGTCCGGCCGTGTGCCAAACGCACCAAAAGTATGCCGGCGTATCACAGAAAGCCACGAAATGGACTGGGTGCGCGCCTGCAAAGAAAACGCAGACAACCGCCTGAAATCAGCCTCCGACTTCTCGGAAGCAGGCCCGTTCAACGAAATGGTCGTCATGGGCGTACTGGCTGTACGTCTGCAAGCCCTGCATAAAGAACTGCACTGGGACGGCGAAAATATGCGCTTTACCAATATCGGCGACAACGAAACAATCAAAATGAAAATCAGCGACGGCTTCAGCATCAAAGATGGACACCCAACATGGAAACCGACCGAAACCGAACCGCAAAGCGCCGTCGTATTCGCCAACGAAATGATTAAACATACCTATCGCGAAGGATGGAAACTAACCACCATGCCGAGTTAATCAAAAACCTTACGAATATAAACAAAGCCACTAAACAAATCAACATTAATTAAAATATTTCAAAACATGAAAAAAATTATCTTAGGACTGGGCTGCATAGCTATCGCAGCCGTAATTGCCGCATGTGGCGGCAGTGTAAAAACAACACCGGAATACACGGTGATTGAAAAACAAGTAGTAGACCTCGCCACCTTCCCTATAAATGAAGAAGGCTATACAGTACTCTTCGACGGAGAATCGTTCAACGGATGGCGCGGCTACGGAAAAGACAACGTACCGGGCAAATGGATCATCGAAGACGGCTGCATCAAGTTCAACGGCAGCGGCGGCGGCGAGGCGCAGGAAACCGACGGGGGCGACCTCATCTTCGCCCACAAGTTCAAAAACTTTGAACTGAAGCTGGAATGGAAAATCTCAAAAGGCGGAAACTCCGGCATCCTCTATCTGGCACAGGAAATCGAAACGAAAGATAAAGACGGCAACCCCCAAATAGAGCCGATCTACATCTCGGCACCCGAATTCCAATTGCTGGACAACGAAGGCCATCCCGACGCCAAACTGGGCAAAGACAACAACCGGCAAGCCGCATCGCTGTACGACATGATCCCAGCTAACCCCCAAAATGCCAACCCGGCCGGCGAATGGAACGAAGCCACCGTCATGGTCTATCAAGGAACAGTTGTACATGGACAGAACGGCCTAAACGTAGTAGAATACCACTTATGGACACCCCAATGGACAGCCATGTTGCAAGCTAGCAAATTCAGCGAAAAAGCATGGCCGCTGGCCTATGAACTGCTCAACAACTGCGGCGGCCCCAACCGAGAAGGATACTTCGGACTGCAAGACCACGGCAACGACATCTGGTTCCGTAACATCCGCATTAAGTTATTAGATTAAGGAGGAGAATGCTGAAAATTGGAATTATTGGGTTCGGACGAATGGGACGGCTATACGCCGAAGAATTAGTGAAGAACCCCTTATGGAATTTAGCGTATATATGCGACACCTGTACGGAAGCACGTAAAGCAGCGGCGGACATAGCGCCCGCCGCTGTTTTTACAGAAAACGAAAACGTACTCTTTGAAGACCCCGAGGTACAAGTGATAGGACTATTTGCCCTGGCCGACTCACGTCCGTCCCAACTATACAAAGCGCTGCAAACCGGCAAACATGTACTGGCCGAAAAACCACTGGCCGACAACGTCCGGACGGAATGGGAACTGGCCGAAACCGTCAAACGCTCCAACCTCATGGTCTCCGTCAATATGTTCAACCGCAACGCATGGTATCACCAAACCATCATCGACTTCATCCGCACAGGCGAACTCGGCGAACTGGCAATTGTCCGCATCGCACACATGACCCCCGGCCACATGCCGCAAGAAGGACATGAACCCGAAGGACCAGCCTTCCACGACTGTGGAATGCACTACGTCGACGTCGCCCGCTGGTATGCTAATAGCGAATACGCCACCTTCCACGCACAAGGCGTCCGAATGTGGAGCTACGAGGACCCTTGGTGGATACAAGTGCATGGCACCTTCCAAAACGGCGTCGTGTTCGACATTACGCAAGGATTCGTATATGGCCACATGGCGAAAAAGCAAACCCACAATTGCTACGTTGACATTATCGGTACAAAAGGCATCGCCCGCATGACCCATGATTTCAAGACAGCCACCGTCGAAATACACGGCATAACCCAAACCATCGTAAAAACCGATGAATTTAAGGACAAGAAAGTAGACATTATGATTGACGTATTTGGCCGATCGATTCTGGCCGGACGTAACCTCGGCTACCCTACGGTCGAAGACAGCGTAATCGCTTCCGACATGGCATGGAAAATGTTCGACGACGCAGTAAAAAACGGTGCACCCTGTATCGGCTCGCCCGAAGAAATGGAAGAAATCCTTCGCCGCCGCCAGACCATGAAACAAGGCTACGGACTCCCACTATGGAAAACCATCAACGGAAACGGGAAAAACGCCTCATACGGCGCGCTAACGCGCATATAATTAATGAAATAGATTTTCAAAAGGAATAGAAACAGGTGAGGTAAAAAAATGAAAACCAATATATTAATCGAAAAACAATCAATCAATGGACTGGATACTAATGCTATTATATTTAATAACACAAAAAAATGTGCATCCAAAAAATAACCATAAAAAATCCGAAATTCGTATCAAACAAAAAAAATGGGAATACAATACCACACTGCAAGGACGTAAGATTAAAAACAATTGAAATACCTTGCGGAAGATGCTACGAATGTCGACGAGACAAGGCTATCTATTGGAAAATGAGACTATTAGAAGAATTCAAAAAAGACCAAAAATACCCCCTCGACGGACCGCCCGAGCATGAAACAAACAAACTTTATAAATCACAACAAAAAATGAAAAATCTACTCTTACTATCTATCATTGCACTGCCCCTACTGGCAGCATGCACCCCACAACCGGCAACGAAGCTGCCGAAGAAGGACATAGGATTACAACTCTACTCCCTACGCGAAGCATTCGCAAATGATTTTGACGCGACAATCCAAATTGTCGGCGACGCCGGCTACACCACCATCGAAGCAGCCAGCTACAGCGACGGAAAGTTCTATGGAAAAACACCGGAAGAATTTAAAACAGCCGTCGAAGCAGCCGGCTTAACAGTATTATCATCGCATACGACCAAACCTCTGTCGGAACAAGAACTGACAACGCACAATCTTACCGAATCGTTAGCATGGTGGGACGAAGCAATAGCCGCGCATCTGGCGGCAGGCATGAAATTCATTGTCGCCCCCTGGATGGAAGTCCCCAAAACGCTGGCCGACCTGCAAACATGGTGCGACTACTACAACACCATCGGACAAAAATGCAAAGACAACGGACTGTTATTTGGCTACCATAACCATGCACACGAATTTACAAAAATCGAAAACAAAATGATGTACGACTACCTGCTGGAACACACCAACCCCGAACTCGTATTCTTCCAAATGGACGTCTACTGGACAGTAATGGGACGCCAAAGCCCCGTAGCCTACTTCCAAAAGTATCCCGGACGATTCACCCTCCTTCACATCAAAGACCAGAAAGAATTAGGACAAAGCGGCATGGTAGGCTTCGACGCCATATTTAATAACACCGACATCGCCGGCACGCGCTACCTCATCGTAGAGGTCGAACAATACAACTATACACCGGCCGAAAGTATCAAAATTAGCCTTGACTACTTGCTAAACTGCCCGCTGGTCAAAGAATCATACATCACAAACGAATAACCACCCCCAGTAAAAACCATCTAAAAAATAAAAAAATGAAATCAATACGTTTATCAATCATAGCGGCAATAGTATGCATCGCAACGAACGCCTGCGTACAATCCGCACAACCGCTGCCGGCCATCGTACAGGAACATCAGGACAAAGCCACCTTTACCAAAGTGAACGACGGCACAGCCCAACTGATTCCGTTATTCAACGGGCAAGACCTCTCAGGCTGGTACACCTACACAAAAACCCACGGCAAAAACAACGACATCGACAACTCCTTTGCAGTAGCCGACGGCATCCTGCATTTTGCCGGAGAAAATATGGGCTACCTCTGCACCAACGACTCATACCGTAACTACTACCTGCGCGTCGTATTCCGTTGGGGCGAAACAAAATACCCCCCGCGTGAAAACGACCCGCGCGACAGCGGCATCCTTTACCACTTTCCCGACACGGCGCCCGACGACCTCTGGCCGCTGTCAATAGAATGTCAAGTACAGGAAAACGATTGCGGCGACTACTACAAGGTAGGCGGAAGTACGCTCGAATCGCCAAATCTCTCGCCCGAAGGCCAGCCCTCCCGCGTAGTACGTACCGCTAACTTTGAAAACCCGCGACCGGAATGGAACACCATCGAAATCATTTGCCTTGACGACTGTTCAGAACATTATGTCAACGGGAATAAGGTCAATGAAGCCCACAACCTTTCCGTCACCGAAGGGAAAATCATGTTACAATTAGAAGCCGCCGAAATCTTCTATAAATCAGTTGAACTGCTGCCGCTGAAATAAAACGGCAGGTACAGGGTACAAGGTAGCGCCATTGAAACTTCCGATGGAGTGGCGAGATGGCCGGTTCCGCTATTGATATGCTTGCCATAATAGGCAACCCCTGTCCCTCGCAGATACGCATTTGCAGAACTAAAAAAAAGTCGTACCTTTGCACGGGGTAAGTCTTATACGATCAGCTCCTGTCGAATTCCCCCAGGGCCGGAAGGCAGCAAGGGTAGGTGGTTGTAGCGATGCGATGTAAGTAGCTTGCCCTTTTTTTAATAAGTATAATACTATGAGAGTAGCAGTAGGTTTATCGGGAGGCGTGGATTCGAGCGTGGCGGCGCTGTTGCTGACGCAACAGGGGCATGACGTAGTAGCATTGTTTATGCAGAACTGGCACGATACGACCGGTACTCTCCACGGCGACTGCGGCTGGAAAGATGACCGCGCTATCGCCGAACTGGTGGCTAAAAAACTGCATATCCCTTTCCATTTTGTGGACTTAAGCGTCGAATACCGACAAAAGGTCGTGGACTATATGTTTGCCGAGTACGCGCGAGGTCGTACGCCGAACCCCGATATCCTCTGTAATCGGGAAATCAAGTTTGATATATTTCTGAAGACGGCCATGGCATTAGGCGCCGACGTAGTGGCTACAGGGCATTATGCCCGTATCGGGCGCAACGCTCTGGCAGATACCGCTCATTCTTCTTTCTCGTTGCTATCCGGTGTCGACCAGAATAAAGACCAGAGTTATTTCCTGTGCCAATTGTCGCAGGAACAGTTGTCGCAGGCGTTGTTCCCTATCGGTCATTTGTGGAAGTCGGATGTGCGCCGGATGGCGGTCGAGACCGGTTTGCCGACGGCCGATAAAAAGGATTCACAGGGTATCTGCTTTGTCGGGAAGATTGATCTGCCGGTGTTCCTGCAACAGAAATTGGTGGCAGCGACGGGCGATATTATCGAAATCGCCCCGTCATTCTACATGCAGCAACCCCGTCGCCAGACGCTGGAAAGCTTGTGCGAACCGTACCGTTATGAGGCGCTTTCGGGGAGGAAAATTGGGGAGCATCGGGGAGCGCATTTCTTTACTATCGGGCAGCGGAAGGGATTGGGCGTCGGCGGCCGCGCAGAGTCGTTGTTCGTTATTGCTATTGACGTGGCGACAAATAGTGTCTTCGTGGGCGAGGGGCAGCATCATCCGGGTCTACTGCGGCGCGGCTTGCGGGTGGCGGATGCGGATCTGCACTGGATTCGTCCCGAAACGGCGATGTGTCCGAAGGAGATACGGCGGTATATGGCGCGCATTCGCTATCGTCAGCCCTTGCAGGCCGCGACGTTGTACCGGAAACCCGAAGGAATGTATATCGTTTTCGACGACCGGCAGCGCGGCATCACCGCCGGCCAGTTTGTCGCATGGTACGATGGCGAGGAACTGGTGGGGTCAGGCGTTATCGAAGGATGAAACGAATGAATAGTAATAGGTGTATGTATGAGAAAGATATTACCAATACTGTTATTTATGACAATGGGCACGGCGGGGTTCGCGCAAGCGCCTTTTTTTTCGTTCGGACCGAAATCGGCGGTGAATTTCTCGCGGTTTTCAACCGATGTCAAATACTGGTACACGAACTATCGTCCGGGATTTGATGCCGGGCTATTTTTCCGTTTTCACATAAACCGGTTCTATATTCAGCCGGAAGCGCTGTACTCGCTTTTCCGAACCGACATGCATTACTCTCGCTTCTATTTTACCGGACAGTTTGCATCGTTATCCACTATGGATGTATTTGTGAATACGTCGACTATCAATATGCCGGTATTGATTGGCTACGCCGTTTTGAATTGGCCAATAGGCAACCTTCGTGTGTTTGCCGGCCCGCGACTGACCTATACCTTGCGGAGCGTGCAGGAAAACAACCGCCACGACTTTCCGCTATCGTTTGAAAGCACGCCGGTAAATTTTTCAGGGCAGGCAGGCGTGGGTGTTGATATTTTTTTCTTCACGCTGGATGTCCGCTACGACTATACGTTTACGGATGTGCTGAAGGGGCTGTATGGTAATGCGAATAATGCGCTTTACGAAGGGAGTCTTCATCCCGGTGTGTTCATAATTAGCTTAGGCTGGAAAATCTTCTAACCAATATCTCCTGTGAACGACAAACAACAACAAAGTATAGTCGATAAGGTAAAACGTGGTGAGAGACTTTCGTCCGACGAGGGGTTGGCGTTGTGCGATTGTCGGGATATACTCTGGCTCTCGTTGCTGGCTACTTGCGTGCGACGGAAATACAACGGCAATACGGTGTATTATAATCGTAATTTTCATATCGAACCGACGAATATTTGTATAAACGATTGCGTGTTTTGTTCCTATCGCCGGCGGGAAGGCGAAGCCGGCAGCTGGGCGCTGTCGCTGGGTGAGGTGCGGGCGCTGTGCGAGCCGTACGTCGGTATGCCGATAACGGAAGTGCATGTCGTGGGTGGCGTTCATCCTTCGCGTGATATTCATTTTTATGCGTCGCTGCTGTCGACGATTAAGCGCACGTTGCCGCAGGTAGCCATAAAAGCATTCACGGCAGTGGAAATAGACTATATGGCGCAACAGGCCGGCTTGTCGTATGAAGACACTCTGCAGCTGCTGCAACAGCACGGGCTGGACGCCATGCCCGGCGGCGGCGCGGAGATTTTCGACGAGACCGTCCGCAGACGAATATGTCCCCGTAAAACCGACGCGCGCACATGGCTGCGTATTCATGAAACCGCCCACCGCTTAGGAATCCGAACGAATGCAACGATGCTCTTCGGTCATATCGAAACGCCGGCGCACCGCATCGACCATCTTATTCGCCTGCGGGAGTTGCAGGATACAACGGGCGGTTTCGATGCCTTCATCCCACTAAAATATAAAGCATCGAATAATGCGCTGGGCGCCGGAAGCGAAGTGTCAACGCTCGATGTGCTGCGTACTGTGGCCGTCTGCCGACTGATGCTCGACAACATCCCGCACATCAAAGCCTACTGGCCGATGCTGGGTAAGGATGTGATGCAACTCGCGCTGCTCTTTGGCGCCGACGACGTCGACGGTACAATCGACGACTCAACTAAAATATACAGCATGGCCGGCGCCGATGCACATCCGACCTTAACGGCGCCGGAGTTGGAAACGATTGTCGCCGCCGCCGGATTTACACCGGCAGAGCGGAATACGTTTTATCAAACCATCAAAAATGACAACTCGTAAACGAATACTTATCGACTTGCTTCGACTCCGGTTCCCAAACACGGGGTTGGGACAGATGTGCATGGCCTATGGACGGGCGCTGTCAAAAATCAATCATCCCGCCATACAATTCACGTTCTTAGTTCCCTCAGACATGACGGGCATCTTCGGCAATACGGTCGATTACATTACAGTGCGACCGATCATAGATATCTTCTGTCATTACCGGTTATCCGACCAGTTCGACCTCTGGCATAGTACGCATCAGGATGTGCGGTACTATCCGAACAAACGGATTATATACGTACTGACGGTACACGACCTGAATTTCATCCGCGAAAAGAGTGAACGCAAAATTAGGCAGCGGATAAAGAACCTATACTCCCTCGTACAACGCGCCAATGCAGTGGTAGCTATCTCGAACTTCACGAAGCGGGATATGAAGGCGCATCTGGCGCTACGTACGCCTGTGGAGGTAATTTATAATGGCGCCGACAAGCCTTTGGTGGATACCGGCGAGCGTCCGGCGTGGGCGTTCGCCGACGGAGAGTACTTCTTTGCCATCGGCGTATTTAAACCTAATAAGAACTACCAGTCGTTAGTTCGCCTGATCCATGCGTATCCAGAAACTCGCTTGATCATCGCCGGCACGAACGATACGGCGTATGGGAAAATGATCCGCGATATGATTCGCAATTACGGCCTGCAGCAGCGCATCCTGACGCCCGGCGCCGTCAGTGAGGCGGAGAAGGCATGGCTCTATGCCCATTGTCGGGCATTGCTATTCCCGTCGACCAACGAAGGCATGGGACTGCCGATTATCGAGGCGATGCACTGGGGGAAGCCGGTCGTAGCCTCTACGATGTCGTGCATACCCGAATTTGGCGGCGACTACGCCTACTACTTCCCGTCGTTCGACCCGACCGTCATGCGCACTACCATCGAAGAAAGCCTGACGCACTACCGCCGACATCCCGAACAAATACCCGCCATGCAACACTACGCTGCACAGTTCTCATGGGATAAGCACGCGGAAGAATATGTCAGGCTATTCGAAAAGCTTTTGAAGAGTAACGCGTAAAACGTGCCCATGCGTCCGCGATTCATATCGCTTCCGCCACCACAAAACTGCTCCCACCTATGTATATAACGTCATCCGCGCCGGCATATCGGCGTGCGGTAGCGAGCGCGTCGTTGACATTCGTGAAAGGCTCGCCGTGCAGTCCGGCGGCTATACATTGCGCGGCTAAGAGGGGGGCTGCACGCGCGCGCGGGATAGCGGCCTGCGTAAAATAATAACGCGCCTCACGAGGCATCAGTGGAATAATACAAGCCAAATCCTTATCGGCCATAACGCCGAACACAATATGCAACTGCCGGTGCGGGGTGGCGGTCAATTGCCCAAAAGTATAGCGCAGCCCATGCGCATTATGTCCCGTATCGCAGATAGTCAATGGGCGTGTCGCAAGTATTTGCCACCGTCCCTGCAAGCCGGTAAGACGAACGATGTGCCGCAAGGCAGTCCGGACAGCTTCAGTCGGAATACGAAACGGCGGCGCAACAACGTAACGAAGGCAATCAATCGCCGTCAACACCGTGCGAAGATTCGTCTGCTGATACTCGCCAAGCAAGTCGAGGGTATACTCCCGCACCGTTGCCGGCGAATGCCTGCAGAAGCAGCGGAACGATTGCCCATCCGCACAGGCACATACAAGTTCCACGTGTGCCTCCCGCTCGGCAAAATACAACGGCGACTGTTGCACCTGCGCGACCCCGGTAAACACCGCTGCCGTATTCGCGCTGCATTCCCCGACGACCACCGGCGTATCCGGCTTGATGATGCCGGCTTTCTCGCGAGCAATCAACGCCGGACTGTCGCCCAGATGCTCTGTATGGTCTAAGGCAATATTAGTAATAACACTAAGCGCAGGACGGATGATATTCGTCGCATCCAGCCGTCCACCCATACCCGTTTCCACGACGGCCACATCCGTCTTTTGTCGCGCAAAATAATCGAATGCCATAGCCGTTGTCATTTCAAAGAATGACGCCTGCTCCGATTCCAACTTCTCCCAATAACTATTCACGAAATCCATCACAGCGTCTTCGGTGATACACGCCCCATTGATTTTAATACGCTCGCGGAAATCCTTCAAATGAGGCGACGTATACAGTCCTACCCGATAGCCAGACTCCTGCAGAACGGCCGCCAGCATGTGCGATACCGAACCTTTACCGTTCGTGCCCGCCACATGGATGCTACGGAACCCCCGATGAGGATGCCCTAAACAGCGATCAATAACTTCCGGCGTTGACAGACTCGCTTTATACGCGACATTCCCCACCTGCTGATACATCGGAAGCCGGTCGAAAAGATAAGCGGTAATATCTTCGTATGTGCTAAAACGCATAATAAGCCTAAATCGTACAGGAACCCCTAACCCCAAATTCCAAGATTTCCAAATCTCGGATATCGCCGCCGTCAATAACCAGACGCACCGCCGTACGTACTTTATGGAAACCATAAATGCCGGCGGCGCCGGGATTTATATGCAACAACTGAAATACCGGATCGTAGACAACTTTCAAAATATGCGAATGTCCGGCGACAAAAAGTTTCGGCGGACAACTCTGCAAAAGAGGCAACACCTCCGGCGCGTACCGACCGGGGTAACCGCCGATATGAGTCATCAGCACATCTACCCCTTCCACCGCAAAACGCAAGCAACGTGGGTAGACTGCCCGCACATCGCCCCCGTCGATATTACCATACACAGCACGCAACGGCTTAAACACCGACAGTTCTTCAGCCAACCCGATAGCGCCGATGTCGCCCGCATGCCACAGCTCGTCCACTGCCAAAAAAAAACGACGCAAAGGATCGTCGAAACAATGATGAGTATCGGAAAGAATACCTATTTTTTTCATACAATATACCCCCTCTAACGGAGACCGCCACCTCTACCACCGGCGCTCACCGGCGCAACTCGAAATTTTTCCCAAGATACTTCCGGCGCACCTCTGGATTCTCAGCCAGCTCTTCCGCAGTACCGCTCTCAAGAATCGACCCGTCGAAAAGCATATACGCGCGATCGGTAATAGCCAGCGTCTCGTGCACATTATGATCGGTAATAATAATACCGATATTTTTATCTTTCAATCTCGACACAATCATTTGAATATCCTCCACCGCGATAGGATCCACCCCAGCAAACGGCTCATCAAGCAAAATAAATCTCGGATCGATCGCCAAACAGCGGGCTATTTCACACCGCCGGCGTTCCCCACCCGAAAGTTGAATCCCGTAATTCTTTCGAACACGCGCCAAACCGAACTCTTCAATCAGCTCCTCCATCCGCGCATAACGCTCCTCCTTACTCTTACGCTTCGTTTCCATCACCGACAGCAAATTATCCTCCACCGACAACTTACGAAACACCGACGCCTCCTGTGCCAGATAGCCAAGCCCATTCTGGGCGCGCCGGTACATCGGCTCCTTAGTAATATTCGTATCATCCAAATAAATCTCCCCGCTATTAGCCTTTATCAACCCCACCAGCATATAAAACGTCGTCGTCTTCCCTGCCCCGTTAGGCCCAAGAAGACCCACAATCTCCCCCTGACGAACCTCTATAGACACACCCTTAACAACCGTCCGCGAACCATACTTCTTCACCAAATCCTTACAATGCAACACCATTTCTTTAAACTATAAATTATAAATTATAAACAACCACATCCTCCGGCGCCTCAAGCAATCCCCTCGCGAAGAATATCATGCAAATGCACCATCCCGCAATACCGCCCCCCGTCCATCACAATAAGCTGAGAAACCTCATTCGCCTCCATCCTCTCCACCGCCACAGAAGCCAGCGTCTCCGCCTCTATCACCTTTGGAGCGCCACACATAATATCCTGCGCAGTAAGCCTGTCGAAACACCTATCCCTCTCAAGCATCCGCCGAATATCGCCATCAGTAATAATACCAACAACCCCACCCTGCCTATCCACAACAGCCGTCGCCCCAAGACGATTCTCTGAAATCGTCATAATCGCCTGATGAATCGTCGTCTCGGGCAACACCTGCGGACACCGCATCGGATCCACCAAATCCCCCACACGCAAATACAACCGCCTGCCCAACGAACCCCCAGGATGCATCCGCGCAAAATCCTCCCGCGTAAAACCACGCAACTGCATCAAACAAACAGCCAACGCATCACCCATCACCAACTGAGCCGTCGTACTCGACGTCGGAGCCAAATTCCACGGACAAACCTCCCCCTCAACCGTCGCACAAAGCACATAATCCGACTGACCCGCCAAATATGAACCCACCTCCGACACCACCGCAACCAACCGATTCCCACGCTCCCGAATCAACGGAACCAAAGCCTTTATCTCCGGCGTACTCCCACTCTTCGACAAACACATCACCACATCCCCCGGCTGCACAATCCCCAAATCCCCATGAATTGCATCAACCGCATGCATAAAAACCGCCGGAGTTCCCGTCGAATTAAACGTTGCTACTATCTTCTGAGCAATAATCGCACTCTTCCCAACACCAGAAACAACAACCTTGCCCGACATCCCATAAAGCAACTCCACCGTCCGAACAAAATCTTCACCCACAAAAGAAGCCATCCTCCGAATACTATCTGCCTCCCGCACAATACTATTTACAGCCATCTGCCGAATATCTAACGAACCACTCATCATAAATAAATTTGGATATATTTTAAACTTGTTGTAACTTAGTGGTGCAAAGATAAAGAAAAGAACTGACTTTCTAATCACAACTTAATATTGAATCATGACACGAACAGACGACTTTCTACACAAACAACTAAAAACCTACTTCGGCTTCCACACCTTCAAAGGCCAACAAGAAGCCGTAATCCGTAACATCCTCGCAGGACAAGACACCTTCGTACTCATGCCTACCGGAGGCGGCAAATCCCTCTGCTACCAACTCCCAGCCCTAATCATGGACGGCACCGCAATCATCATATCACCACTTATCGCACTCATGAAAAACCAAGTCGACGCCATTCGGGGATTCATCACCGACAACAACAACATCGCACACTTCCTAAACTCATCACTCAACAAACAACAACTCGCCGACGTACGAAAAAGCCTCCTCAACGGTGACACAAAACTACTCTACGTCGCCCCAGAATCACTCATCAAAGAAGAAAACATCCAACTCCTCAAACAACTCAAAATCGCCTTCTACGCCATCGACGAAGCACACTGCATATCCGAATGGGGACACGACTTCCGCCCCGAATACCGACGCCTCAGAACAATCATCAACGACATCGGACTAGCCCCCATCATCGCCCTCACAGCCACCGCCACACCAAAAGTACAAAACGACATCCAAAAAAACCTCGGAATGCTCAAAGCAAAACTATTCAAAGAATCATTCAACAGACCCAACCTATACTACGAAATCCGACCAAAAAACAACCCCGAACGCGAAATCATCAAACACATCAAAAATAACCCAGGAAAATCAGGAATAATATACTGCCTAAACCGAAAAAAAGTAGAACAACTCGCCGACATCCTCCGACTAAACGACATCAAAGCCCTCCCATACCACGCCGGACTCGACCCCGCCACACGCGCCAAAAACCAAGACAGCTTCCTCATGGAAAACACCGACATCATCGTCGCCACCATCGCATTCGGAATGGGAATCGACAAACCCGACGTACGATTCGTCATCCACTACGACACCCCTAAAAGCCTCGAAGGATACTACCAAGAAACAGGACGCGCCGGACGAGACGGCGGCGAAGGACACTGCATCGCATTCTACAGCCAAAAAAATATACAAAAACTCGAAAAACTAATACAAGGAAAACCCCTCGCCGAACAAGAAATCGGAAAACAACTCCTCCTCGAAACCGTCACATACGCCGAAACAGGAACCTGCCGCCGAAAAGTCCTCCTAAACTACTTCGGCGAAGAATACCCCCACCCACACTGCGATAACTGCGACAACTGCCTCCACCCAAAACCCCTATTCCAAGCACAACAATACCTCACCATACTCCTCAAAACCGTAACCGCACTACTCGAAAAATTCAAAACCGAACACATCATCAACATCATCACCGGAAACCTCACCACCCTCATCAAATCATACCGGCACCACGAACTCCGCGAATTCGGAAAAGGAACAGAAAAAACACCCCAATTCTGGCAAACAATCATCCGACAAGCCATCATACTCCACCTCCTCGAAAAAGAAATAGAAAACTTCGGACTCATCAAAATAACCGACACCGGACTCGCATACCTCCGACAACCATACCCAATCCTCCTCCCAGAAGACCACAACTACCTCCACGACGACAACGACGACGATACACCCTTTCAAACAACCAAAACCCACGGTAGCTTCGACCAAGAACTATACACCATCCTCAAAGCCCAACTACACCACCTCGCACACCGCCTCGACATACCCCCATACGCCATCTTCCAAGACCCCACACTCGAAGACATCTGCATACAATACCCCACCACCATCGACGAACTAAAAAACTGCCACGGCGTAGGCGAAGGAAAAGCCAAAAAATTCGGACAAGAATTCATCAACATCATCAAAAAATACGTTGACGACAAACAAATCACCCGACCACAAGAAATGCTCGTCCGAACACTCATCAACAAATCAAGCCTCAAAGTACACATCATCCAAAGCATCGACCGAAAAATAATGCTCGACGACCTCGCACTCTCAAAAGGACTCGAAATGACACAACTCCTCGACGAAATCGAAGCCATCGTCGCATCAGGAACCAAAATCTCAATCGACTACTACATCCAACAAACCATCGACGACGACAAAGCAGACCACATCTACGAATACTTCTACCACCAAGCACAAACAGACTCCCTCGAAGACGCCATCCAAACCCTCAACGGAGACTGCACCGAAGAAGAAATCCGACTCATAAGACTAAAATTCATGTCCGACATCGGACAATAAACCACAACACAAAAAACATGACACACCCACACACAACCGAACCCTACAACTTCGACAAAATCATCAACCGGCGCGGAACACACGCCCTCAAAACCGACGCCCTCCTAACACGATTCGGAAAAACCAACCTCATACCCCTTTGGGTCGCCGACATGGACTTCGCAACCCCCCCATTCATCACCGAAGCCCTCAAAAAACGAATAAACCACCCCATATTCGGATACACACAAGAATCCCCCGGCTACCGACCCGCCATCACCCAATGGCTCAAACGACTTCACAACTGGAACGTCGACCCCGAATGGCTCACCTACATCCCCGGAATCGTAAAAGGAATAGGCCTTGCCATCAACACACTCACAAACCCAAAAGACAACATCATCATCCAACCACCCGTCTACTACCCCTTCCAAACAGTACCCCAAAACAACCAACGAACCGTCATCCACAACCCCCTCAAACTAACCCCCGACGGCTACCAAATGGACTTCCCCCAACTCGAACACACCCTAACACAAGGAGCCAAAGCGCTCATCCTATCCAACCCCCACAACCCAAGCGGAACCGTATGGACCCGCGACACCCTTGCCACACTCGCCGACCTCTGCGCCAAACACCACACACTCGTCATCTCCGACGAAATCCACGCCGACATGACACTATTCCAACACCGACACACCCCCTTTGCCACCGCATCCAACACCGCCGCACAAAACAGCATCACATTCGCCGCACCCTCAAAAACATTCAACATCCCCGGCATCATCAGCTCATTCGCCATCGTACCCAACGAAACCATCCGCACCCGATTCTACACATGGCTTAAAGCAAACGAACTAAACACCCCCAACCTCTTCGCAGCCATAGCCACCGAAGCCGCATACACAAAAGGATGGAAATGGCGAAAAGCCCTCATCGAATACCTCGAAAAAAACGCCCAATTCACCACCCAATACATAACCGAACACCTCCCCAACATCCACGTCATACCCCCGCAAGCATCATTCCTAATATGGCTAGACTGCCGCGACCTCCACCTCTCCCACCACGACCTAATAGACCTATTCGTCAACCGAGCCGGTCTCGCCCTCAACGACGGAGAAACATTCGGACCCGGCGGCAGCGGATTCATGCGCCTCAACATCGGCACACCACAAAGCATCCTAAAAAAAGCCCTCCAACAACTCCTAAAAGCAAACAAGGGATTAAGAACACACCACACTTAATCCCCTACACCGAAAAACACCCTAACCAAAAAAATCCAAAAAAAACACTACCCACCCATTAACCGCCGAATCGCCGAAGCCAAACGACGCACCCCCTCCTCATTCTTCTCCTTACTCATATACGAAAAATTCAAACGCAACGTATTCTGACCTGAACCATCACAATGAAAAAACTCCCCAAGAACAAACGTCACATTCTCCCTAATCGCAATATCAAACAAATCCTTTGCCGACAAACCCTCAGGAAGAGTTAAAAACAAAAACAACCCCCCCTCGGGATGCGTCCACCGAACACCCTCGGGCATATAACGCTCAAACGCCGCCAACATACCATCACGCTTCTCACGATAAGCAGCAATAATCTTCCGCAAATTCGGCTCATAATAACCCTTATCAAAAAAACAAGCCGTAATCTTCTGATCAAACACCGGCGAACAAAGATCCATCGCCTGCTTAGCCGTCTCACACTTATTAATAATAGCCTCATCAGCCAACATCCAGCCAAGACGAAAACCCGGAACAAACACCTTAGAAAACGTACCAATCAAAATCACCTGCCCCGTACCGTCCATCTGATACATCGTCGGCTGCGCCTCGCCATCGAACCGCAACTCACGATAAGGACTATCCTCTACAACCAAAATATCATACTTATGCGCCACATCCAACGTCAACCGACGTTCGACAACCGACATCGTCGTACCCGACGGATTCTGGAAATCAGGAATCGCATAAATAAACTTCGGCTTACGACCCTCATCAATCAACCGCCGGACAATCTCATCAAGCAACACCTCATGCCGAACACCCACCATCTGCGCCTGATAAGCCGCGAACGACTGCAACGCCGCCAAATACGACGGCAACCCACAAATCACCGTATCCCCCGGATTAATAAAAATCTTTGAAACTAAATCAATACCCTGCTGAGAAGCAGTAGTAATCATCAAATTTTTCACATCCACCTCCACGCCATCGCGACGATAACGCTCCACCAAAATCTCACGCAACCGCGGATCGCCCGCCGTCTCGCCATACTGCAACGCCCGTGCGCTCTCCTTTTCCAACACCTCGGACACCACCTCCTTCAACTGCTCAACCGGAAACAAATCAGGCGCAGGAAACCCCCCGGCGAACGAAATAATATCAGGAAGATTCGCCACCTTTAACAGCTCACGAATAGCCGAACGATGCATCTTATGAGCACCACGCGAAAAAACAGCCTCTAAATTGTCTACCATAACATAAATTAATTAATAATTGGAATAATACTCTCACTCTTTAATTACAACTTTTAAATAAAACGCCTACAAAAATAATAAATTTTTTATACAACACAATCTTTTAACAAAAATCCGTAATTTTGCACCTTCTTTAACATCGAATAATGGCTACACTACTTTCAACCATCCACACGCCGGACGACCTACGGAAACTAACGCCGGCACAACTACCCGCACTATTGACAGAATTGCGCGAATACATCATTGCCCAATGCTCGGAAAACCCGGGACACCTGGGCGCCAGTCTGGGCGTAGTTGAACTGACCGTCGCCCTGCACTACGTCTTCAACACCCCGCACGACAAACTGATTTGGGATGTCGGACATCAAGCCTACGCACATAAAATCCTCACCGGACGCCGCGAAACCTTTCCGACCAACCGCCGTTACGGCGGCATCAGCGGATTCCCAAAACGAAGCGAAAGCGAATACGACGCCTTTGGCGGAGGCCACGCATCAGTATCCGTATCCGCTGCGCTGGGAATGGCCGAAGCAGCAAAACTACAACACATCAATCAACAAACAGTCGCCGTCATTGGCGACGGCGCACTAACCGGCGGACTCGCCTACGAAGGACTGAACAATGCCGGCGCATCGAAAGCCAACCTGCTCGTCATCCTCAACGACAATAACATTTCCATCGACCGCAACGTAGGAGCCATCCACAACTACCTCGTCAAAATGACAACCTCCGCGCGCTACAACCGATTTAAGCGGAAAATATGGGACCTTTTCGGAAATAACTGCGTACGCCGGGCCATACAAAATTTTGTAACCACAACTAAAATAGCCCTCCTGCGTCGCAGCAACCTCTTTGAAGCGCTTGGATTCCGCTACTTCGGACCGCTCGACGGACACGACATAACCCAACTCACCAAAACCCTGCAAGCCCTAAAATACATCGAAGGCCCAAAAGTACTACACATCATCACAACCAAAGGCAAAGGATACAAACCGGCCGAAGAAAACCAAACCGAATGGCACGCCCCAGGAAAATACGACCGCACCACAGGCAAACGACTCCCGCAAAGCGGCACTTCGCGCTATCAAGACGTATTTGGCGAAACAATCATCGAACTGGCTCGGATGAACCCCAAAATCGTCGGCATCACCCCGGCCATGCCCACCGGATGCTCCCTCAACCTCATGATGGAACAAATGCCCGAACGCACATTCGACGTAGGCATTGCCGAAGAACACGCCGTCACATTTTCCGCAGGACTGGCCGCGGCGGGGATGATACCATTCTGCAACATCTACTCATCCTTCATGCAGCGCGCCTATGACCAAGTCATTCACGACGTCGCATTACAAAACCTGCAAGTCATCCTTTGCCTCGACCGCGGCGGGCTAGTCGGCGAAGACGGTGCCACTCACCATGGCGCCTACGACATGGCCGCATTCCGCTGCATCCCCAACCTGACCATCGCCGCCCCGATGGACGAAATCGAACTACGAAACATGCTCTTCACCGCCCAACTGCCGGGCATAGGGCCTATGATGATCCGCTACCCGAGAGGACGCGGCGCCGGACGGAATTGGCACACCGCCTTTATGCGCATCGGCGTCGGAAAAGCGCATCAATTGCACGAAGGCCTCAAAGTAGCCGTACTCAGCATCGGCGACGCCGGGCAACAAGCAGCGGCGGCCGTCCGGCGACTGGCTGAAGAAAACATCCATGTCTCCCACTACGATATGCGCTTCCTCAAACCCCTTGATAAAGATATACTGAATACGGTCGGTCGATCTTACCGGACGGTCATCACGGTCGAAAACGGCGCGATCATCGGCGGATTAGGCGCTGCCGTCGCCGAATTTTTTACCGAATACCACTACCCCATAAAAGTCGTACGACTCGGCATCCCCGACCGCTTTATCGAACAGGGCAGCATCGCCCAACTGCAAGCCGAATGCCGGTTTAATGAAGAGAACATCTACAAAACAGTACGCCGTTGCAGTTGACAATGAACAACAAACAGTAAAGTGAGGGACATCTCCTCCGGTCAATGAAAGCTCGCCCCAAAGTGGGGGACATTCCCGTCAGTTGACGAAAGCTCGCCCCAAAGTGTGGGGCATTTCCGTCAGTTGACGAAAGCCTGCCCAAAAGTTGGGGGGCATTTCCGTCAGTTGACGAAAGCCTGCCCCAAGGTGTGGGACATTCCCGTCAGTTGACGAAAGCCTGCCCCAAAGTGGGGGGCATTCCCGTCAGTTGACGAAAGCCTGCCCCAACGTGGGGGACATTTCCGTCAGTTGACGAAAGCCTGCCCCAACGTGGGGGACATCTCCGTCGGCCGACGAAAGTTAACCCCAAAGTGGGGACATTTTCATCGGCCGGCGCGAATGCCCGTTAATGTTTCTTGAAGGGATATCTTTACTGATAGACGGTAAAATCGGTGTAGCGTACGCCGTAGTTGGCGTTGTAAACCGCGGTAATGTCAATGCGTACGTAGCG
>JAITKF010000005.1 GCA_031278545.1 Prevotellaceae bacterium
TCAATGCCCACGGCTGCGTAGACAGCGCTTGCGTAACGATTGGCGTCATACAGGCGCCGCCGGCGCCTGCGCTATCCGGCGGTGGCGGGACGTATTGCGGTAATGCTACGCTCAGTTGCTTTGGCGAAACGGGCTACAGCTACCAGTTGCAAAATGATTTGATAATGCCTGTAGGCTCGCCGCTCAACGGCGCCAATGCGTCGCTGGATTTCCCGATTACCACTACCGGCACGTATACGGTAGTGGCCACCGACGCCGCGACGGGCTGCACGGCGGTGAGCAATGCGCAGGCGCTTACGGTGAACGCCACCCCCGCTGCGCCGGCAGTAAGCAGTCCGCAGACATTCTGCTTCGCCACCAACCTGACGGTCGCCAGCCTGTCCGCTACCGGCACGGCGGTTAAATGGTACGCCGCCGCATCGGGCGGGGAGTCATTAGCGACTACGACCACCCTGACCAATAACACTATCTACTACGCCTCGCAGACAATCAACGGCTGCGAAAGCGCGCGGGCGGCCGTTACGGTAACCATCTATACCACCCCTGCCGCGCCGACGGCAAGCAGTCCGCAGACATTCTGCTCCGCCAATAACCCGACGGTCGCCAGCCTGTCGGCTACTGGTACGGCAGTTAAATGGTACGCCGCCGCATCGGGCTGGGCATCGCTAAATACGACGACCACCCTGACCTCCGGCACCTACTACGCCTCGCAGACAACCAACGGCTGCGAAAGCGCGCGGGCGGCCGTTACGGTAACCATCTATACCACCCCCGCCGCACCCACCGGCGCCAGTAACAATTCGCGCTGCGGTAGCGGGACGGTTACTTTCAGCGCTATACCACCGACCGGATGCACCATTGACTGGTACGACGCCGCATCCGGCGGCTCCACAGTTACCGACGGCTACGGCGTATCCTCGTTTGCGTCGTCTATCACAGGAGCCACCACCTACTACGCTCAAGCGCGTGATAATACCACCGGCTGCGTATCCGCTACGCGCCTGCCGGTTACCGGCACGATGCACACCCTGCCTGCCGCGCCCACCGGCGCGAGCAGTAATACCCGCTGCGGTAGCGGAACCATAACCTTCAACGCCACCGTGCCGAACGGATGCACCATTGACTGGTACAATGCCGCATCCGGCGGCTCCACAGTTACCGGCGGCTACGGCGTATCCTCGTTTGCGTCGTCTATCACAGCAACCACTACCTACTACGCTCAAGCGCGTGATAATACCACCGGCTGCGTATCCGCTACGCGCCTGCCGGTAACGGCGACCGTGCACCCCGCCGTGGGCGCTGCTTCCATTTCCGGGGCCGCCAGTAATACCTGCTTGGATACCACTGTTGCGCTCACTGCTACTGCATCTGGCGCAACAACGTTTACATGGTATAAGGACGGGTCACAGGTACAAACCGGGACGAGTAGCGCCTATACTGCAACGGCTTCAGGTAGCTACACGGTACAGGGCAAGAATGCTAATTGTACTGGTACTACTTCTGCGAATAAAGTTATAACTATAACCGTGTGCGGTAATGTACCGGGCTGCGACGGATTGCGGTTATACCAAACGACCTCACCAACGGATGGAAACGGAACATGGGGTGAGGCGAATGCCTATTGCACTAATAAAGACGCGCGTCTGCCGACACTCACAGAACTCGAATGTATGTGTACGAACAGGGAAAACTTGCCGGGCGGTTACTCGGTCGGCGACTATTGGAGTAGTACGCAGGTCAGCACCAACACATCCCTTTATGAGATCGTGAACTTCACTAGTAGCGGTTGTCACAGGAACTACTGGTATTCCGGTTACACCGCCCACTTCCGGTGTGTGCAGTAGCCGGGGTTTGCAGGAGATACTTTTGTCCTTTGTTTCTTTTTTTCTTTGCGCGCGAAGAAAAAATTTAAAAAACGGGTTTTAGCAAAAACAACAAACTATGGCAATGCATCACGCTTTACCGCGCGACCTACAAGTTTATTTTGGACTTGTTCGGCACGGTCAAGGGTTTCCCGCGGGAATATAAATACACCATCGGGCAGGATTTGCGGCGCGACAGCATCGGAACTGGCGCGTCTTTTCAGAACGCTCCGCGTTAAATTAGAACAGGCCGTTCGCTTCGTTATTTACAAAAAGCGTCATGGTATGCCGGATTTGCGATAATTTGAAATACCCCCGCCTGATGAGCGCTTTGTGATAATTCATAATTAATTTGTACCTTTGCCAGCATCATCAACACAAAAGATTTTTAGTATATGGGCATTTCTTCTATCCTCAAATCTATTTTCGGCACTAAGGCCGACCGCGATTTGAAAGTATTAACCCCTTATGTGGGCGAGATAAACACCTTCTTCGACCAGTTTGACATCCTCAGCCACGATGAGTTGCGCGCCGAATCGCAACGCTTGAAAGACATCATCCGCAGACGCATTGCGGCAGACGAACAACGAATGGACGAACTGCGGCAACAATTGGAAGACCCCGAAATCGACATTACTGACAAGGAAGCGTTGGCTACCGAAATGGATAAAATCATCAAAACGGTAGACGAGGAAATTGAAAAAGTATTGTTGGAAATACTGCCGGAAGCCTTTGCTATCATGAAATCAACCGCGCGGCGGTTTAAAGAACTTGAATCCATCGAAGTAACGGCTACCGACTTCGACCGCAATCTGGCCGCACGCAAGGAAAACGTCGTGATCAAGGACAACAAGGCTATCTGGAAAAATAAGTGGATGGCCGGCGGTAACATGATTGTGTGGGATATGGTACATTACGACGTGCAGCTGATAGGCGGCGTGGTGTTACATCAGGGAAAAATTGCCGAAATGGCCACCGGCGAAGGAAAAACGCTGGTCGCCACCTTGCCGGTATTCCTGAACGCCTTAGCGGGTAAAGGGGTGCACGTAGTGACGGTCAACGACTACCTCTCGCGTCGCGACTCCGAATGGATGGGGCCGCTCTATGAATTTCACGGCCTCTCGGTCGATTGTATCGACAAGCACGAACCTAATTCCGACGCGCGGAAAAAGGCTTACCGATCGGATGTTACATTTGGCACGAACAACGAATTTGGATTCGACTACCTGCGCGATAATATGGCCATCGACGTCAATGAACTGGTGCAGCGAAAACACCATTACGCAATTGTCGACGAGGTGGATAGTGTATTGATAGACGATGCGCGTACGCCGTTAATTATTTCCGGCCCCACGCCCAAAGGCGAAGACCAGCAGTTTAACGAATTCCGCCCGTTCGTCGAAAAACTATACACAGTGCAGCGCAACTTAGTTACACAATTGCTCAACGAAGCCCGTAAACGGATTGCCGAAGGCAAAAACGAAGAAGGCGGTAAACTCCTGCTCCGCGCCCACAAAGGGCTGCCAAAATATACGCCGCTCATCAAATACCTGAGCGAAGCCGGCAACAAACAATTGCTGTTGAAAACCGAAAATTTCTACATGCAGGACAACAACAAGCAAATGCACCTCGTAACCGATGATCTCTTCTTTATTATCGACGAAAAACAACATTCGGTCGAACTGACCGATAAAGGAATTGACATCATTTCGGGCAACGTGAGTGACCATAAGTTCTTCGTCCTGCCCGACATCGGGATGGAAATTGCCGAGATTGAGAAACGACCCCTGTCGGACGAAGAAAAATTAGCCACGAAGGACGCCCTGTTGTCCGACTATGCACTGAAATCAGAGCGCGTACACACCGTCAACCAGCTGCTCAAAGCCTACGCCATGTTTGAAAAAGACGTGGACTACGTGGTGCTCGATAACAAAGTGAAAATCGTCGACGAACAAACCGGACGTATCCTCGAAGGCCGCCGCTACTCCGACGGCCTCCATCAAGCCATCGAAGCGAAAGAACGCGTGAAGGTCGAAGCCGCTACGCAAACCTTTGCGACGATTACCCTCCAAAATTATTTCCGCATGTACCACAAATTGTCCGGTATGACGGGAACTGCCGAAACGGAAGCCGGCGAGTTTTGGACGATTTATAAACTCGACGTCGTTGTCATCCCGACCAACCGTCCCGTTGTCCGTAAGGATTACGACGATCAGATTTATAAAACCAAACGCGAAAAATACAACGCCGTCATCGACGAAATCGTAACATTAACCGGTCAGGGACGTCCCGTACTGGTCGGCACGACGTCGGTCGAGGTGTCGGAGTTGCTGAGCCGCATGTTGAAACTGCGCGGCATCAAACATAATGTATTAAACGCAAAACAACATGCGCGCGAAGCCGAAATTGTAGCGGAAGCCGGACAAGCGTGCGCCGTAACCATCGCCACCAACATGGCCGGTCGCGGTACTGACATTAAGTTAGGCGCCGGCGTGAAAGATGCCGGCGGGCTGGCTATCATCGGTACGGAACGGCACGACAGCCGCCGCGTCGACCGCCAGTTACGCGGTCGTGCCGGACGGCAGGGAGACCCCGGTACATCCAAATTCTATGTGTCGTTTGAAGACGACCTGATGCGCCTCTTTGCCTCGGGACGCATGGCCTCGATCATCGACCGCATGGGCATGAAAGACGGCGAAGTGCTCGAACATCCGATGCTGTCCAAATCCATCGAACGCGCCCAGCGGAAAGTAGAAGAAAACAATTTTGGCATCCGCAAACGCCTGCTCGAATACGACGACGTAATGAACTCGCAGCGGTCGGTCATCTACACGCGCCGCCGCCATGCCCTCAACGGCGAACGTATCGACGTCGATATCCAAAATACAATGAACGATTTTTGCGAATCCTTAGTGCGGCAATTGCACGGAACGAGCGACTACGAAGGATTCTTAATAGAATCCATCCGCCAACTCAGCATTCAGCCGGCCTTCGACGAGGAAGCATATAACAACAAATCCGCAAGCAAACTGTCGGAAATACTGCTGACGCAAGTGCTCGACACCTACCGTCGCAAAGTAGATGCAATGACCCAACAGGCATGGCCGGTAATAAAACAAGTCTACGAAACACAGTCGGGCACATTCGTCAATATTGCCGTACCGGTAAGCGACGGCCATAAAGTGTTCCAACTGGGAGCTAACCTCAAAAAAGTCTACGAAACCAAAGGTAAAGAACTGGCGCGGACGGTAGGCAAAACCATCACACTGGTGATGATTGACGAATACTGGAAAGAGCACCTGCGCGAAATGGACGAACTGAAACAATCCGTGCAAAACGCCGTGTACGAACAAAAAGACCCGTTGCTGATATACAAATTTGAAAGTTACGAACTGTTCCAAACGATGATTAATAAAATCAACCGCGACATACTGGCATTTCTGCTGCGGGCGCATATCCCCATGCGCGACCCACAAAACGTTCACGAAGCCCGCCCACCGCAACGCCGCAACGACAAGCGCCTGCAAGCAAGCAAACCGGAATTAGCCACATCTGCCGCCAACGAACCCCGTACCCAAATGCCCGTACATGTCGAAAAAAAAGTCGGACGCAACGATCCCTGCCCCTGCGGAAGCGGCAAAAAATATAAAAATTGCCACGGGGCGAATGCGTGAAACCTAAGGCGTAACGCCTAAAAAAATAAAAATATGCTTACCCCAAAAATACCGGCTTACATATATGAAAAAAGAAACAGTATCCGACTGATTCTTTTTACCGCTTTAATTGCTCTAATATTTATCAACCTTTATAAACCCTTCAATTCTCCAAACTGGTATCCGGGAATCTCCGACCGGTCATTTATGTACTTTGTTTTTTCGAGCTTCATTATTTTAACCGGCATGCTGGTCGTCGTAATCAGCCGGATAATCCTATATTACCGGGGACGCAAGCACGACGTCCGACTGCTCAATTACACACTGTGGATACTGATGGAACTATTCTTTATGGCCTTATTCTACACAGTGTATACAATTTATATGAATCCGGAACGCGATTACCTGAATGTATTTCAGGAATCGTTTGTCAATACGCTGCTGGTAGTACTACTGCCATACGCAGTGCTGCATTTATATTTTGCTTACAAAGACAAGGAACGGCAACTGCAATGGCTCAAGGAACATCGGGTAGAAACGGCGCCGCGGCAAACAATCTCTTTTTACGACGAAAAAGGCGATTTGCGCCTGTCGGTTACACGCGAGCACCTGCTGTATATCGAAGCGGCCGACAATTATGTAAACATCTGGTACCTGAACAAAAATACCCTGACGAAATTGCTCTTGCGCAATTCGCTTAAGACAATCGAAAAATATTTAGAAAATACGCAAGTAATCCGTTGTCACCGCTCCTACATCGTCAATCTCGAAACGGTACATGTAATCCGCCGGCAGAAAGATGGTATCTATATGGAATTTGGCATTCCTCTTGTACCGGATATCCCCGTTTCACGGAAATACGACGAAAAAATCAGTCGCTGGTTTAGTACCAATACACCATAACATGCAAATGCTGCAATTTAAAATTTCTCTTAGAAACATCGGACGCCCGCGGGTATGGAGAGTAGTGGTAACGCCGAACACCTTCTCTTTTCATTCTTTTCACTGTATTATTCAGGCGGCATTCGGCTGGGAGAACCGGCATTTATATGCCTTCTCGCCCTCCGGCTGGTATTCCCTCCCCTTTATCTCCCAACCTTCGAGAGAAGACCTGCGGACGGTCAGCGTCGTGGACTCAAGAAAAACAATACTGGGAGACATCTTTACCAACGAAGGACAACGATTCAAATACATCTATGATTTTGGCGACGAATGGATGCATGACCTCACGCTCGAATACGTATTCAACGCCCCCGGACATCTTGCATACTGTATTAACGGTCGCGGCGCCTGCCCGCCCGAAAACAGTGGCGGCGTTATCGGCTATAAGGAACTCAAAGCCTTGTTCACACCGGGGCAACCTCTCACAAAAGAAGCGCGAGATATACGCCGCCTGTTTGGATGGGCAAAAGGATACTGCTGGAACGCGAACTGGTTCAACCTTGATGAGGCTAATTTGAGAGTCATAAAAGCCTGTAGGGAGATTCTGTTACAGGCATAAGGTCGCCTCCTCCGATTTCGAATCATTTTATGCAGGTAGCCGGAGCTAAAACCTGCCATTTTGTCCGGTTTACGGTTTGAGCAATTGCGAGCGGCATGCCGCAAGTCCGCGGGGAGGCGCTTGCAATGGTTAACGCCGCCGTCGAAAGAGGCGACAGAGGCTGAGCAGTAAGCGTTTAAACGAAAATCTTCTCATTGGCTGTGGCTAATTGCTAATTATTAATGGTTCATTATTCATTGATAAAAGGATTACCTTGAACTTAGCAATGGCTACATAGTCGTTCCGTATAAATATAAATTAAACAGTATTCATTTTTTTAATGCTTAGTGGAGCATACCACTGCGTATCCGTAGGCTAAAACATACGATTAATAAAATGCCGTCCCGCGGGGACGTGGGTAGAGTGCAGTCAATGTTCAACAGTCAATATTCAATTGCTATCTTTGTTCTTCAAAATAGCAACCGAAAGATGAAACTTGATGTATCGTTTTACACACGCGCCGATGTGGTGCAGATTAGCCGGGAGCTGCTGGGAAAGGTGTTGTGTACGCATTTCGACGGGCAACTGACCGAGGCCGTTATTACCGAAACCGAAGCCTACGCCGGCGTGGACGACCGCGCTTCGCACGCCTACGGCAACCGGCGTACAAGGCGTACGGAGGTGATGTACCGGGAAGGCGGTCATGCGTATATTTATTTATGCTACGGTATGTATTCTCTGTTCAATGTGGTTACGAATGTAGAAGGGGTTCCACATGCAGTATTGATCCGCGGCGCGCGGCCGATTGCCGGCGTGGAGATGATGTTGCAGCGCACGAATAAAGGCCATGTAACAGACGATTTGTTGGCAGGTCCGGGAAAGTTGGCAAGAGCTATGGGGCTTCATTTCTCGCAGTCGGGGACGCCACTGACCGGTCCCGCCATCTGGCTCGAGGATAGGGGAACGGTCGTCCCGGATACAGTCGTCATCGCTACGCCACGTATCGGCGTGGATTATGCAGGGGAAGATGCAAAACGGTTGTGGCGGTTTTTAGTGATTATGTACCCGTAAGCTAAATATACGGATAATAAAAGTGTCGTCCCGCAGGGACGTGGGTGGGGCGCATGCACATTGCGCTATAAAATAGTATTCCCCCACGGGGAAATGCCTGCGGCTACGCCCCACTAACCACTAATCACTAATTACTACTCAAAATTCGATATATTCTACCAATCGTAGGTTGTCGATGTACCACCGGAATACGCCGGTGTCCGTACCGCCGTTGTCGGCGCCTTTGTTGGTGCGGATGGTTATTTTCGTTTCAGACGTAACGCCATAGAGAACAACGTGCTGCGGTTTCCAGACGCGGTTGTCGCCGTTGGTGATACGGATGTCAAGGTCTCCGCTGTCCTTCGTCACGTTGTCGTCGACGCCTACCGAGCCGGAGCCTTCAATGACGACGCGCAGCAGTACCTGATCGTAGTTCTTTGCCGCCGATGCATACGGGCAGGCGTCGAACAGTACGGAGACGTCGACGGACGCGCCGGTGGGCAGTTCGGTAAGCGTCCGCTGGATGCCTGTTTGCTTGTTGGTCATTCCCAATTTAAAATAGCCGGCCATGAAGTATATGGTTTGCCTCGCCGGATTGATGTCGGTATATCCTTTGCTGTTAAACAGGGTTAGTAAATCACCGGCCGCTCCGCCCGGAGGCGCCCATGTATACATGTTTCGCGCATCACCGACGATTTGCTGGCCGACGTCATCCGATCCGTGTTCAACCCACGAGAAGTCGTCTTCAAAATACACTTGCCGGGTTACCGGTTGTTGCGTGATGGTAATGGATTGCGAAACAATTCCGGCGTTTACCGTAAAGATGGCCATCCGTTCGGCGTCGGAGGCATTCATATCAATATTCAATGGGATATTGATATTGGCGCCGGCCGTACCGGTGAGGTTTTCGACTTCGATCCATTCCGGGAGGCCGGCAATTGTCCAGTCTTTGTTGGAGGAGATGACGATCGACGGGACGGCGTCGTTGTCGAGGCGTCCACGGTAATTGACCGTTATTTCCGACGGCATTACGGTGAGCGTCGTGGGCACGGCTTCGCGGGCGACCTGCTTGACGGTAATGACTCGTTGCTGGTTGCCGCTACGGATGGTGATGTAGCCGGTGCGGTCTTCGTCGGTGAAGCCGGCGGCCACCGTAACGGTCGCTGTACCAATAGCCCCGGCGGTTGTGCCGAGGGTGATCCACGTGGCACAAACGGCGTTCCACGTGGCGGTCGAAGTAATGTTGAAGGTAGCTGTTTGTCCGGCGTCGTTCAGTCCTTCGATGTACAGGAGGATGTCGGGCGTCGACAGGTCGAGCGTGGTCGAGCGCGACTCGTCTTCGGTGCAGCTATGGAGGGCAAACAGTATGGCTAATGCGCTCCAGCAGTAAATCAATATGCGTGTTTTCATAATCGCTATTTTTAATTTAAATGAATGGTGTTCGTTTACGGGGTTACAGCGCTGTGTTTGACGAATCGCACGTTGTCGAGATACCAGCGTCGCTGGAGGCCGTCGCCGGAGGGCGAGTCGGTCATATTGGTTTGAATGGTTACTCGCGTATCTGCAGCTACGCCGTAAAGCACCACGTTTTTCGACAACCAAACCCAAGGGCGGCTTTTATCCACCAGTTGTATGTCAATATCTTCACTGACCTTTGTGGTGCCGTCGTCCACGCCTACGGAACCCGAACCTTCGATGACGACGCGCAAAAATACATCGTCATAATTATTGCCGGTGGGGTTGGTTTTACACGGCGTTGCATCGAATGTCAAGAGTATGTTGGAAAACTTGTCAGGGTCTATTTGGATAAGTTGGCGCTGTAGTTTTCCGTGATAGCCGGTTTTACCGAACTTGAGGTAATGCGCCCCGAAATAGATGACCCGCGAGTCGTTTGTACCGTCGTATCTGGGGTCTGTGTATCCCTGCGCATGGAATGCGACCAGCAAATCGCCAGCGACAATGCCGGCGTCAGCATTCGCATACGTATACATATTATGCGTGCCGGCGACAGTAGCGCTTTCGTTTTCATTCCAGTTTTCAATATCGGCCGGGCCGTTAAACGGGATTACCCAGCTAAAATCGTCTTCAAAGTAGACGTAGCCTATCGACTTGTTGTCGTCTTCGCGGATGCTAAGCTGCCGGATGGTTACTGATGCGGCGAGGGCGGCATATTGCGCGTCATCAGGGATCACACTCAGGATGGCTTCACGGATATTGCCTGTTTCATTGGCGTCGGCCGTAAAGGTAATGGATGTCGCGTCGACTTGTGGCTGCCGGAGCCATGCGCCGGTGGTCAGCGTATAATGCCAGTCGATATTGGCGGCGATATTCACGGTTACGACTCCGCCGTTGGAGAGCACGGATATGGTTGGCGAGGGTGTTATCGTGAGGGCAGCGTCCGCCGCCTCCTGTTCGACGTGCAACAGGGTGGGTTGCGCTTTGCCGTCGACGACAAATTCAAAATTCATCTGACGGATGTCAATCGTTCGGTTTTCCGAGATATTTATCTTGAAAATACCATCCAGTTCGCCTTCGTTAGGGAATGGTTTTATCCATGTTGCCTCGCTTTGCGGGACTATTTTCCATGGGCGGTTGGAACGCACCACATAGCTTATTGATTGTGATGCGGTACCTACCAGTTCGGCCGTCGGGTTACCTTCAATGTAGAAGTACGGCTCGCCGGTGTATTCTTTTTCTTTTTCACTGCATGAGACCGCCGGCAGCAGTAATGCCGCGACAGCGATCCAGAAGCTCCATTGTTGTACTGTATTTCGTTTCATGGTATATTATTTTTAAATGTTATTTACTTTGTTTAACGACCCGACTGGATTGCTTGTTTACTCCACCACACGGGTGTTTTCATGTTATTGCCTCCCATACGGCTGACCGCTTCCTGTGCGTTGGCGGCGTTGGTGGCCATCGTAATCGGCGGGTAGGCAAAGCGCATGGGCAGGATGAAATCGTTGGCTTCTGTGCCGCGGCCTATGGTCAATACGGGATAGCCTGTGCGCCGGTATTCGTGCCATGCTTCCATACCCGTCCAAAAGAGGGCGAGGAATTTTTGGTTGCCTATCAGGGCCTCCTTATCGACGGCCTTGTCCCACGAAGCGAGGTCGGAGTCGAGGAATGTCTGAATGTCGATTTCGGCAATCACAACGGGAATTTCGCTGAGCAGCCCGTACTCGTTCCATTTTTGGAGGGACGCCGTAATAGCCGCTTCGTAGTATTCCTTTGCACGACTTTCGCCGCCGGGGATGTACCCTTTAAGCGCGGCTTCGGCCCATATAAACAATACTTCGGCGTAGTCCATGTAATAATTGGGGGCTGAGCGGCGGCAGAATACCGCGTAATTCAACCACGACGTACCGCCGTCGACGATACTGCGTTCGGTTTCTGTACATCCGGCCACCGTGCCTTTCCAGTAGGACATGTTGGTGTTGCGCTGACCGTAGATAGGCAGGCGCGGGTCTGTGTAGAGTTGGGCGCCGGTGATTTCGTCGGCCAGCACGGTCATCTTAATCAACTGTTCGGTCAGTTTGCGGCTCGAGATGGTAAAATTGGCCTGTGTCATTTCAAAGAAGTAATTCAAATACGGTTCAACGCCCGAAAATACGACCTTTGCATTGTCGTCGTTCGACGCAAACACAGGATATTTGTCGGGGTTATTCAGTATTTCGGTCATTTTCGCGCCGACGTTCATTTCGGCGCGACCGCTTACGCGACATAGCAGGCGCAGGTAAAGCGAATTGTTGAACTTTTGCCATTGCGCCATCTGACCGCCATACATGCCGTCTATGGCGGCGGTTTCCTGCACGGTGAGCCCCTGCTTTAAGAATACGGGCGTCGGTGTAGCGCTGTAGATTTCGTTGGCGCGTTCGAGGTCGGCGAACAGTTGTTGGTAAACCTCCTTTTGGCTGTCGAACTTCGGTGTTTTAGTGCCGTCGATTTTCCGTCCGGTAAAGGCTTCGGAGTAAGGGATGTCGCCGAAGATGTCGGTCTGGTTCGACAGGAAGAGCGCTTTAAAAGTAAGGGCGATGGCCTGCATTGCCGGTTCGTTGTACGCAACGGCCAGGTCGTACATGTGGATGGTGTTGTTGGCAAAGTCTGCATACTGATTCCATACCGATTGCCAGTTGGCGTTGCTGATGACGTAACGGTGCTCGTTACGGGTTGTACCGCCGGTATGTGCCGTAAACTGTATCAGTTCGTTATTCCAGAACCACGTGTACTCCTGCCAACGGTTGGCGCTGTTGTACAAAATCGGTTCAAACATTCCGTACGGCGTAATATCGCCAACGAGCATCCTGTTAGGATTCGTGTTGATTTCCTCAAAATTACCGGTGCATGAGCAAATGCCAGCACCTATCATAAGCAGTATAATTATTTTTTTCATTTTTTTCATGATTACAAGTTTAGAAAGAAAGTTTTAGATTAACACCATACGTGCGGGTCATCGGGAAACTCATCGTCTCGATACCCTTAAAGATGTCGTTGCCGTGCAACATGCCGACTTCCGGGTCGTATTGTGGAAATTCGGTCAGACAAAAGATATTGGTCGCATATACCCCGATACTGGCGCCTTGCAGGAACCCGATTTTTTGGGCGATGGCTGCGGGGAGGCTGTAATCCAACCGTGCTTCCTTAAATTTCAGGAACGAGGTGCTAAACGTATTGTATTCCGTATTATCGCGCACCCACAGGCGGGCGTTGTAGTAGGTCTGGATGTTTTCGGTAACGGTCGTATTTTCGGTGTAGGTGATACTGCCGTCGGCATTGATGGTGCGGTTGACGCCCGGATGTACCAGCCCGTCGTAACGTCCTTCGATCGAATTTTGCAGTTTTCCCTGATACGATAACGCGAAGTTGGTTACCGAAAACGCATGGCCTCCCCACTGTCCGGTAAAGGTCATTCCCAGCGACAGGTTTTTGTACGTAAAGCGGGTGGTCAAGCCGGCGCGCCAGTCGGGATTTACTTTGGCGATGCGTGTCGTAGTCTGTTCGTCGAACACCGGATAGCCCTGCGCATCGACGATGTCCATGCCTGAACAGTCGACGCGGTTGCCGTCCTTGTCGATATAATATGTGCCTTCGGGTGCTTTCTGGAACCCTTTGCCATAGATGACGTGCATCTCTTCGCCGACGTAGGAGTAAATATAAGTGCGGCTGCCGATGGTCGTTCCCATATCGGTTTGCAGCGGCACGGTCGGGTCCCAGTCGTCTTGCAGGCTGACCAACTTGTTCCATATTCGCGACCAGTTTACGTCGAGCGACCATGCGAAGTCTTTCGTCTTCACCGGCACAAAATGGGCGGCTATTTCGAGGCCGCGGTTGCGTATTTCGCCGGCATTGATGCGCATGCCGCTTGCGCCGATCATCCGGTCGGTCGAGATGGTTACGATTTGGTCGGTGGTCGATGAGTTATACACGGCCACATCGAAGCCGAGACGGTTATTGAAGAATTTCGCTTCTATACCGGCTTCCCAGCTTTCGACGTTCTCGGGTTTAATCAGGGGGTCGGGGATTGTGCCTGACAACGTGTAGCCGCCCGCATAAGACGATGCCGAATAATACTGGTCTAACGAATACGGATCGGTATCGTTCCCCACGTTCGCCCATGACACGCGGAGTTTAGCTATATCGACCCACGGGGCGACGGTGCGCAGTTTAAACAGTTGGTCGAATAGCACGCTCAGGCTTACCGACGGGTAGAAGTACGACCAGTTGCCGCGTCCCAGCGTACTCGACCAGTCGTTGCGGGCGGTGAGGTCTAAGAAAAACGTGTCGTCCCAGCCGGCGGATACGAATCCGTAGAAGCTGTTTACGGCTTTATTGCTCCGGTAATTGTAGGGGATGGCCTGCATACCTGCCGGCACATTGCTTGTGTTATACACGCCGGGGATGTCAAGTTGGTTGAGCGTTGTACGCGTTTGGCGGTAGTGGTTCGTCATGGCGTTACCCCCAAAGGCGGCGGTGAAGCCCAGCCGGTTGCCGACCCATGTGTTGTTCGTATAACGCAGCAGGAAATCCGTATTCAATTCATAATATACGAACGACTGTTCGCGGTAATAGCCTTTTTCGTTATCGGCCGACCAGTAGGGACGCTGCTGAGTGCGGAACTCGGTCGCCATGTCTAACCCCGAGCGGATGTCGAGCGTTAAACCTTCGTACAATGCAATATTCAGCCCGATGTTGCCGTAGATCCGGTCGCGGTTCATCCCGTTCAATTCTTCGTACAGGGTACGGTAGGGATTGTACGATGATTCCGCCGGATAGACGAGGCTATTACCGTTCAAACTTAGCGGGCTGTCGTGGTTGACGGTGTTGTAGCGTCCGTTGAAATATTCGTCGCGCCATTGGCTCATGCTATTGATATTGTACGCCCATGCCAGCGCATACATGATGTCGTTGGCCTGATAGCCGCTGTTGGGCAGGTTGTCGCTTTGTTTGTGGAAGTAGTTGATTTTAGTATTCAGCTTGACATATTTGTTTACCTCGGTATTCAACGCCAGCGCGATGGCCTGCTGCTCGTAGCCGGTGTTGGGAAGAATCCAGTTGTTGCGCGTGTCGGTGATGGACAACCGCGCGGATGTCCCTTTGCCGTTGCCGCCGTCAATTGATACGGCATTGTTGAACGTAACGCCGGTCTCAAAGATGCCCGTGTACCAGTCGTCTTGATAGACCCATGGCAGTTTGGTAAACGTGCCGGTGTCCCAGTTTTTCGACGCATAGATATAGCGCAACTGATTGGCGTCAAACTTTTCGCCAAAGGTATAACGGTTAATATGGCGCGAGGTAGCCACGCCATCCGGCGCCATGTCGGCGGTCAGCGGCCAGAAGACAAACGGACGTTCGCCATTGTCGGCGCCGTTGCCATATTCGGTTTGGAATTTCGGCCAGAAGCCCGCCTGCTCAAACACCACCGACGAGCTGACGGTAACGCCGACGCCTTTCTGCGTGCGTCCCGATTTGGTAGTAATGATAATCGCGCCGTTGGCTGCCCGCGAGCCGTAGAGGGCGGTAGCCGCCGGCCCTTTGAGGACGGTAACCGATTCGACGTTGTCAGGGTTGATGTCGTTCGCGCCATTACCAAAATCGACCGGCGCGTCGTTGTTGGCATAATTCGCGCCGCTGGAAGTCTCGACCCCTGCCGACGAAATAGGCACGCCGTCGACGACGAACAACGCCCCGTTAGCGCCGTGGGTCAATGACTGGTCGCCGCGCAGGGTAACCCGTATTGCGCCGCCGGGACCCGAACCGGCATTGTCTAAAATCAGCCCGGCTACTTTGCCCGACATGGCGTTCATCCAGTTATTCGACACCGTGCTGGTCAATTCCTCGTTGCTGATTTTCGATACCGCATAGCCCAGCGATTTCTCCTCACGGGTAATTCCCAGTGCGGTTACGACGACTTCCTGCAATTGCAGCGCGGACTCTTTCATTACCACATCAAGGACTGCACGGGCGCCTACCGGCGCTTCCTGCGTTTCGTAGCCGATCAATTGGAATAGCAGTACCGGATTGTCGCCAGACACTGTAATAACATACCTGCCATCGCTCGCCACGACAATTTTATTTGTCCCTTTGAGCAAGACCGTCGTACCGACTAATGGCGTTTTCCCGTCGGAATCATAGACTGTGCCCTTTACTTCCCGCTCCTGCGCCCAAAGCGCGCTCGCCGGTAAAAGAAATGCCACGACTCCGACCATTAATAGATGTAAGATTTTTTTCATGTTGTTTTATTTTGTTTATTTGTTGAGTTGCTTGGTTATTTATTTGTTGATTCGCTTCGTCGCTCAAATCAGTATTACT
The DNA here is from genome assembly GCA_031278545.1 of Prevotellaceae bacterium. Classification (GTDB taxonomy): domain Bacteria; phylum Bacteroidota; class Bacteroidia; order Bacteroidales; family UBA932; genus JAIRKX01. Next base: position 15,855 of record JAITKF010000005.1, read on the forward strand.
TCATGGTGTATGTAAATTGTTTCGGGCGTGTCATTGTTTCGGTGTAGTTATTTCCGAAACGGTCGGTTACTTTGATAGACAGCGTGGAGGTGGGGCTTGAGGCCGTAACTTTAAACAAATGGCTCGTGTTGAGTGTAACGAACGATGAGGTAGGATCGGCATTTACATTTAAGCGCTTTGCTTCATACGAAATGATATGCAGCGGGTCTTTGGCCGACACGCGGCTAACTGGCAGCGACGTTGCGCCTTCTTTGACCTCAATCGTCCATTCCTTTTCGTAGCCCCATATATTAATCAATACTTCATTGTTCGTATTGGCGGTGGCGTAGCTGCCTGCAAATCCGGGCAGTTTGGCGGCATAGGTGGCATTGGCCGACGGCGCATATTTATCGGCTGTGATATGAATGGTATTTAAATCGTAGGTGCGGAACTGGTAATTCCGGTCGTAGCCGATACTTTTATAATACCATTGGAGATTGCCGCGATCTATTTCCCATATGGCATAGCCGCCTACCGACCCATCGCGGCAAATATGATTGCCGGCGTAGTTCGCCGCGCCCGTCCACCACCACGTGGCGCAAATGGCTGCCGTATTATGTTCCATCAGCGCAGTCGACGGTTCGACCGTATAATTAATGTGCGTATGCCCCGAAAGGATATGGATATTCGTAAAACCGGTGAGGCAATTGGTAAAGGCCGCGCCGTTCGTCAGCTGGTAGGCGACGCTGTTATCCACATTCGGCATCCGGTACAGCGGGATGTGCATGGCCACGACTAATGGGGCATTCTTATCGGCGATGGTCGCCAGGTCTTTTTTCAGCCAATTAATCTGGTCGGCGGCGAGGACATCGTTGTAGTTGCGTTCGCCCACCGTGCCCTGCGTGCCGCCGGTGTTCACCCATTCGATATTATCAAGCACGACATAATGCACCTTGCCGATGTTGAACGAATAATACGTCGGCCCGATGACGTTGCGGTAACTTTGCTCGCCTGTCCAGTCGGTAGTGCAGTAGGGGTCATTGTCGTGGTTGCCCATGGCGTTAAACACCGTGCAGTTGATTTTATTCATCCATGGGATATATTCGGGTAACGCAAACGAGCGCTCGTACCAATACAAATCCCACGTCTGGTCGCCCAGCGTCAGACCGTATACTTTTGTGCCGGCAGCGACATGCGATGCAATCACGCCGTTCACGTCCGTCAGGAAATTCCCGAATTGCGACAGGTCGCTATTGCGGTTGGCTAGGTGCATATCGGCCATTGCAAGCAGCACATGTTTATCATTGTTAGCCGGCAGCAGCGCAAAATCTTTCTGCTCGACCGCCGTGCCGCCGCTCAGTCGTTTGAAAAACTGCGGTGCATTGACGTTATTGGCGACTTCGTAATTCCCCGGCACGGAAATAAACACGTAGCCGGTTTTCTTTTCCGACGGCAGGTAATAAATGCCGTTTGCGTCGGTCGTCGTTACTTCGTAGCCGTCGGACACTACGACGCCTGCTACGCCGGTGGTATTACTGTAGACCATCCCTTTGACGGTCATTCCCGCACGGTCGGGGATGTCGATCACGAGGACGATAGTCAGCATCGTTGCACCCAACAGCAGTGTACGGTCGTCGCGCACAAGACTCAGCTTGTACCGCCCGCTCTCAATACCGTCCGGCGTTGTAAACGTAAAGGATGATTCGGTAACCGTCGTGATAGCCGACAGGTATGTGCGACTTTCGTCGGATTCGAGGACGAGCCGGATGTGGTCGCCCATTTTAAATCCTTTTCCTGTCAACGTAATCGGAGCGCCTGCCGGCACGTCAATAGTTTGGGGAATATAGACGCCCGAAATTGACAACGTATTATCGACGGGCAGCGTATTATTCGAGCCACATCCGGCGGCAAAAAGGGCGATGGTCGTCATTATGCCCGCAACGGCGAGCATGGCAATCATTGATGGTATGCGTTTTTGTTTCATATTACGTGAAGTATGAAGGGTGATACGTAAAGGGTGATGCAGGAGGCTTCCTGTGCGTGTGGTTTTCCTCCTGAAATTTGTATAGTATTGTAAAATCGTCGGGCGTTCCGCAGGAATGCGTTGAACAATATGTTGGGACAGACCATGCCTTGTTCCGACGTTCTATGGAGCGTCCTATCCTTACAGGATGTGGGGAACATTCCCGATGCAGGGAAGAAATCCCTGCATCGCTGCGCTTCCGCGCCGCTGCGTTTAAGAGATAAGGATAGCCGTGTAGCCGTGTAGCCGTGTAGCCGTGTAGCCGTGTAGCCGTGTAGCCGTGTAGCCGTGTAGCCGTGTAGCCGTGTAGCCGTGTAGCCGTGTAGCCGTGTAGCCGTGTAGCCG
>JAITKF010000076.1 GCA_031278545.1 Prevotellaceae bacterium
TTCCCCTTCCCGTCGCTGTCCGTGCAGGACATCGCCATTTGCGGCAGCGGAACAGTAACTATCGCCGCTACGACGACGAACTCCGGCGATGCCCTGAACTGGTACGCCGATGCGAGTTATACAAATGTCCTTCCGCAGAACAGTTCGTTTACCTTCACGGCTACCGCCGACACTGCATTTTATATAAAGGCCACCGCCGGCAATATTTGTAGCGTATACGATTCGGTGCGCGTGCGGGTATCGTCCTATTCGACGATAGACGTGCGGGAAGATACGTCGCTTTGCGCCGGTTTGCCGGTGTCAATATACGCCACGACCGTCAATCCTTCCGACACGATACGCTGGTACAGCGACGCCCAACATACGAATTTGGTTACGCAATCGCATGCCTTCGATATAACGGCTACGACGACTACCACGTATTACGTGAAAGTCGTATCGGATAACGGATGCACGTCGTCCGACAAGGTGCAGATAATCGTATTTCCCTTGCCGGTATTGACCACCGGGGATACGACCGTATGCGCCGGTACGAGTATCATTTTATCTGCTACGACCGCGAACCCCGCCGACACTCTGCGCTGGTACGATGACGCGCTTTATACCAGCCTCCTTATACAGGCACGGACATTCACCACCCTGCCCCTATCATCCGACACGACGTTTTATGTGGAAGCCTCCGGCGCGTCGGGCGGATGCCGAACAAGAAATAACTTGCGCGTATCGGTCGTCAACCCGCCTGATGTGGTAGCCATGGACAGCCGGCGCATTTGCTACGGCGAAGAAGTAACCTTGTCGACCAAACAGTCCAACGGGGATATTCAATGGAATGTGAATAATACCGTAATGCGCCCGACGGTTACCGGCGACTACGTGGTTACCGCCAGCCGTTGGCCCTGCCCCGATGTGCGCGATACGGTTACGATAATCGTTGGAGAGGAGTTGTACATCTTGCCGGATGTATTGCCCCCATACCGGCGGAATATCCCCTATGCCCAAGAATTAACGACGAATGCCGTACCACCTGTATTTTCGTTAATCGACGGGCAACTTCCTGCCGGCATCCAGTTCTTGCCCACCGGCGCACTGGAGGGATTGCCGTTCCGTATCGAATATAACGATGCGGGGTATCCTTTCCGCGTGCAGGTAACCGACGAGTATGGCTGTGTTGTAACCAAAGAATACAAATTAACCGGCGGCTTTTTCATCCCCGAAGTATTCTCGCCTAACGGCGACGGCATCAACGAGTATTTTATGAAAGGCCTGCGGGTAATTATTTTCGACCGGATGGGACGAAAGCTCTTTGAAGGCTCCGACGGCTGGGACGGTACGCACCACGGCAGGGTAGTGCCCGAAGATGTCTATTTTTACATATTGTATTACTTGGAAGAAGGAATACGCGAAATACAAAAAACAGGATTTATTACAGTGGTTAAATAAAATGAAACAAAAATTATTTATACTCGTCATAGCTGGACTGTCGTCTGCAAACGCCTATGCGCAGAGTGATTTTGATTTCTCACAACGGTGGTTTAACGAATCGTTGTACAATCCGGCGGCTGTCGGCAACAGCCTCTCGACGGGTTTCTTCCTGCACACCCGCTCGCAGTGGTTAGGATTAGACGGCGCGCCGATTACCCTCGCCGGCGCATTCGATTACTTTAACCAACCCTTGCATTCGGGGTTCGGCGCAACGGTGGCCGCCGACTATATCGGCGTGTACCAAACCTACAATTTCCGGCTGGCCTATGCCTACTATATGCAATTTGCTTCCGGTGCGATGATGTCGTTCGGCCTGTCGGCCGGCGTGCTGGCACGGCATACGGACATCAACGCCGCTCAATTGGACGAGCCGGGCGACCCGGTAGTTGACTATAACCGAGATAAGGAATATACCCCCGATTTTGATTTCGGGCTCGAATACAAAGGCGCATTTAAATTCGGCGTAACCGTCCGCCATATCGGGGTGCGAGCGATGGCCGACAGCCGTTATGCGCCCTCGGTCAATATATGGGCTTACCTCTCGTCGCGCTTCAACATAACCCGCTCGATGAGCGTAGAACCGATAGCCTCCTTCACCTATCGCCGCGACATCTACCGTGCAGAAGCCGGTGCGCTCCTTTATTTCTTCAAAACACGAAACCTGCATACCTACAACGACCGCTTTTGGATAGGGGCGGTCTACCGTTCGGACCATAACATAGCCCTCCTTGCGGGAATGAACCTGACTTCGCGGATACGGATAGGCTACTCGTTTGATTACGGCGTAGACGACGTAGTCAATATAGCCACCTACGGTACACACGAGCTGTTTTTCGCCTACCAGTTCAACCGGCAATTCTATAAGGACGTATGCTGCCCGGCGCTCAGGAATTAGGAATATCCTGCATTCCCTGCCCCGCGCCCCGTCTTGCGTTGTTAAAAAAATGTTTATTTTTTATAGAGAATGGGGATAATAAGCCGTCGAAAAATCGTACTTTTGTAAATCTTTAATAAAAGTATGGATACACATCAAATAAAAATCTTCTCCGGGCGTGGCTCATTCTATTTGGCCGACAAAATAGCTACCGCCCTGAAATCAGACCTTGGCCGCACCACCGTCCTCGAATTTAGCGATGGGGAATTTCAACCGGCATTTGAAGAAAGCGTACGCGGCTGTACAGTCTTCGTCATTCAATCCACCTTCCCGCCAGTCGATAATCTATTTGAACTACTGCTGATGATCGACGCCGCCCGACGAGCATCGGCCTATAAGGTCATGGCCGTGATACCCTATTTTGGATGGGCGCGGCAAGACCGGAAAGACCGCCCACGCGTATCTATCGGCGCAAAATTAGTGGCAAACCTGCTTCACGCTGCCGGCTGCGACCGCGTCATGACACTCGACCTCCACGCCGACCAAATTCAAGGATTCTTCGACTTCCCGGTCGACCATGTCTATGCCAGCTCCATCTTCCTGCCTTACATCCGCGATTTGAACCTCGAAAACCTCTCGATAGCCGCGCCAGATATGGGCGGCGCAAAACGCGCCAACGCCTATGCACGCATCCTGCAATGCCCGATGGTCATTTGTCATAAATCACGCGAAAAAGCCAATATCGTAGGTGAAATGACCGCTATCGGCGAAGTCGAAAACCGGCACATCATCATCCTCGACGATATGATCGACACAGCCGGCACGGTAGTCAAAGCCGCCGAGATGATGATCGGCAAAGGCGCCCTGAGCGTGCGGGCAATGGCTACCCATGCCGTACTCTCAGGACCGGCCTGTGAACGCATTGCCGCCTCGCTGCTCGAAGAAGTCATTGTAACCGACACCATCCCCCTGTCCCGCAAGAGAGATGTCGATATCTCGAAAATCAAAGTCCTGTCAGTCGCAGAACTGATGGCCGACGTTATCAACAAAGTCTACTTAAACAAATCAATCAGCACTAACTTTGTAATGTAACTATGACAGCAGAAAACATACATGAAAAACTAATAGCCGGCCTGCGGAACTTCTTTGCACAAAGCGGCAAAACATCAGCCGTTGTCGGCCTTTCGGGAGGCATCGACTCGTCGGTAGTAGCCGCTTTGGCCGTCGACGCACTGGGCAAAGAAAACGTAAGAGGCCTCATGATGCCTTCGCAATACTCCACCCTCCATTCGGTAGCCGACGCCCTACTGCTGACCGAAAACTTAGGCATCACACACCACCTAATCCCTGTCGAAAATATTTACCACGCATTTATCAAAGAACTAACCCCTGTCTTCGGTAGCAAAAAGAAAACCGATATAACTGAAGAAAACCTGCAAGCACGCATCCGGGCAACCCTGCTAATGGCCATATCCAACAAATACGACTGCCTCGTATTGAACACCTCGAACAAAAGTGAACTGGCGATGGGCTACGGCACCCTCTATGGCGACCTTATCGGCGCCCTGATGGTGATAGGCGACCTCTATAAAACACAAGTATACGAAACGGCATGGTACATCAACCGCAACAAACCCATCATCCCGCTTAACATAATACAAAAAGAACCGTCGGCCGAACTCCATCCCGGACAAAAAGACAGCGACTCGTTGCCACCCTACGCCCAACTCGACCCGATTCTACATGCCCTCATCGAAGAACAACTCTCGCCGGACGAAACCATACAAAAAGGTTTTGACGCCGACACCGTCGCCCGAATAGCCAACCAAAAAGCCCAAGTAGCCTTCAAAGGCCACCAGCTGCCCCAGATGATCAAAATCAGCGACCGCCCGTTAGCAAGCAGGGAGAAATGGACGTTTTAATCGACGAGAACCCCGTATTCTGCCGAAAAAAGCGGCTTTTTACTCACAATCGCCATCCCCGTCAGGGAGGCGCCTTATTTCGGCACTACTCTTGCAAAATTTGAAAAGATAGCTGTACGTGTATTCATTCGGCTGAGGCGGTTATTGTCATCAGGAAAGGTACGGTTGGAAAGGAAGACCACGATTAACTGGCGTTGCGGGTCGATCCAACAGAGGTTGCCGGTGTAGCCCGAATGCCCATAGCTATCAAGCGACCATTCGCGCCCAATAGGACTGGGTTTATCGGGACGGGGTTCGGGCTTGTCGAAACCGAGTCCGCGACGTACGCCCTTATCACAAGCGGCGCAGGCGGTGAACCGGTCGACGATACTATCCGGCAAGTAACGCTCGCCACCATATTCCCCCCCGTTAAGGTACATTTGCAAAAGCTTTGCCAGGTCGTCGGCATTACCGAACAGGCCGGCATGCCCCGCCACACCGCCCAGCAACGCCGCCGTCGGGTCGTGGACAGTACCGTGGACGCGTTGCCGGCGGAACAATGTGTCGACCTCCGTCGGTACGATACGGCTCGGCGCCATACGCAGCAGCGGACGGTAACCGGTCGTGTGCATTCCCAGGGGGGCATAAAACAGGCTGTCGGCCATCCGGTCGAGCCCGTACCCTGTGAGACGTTCCAGCATCCGTTGCAAGTAAAGGAACCCCCAGTCGCTGTACCGGTACGCCCGACGTAGCAACGGCGACCGGTCAATACAATCGTACAGTAACGCCGCCAAATCGTCCGACGCATATAGCCCGCCGGCTACCTGCCTCGGATAGCGTGACGACGCCTGAGGCGCAAAATACACCGTATCGGGTAAGCCCGACGAATCACGCGTGGCCTTAAATAGCGACCGGTGAAACGGCTCGAAGGCTTGCAAACCGGCGGTATGCGTCAGCAGGTCGGCGATATGCAGGTCGCCTTTATTCGTCGCCGCCAGCTCCGGCAGGTAGTCGCCCAGTGTGGCGTCGACCTGCAGCTGCCCGCGACCGACCAGATGCATCACGACAGGCAACGTCGCACCGATTTTCGTAATCGACGCCCAGTCGTACACATCCTGCTCCGAGACCGCCTGCGCCGCCGAATCGTACGTATGACGCCCGACGGCTTTATGATAAAATACATCGCCCCGGTAGATGGCCATCACCTGCGCCCCCGGTATGGCCTTCTGGCGGATGGCGTCGGCAATCAGCGTATCGACCGCTGCCAGTTCTTGCCGCGCGATGCCGATCTCTTCGGGCGTCACATAATGCAGCCGCACGGGCGTTGTCTGGCGGACGCCGTTACCGAAAACCCACCCTTGGTCGATCGATACCGGTAAGGTTCCCTGCGCCGTTACGCCGCCGAAGAGTAGTTGCGCCGACCGTTCCTGCGCATATTTCGTGTTATCGTACGATATGACGATGGCCGAAAACCGGCGCCTGTCGGGGAACTGCCGGATGCCGTAGGGGAGGCCGAAGAAAACGAGCGCCACCGCCTGCTCCGCCGCTATTCCGGTGAGGAAGGCCGCCGTGAGGCTGTCGACGCCAAAGTTGTGCGACGCCCGCGTATCGGTCGCATGGTAGCCTGCTATAATGAGGTTATACGCCCGCAGTTGTTCCCGCAATTGCGTGAAGCTATCCGGCGTTGCCCCGGGGGCGACTAAAGTGGCACGGGGGATTGTGACCCTCCCAATCCCGGCATACCGCTGCAAGTATTGCGCAAATGCCTCCCCGTTTTCACCGATGCTCAGGCAGGCGATTTTCAGCGTATCGAGGCGGCGTAGCGGCAGCAGGTCGTTATCGTTACACAGCAGGGTGAGGGTCTGTTCCGTTAGGCGATAGCGCAGGGCTTCGTGGGCCGGGCTGTTCAGGTCGTCGCGCAGGCCGGTAGCATTGACGGGGGTGTATTGGTTTAAACCGGCGCGGTATTTTGCGGCCAGCATTTTGCGGCATTTCATATTAATCTGATGCGCCGGGAGCTCGCCGTTGGCTACGGCCTGTGCTATTGCCGTGATGGAGGCGGCGATGCTGTCGGGCATCAGCAGGACGTCGTTACCGGCCAGCAGGGCGGCTAATGCGGGCGGGGGGCTGTCGCCGGAGCCGGTAGCTGCTTTCATGTTCAGTGCGTCGGTGATAACCAGTCCGCCAAATTCCATGCCGTCGCGCAGCAAGCGGCTGACGACGGCGGGGGAGAATGTCGCGGGGCGTGCGGATGTGTCGAAGGCCGGTACTTGCAGGTGCGCTACCATAATGGCGTCGACGCCGCCTTCCATCAGCGTGCGGAAGGGGAACAGTTCGATGGAATCCATCCGTGCGGGGGAGTGTGCCATCGCCGGCAGTGTTTCATGTGAATCTTGGGGGGTATCGCCGTGTCCCGGGAAATGCTTAATGCAGGTCATTATGCCTTTATTTTGCAGTCCTTGCATGTAGGCCATGCTTTTGGCGGCGACGTTGTATTTATTTTCGCCGAACGACCGGCTGCTGATTACCGGATTGGCGGGGTTGTTGTTAATATCGACGACCGGGGCAAAGTTCAGGTGAATGCCTGCCCGCCGGCATTGTTCGCCGATGGCTTCGCCCATTTGGCGTACCAGATTGTCGTCGGACATGGCGCCGAGCGCCATTTGACGTGGAAATGGCATGAGGCTGTCCATCCGCATGGCTACGCCCCATTCGGCGTCCATCGTTACCAGCAGGGGCGTCGTGGCGCAGGCTTGCAGTGCGTTAAGCCCGGCGGCGTAGTGGGACGGGTGCGCTTTCATGATTATCAGTCCTCCGATGGCTTCCCGTTGCAGCAGTTCGAGGGTGGCCGCTACGTTGTTTCGCTTGTCGCCTGTAAGGTGGACGGGGGCGATGAAGAGTTGCGCTATCCGTTGTCGCGGGGTGAGCGTTTGCATGACCGAGTCGACCCATTGCTGTTCGCGCCGTCGTTCCTGCATTGTCGGGGTTTGAGCCATCGCCGTTGCCGCAGACAGGGTGAGGATGATTAAGTGTGCTGTTTTTTTCATTTTATATAATTGGAATGCAAAGATAGTAAGAATTGGGGATTCCTTGTGGCGGGGTGTTATGGCGACGTGTGCGTCAAGGGTATGGCTTGTTGAGGGGTTTTATCGCATCGCCCGATACGGGGCTATCAGGTGGTTCGATACGGGCGGTTCGTATAAAGCATCGTTTATTGTGAAAAGATAAAGGGCGCAAGGTTTTTCCTTTGCGCCCTTTGTAGTTGATGGATGAGGGGTGTGTGTGGGGGGTTGGGCGGTCGTTTGCTTTCGATGCTTACGATAGCGCCGCAATGGCTGTGCCTATCAGGTTGGCGTTTTCCATGTGGAGGAGTTCGACGCGTATGCTGTCGTGGCCGAAGTCGTGCAGGAGGCGGTGTAGTTCTTCGATGACGATTTCTGAGTAGTCTTTGTCTTTTCTGTTTTGGCTCCAGAACAGGCTTCCTTCCGAGGTGAGCAGTACTCGTTTGATGGAGGGTTCGTGTGAAAGTAGTACTAGTATCAGTCCGGCCAGTGATGCGGCTACTAATTGTGCCGAGCGTTCGTAGAGCCAGCGTGCCATTTTTACGTATTCTTCTTTATAGATGGCCGGATAGCTTAGGATGGTAGTCAGTGTCTGGGCGTCGAATTTTTCTTCAAACTCGTCCTGCGGGAATGCGGATTTAAATATTTCTCCCAGGTACATGCCCGAGATTGCTTTTTCAAATCGTTGCGCTCCTTTTTTATCGGAATTGGCGTCGACCATTTCGTCGTAGATCGTAAGGTGGGGCGGGTGGAAGTTGCCCGATTCGAGGTTGACCGGAATGTATTGTCCGGTTTTATGTAGGGGGTCTAACTTGTCGATTTTATCCGACCGCATGAAGGCGGCCATGTTCGTGCCCGTACCGACGATGAGTCCGATGTAGGCGTCGTATCCGGGTTTGGTCAGGCCGGCGAACAGGCTTGCCACCGTGTCGTTGATTACTTTGATGCTGGTAAAGCGGAGTTGTTTTTTTTCGTTAAAGTACCTCCGCAATGGTTCTCCTACCGGTTTACCGATCATTTCTTCGATGTTAACGCCTTTTGTCCAGAGGAGCAGCTGGGCGTCGCCGTTGGCCAGTGATTTGGCCGGGTACGAGAAGCAGTATCCCAGGGGGGTTCCCCGTTGCGTATCTATTTTGATTTCACCGATAGGGTCGGCTTGGGCTTTGAAGAGGTCTTCCTGGGTATAGCCGTCGTTCTTCATTTCCGACAGGTCGCGTTTCCAGCCGTTTTCGGGATGGATGACCGGTTGCCCGTTCTCAAAGTCGACCCGTGCCATACGGTAGTTCGTACCGCCCAGGTCGAGCACTACGGCCTGCCCGTTAATATTCGTCGTATTGGGCGAAATGTAGGTCGGCAGGCACTGGATTTCTTCCCCGTCTTTTTTTAAGCCGGATTCAATTTTAGCTTTTAAATCAAGCGCAATTTGTTTTAGTTTTTTTGTTTCCATGTGTAATTTAACAATTATTTTAGTTTATACTCTTTTCATTCAATACAGGAAATGCAAAAGTAAGGCTTTTTTTTTAATTTGGCTAACTTTTATTAAAACCATCGACACTTTTGTTAGGCTATTGAAGCGCCGATGATCGCTAGTAAAGGACTAAATAAAGGGAAAGAAATGGCCGCCGGATGGGAACCGGGGCAGGCTAAATGAACGTGAAATGACAATTCATTTGGATGTATGAGAAAATAGTTGTACTTTTGATAAACAAAATGAAAATAGAATACCCCCACCACATGAAAAAAGCGTATAATTTTAACGCAGGCCCCTGCGTCCTCCCCCAATCCGCCATCGCCGCAGGCATAGATGCCTTACGTGATTTTAAAGGCAGCGGCATGTCCGTCGTCGAAATCTCGCACCGAAGCAAAGACTGGGAAGCGGTAATGACCGAATGCGACACCCTATGGCGCGAACTGCTACACATCCCCGACAACTACCGCATCCTGTTCCTCGGCGGCGGCGCCAGCATGCAGTTTTTGATGGTACCCTACAACCTGCTGGAACGGAAAGCCGCCTACCTGGAAACCGGCGTATGGGCAAAAAAAGCCTTCACCGAAGCCCGGCTGCTGGGTGGCGATGCGGCAATAAAAGTAGCCTCGTCGGCCGAGCGGAACTACTCATACATCCCCAAAGGATACGAAATCCCACACGACGCCGACTATTTCCACATCACCACCAACAACACAATCTACGGCACCGAAATCCATGAAGACTACGACAGCCCGGCGCTACTGGTTGCCGACATGTCGTCCGACATCATGAGCCGGCCGGTAGACATCCGCAAATACGGCCTGATATACGGCGGCGCCCAAAAGAACGTCGGCACAGCCGGCGTCACATTTGTCATCATCCGCGAAGATATTTTAGGACGGGTATCACGCCCGTTGCCAACAATGCTCGACTACCGCACACACATCAAAAACGCCTCAATGTTCAACACCCCGCCGGTATTCCCCATCCTGATTATGAACGAAACCCTGAAATGGATAAAAGCACAAGGCGGAGTACCGCACATATACCAGCAAAACCTCGAAAAAGCAACACTGCTATACAACGAAATCGACCGTAACAAACTATTCACCGGCACCGCCGCACAAGAAGACCGCTCCCTGATGAACATCTGCTTCGTAATGAACAAAGAACATGCCGACAAAGAAGACGCATTCCTCACCTTTGCCAAAGAACGCGGCATGGTCGGCATCAAAGGCCACCGCTCCGTAGGCGGATTCCGCGCATCAACCTACAACGCCTGCCCCACAGAAAGCATAAAAGCCCTAATCACCTGCATGCAGGAATTTGAAAAAAACACCCTTCAACCATCAAAATGAAAACACTCATAGCCACAGAAAAACCCTTTGCCGAAGAAGCAATTACCGGCATCCGCCAAATCATCGAAAACGCCGGCGGAACCCTCCACCTACTCGAAAAATACACCGACACAAACACCCTCTACAACGCCGTCGCCGATGCCGACGCACTAATCGTACGCTCCGACAAAGTCACAAAAACCCTCATCGACGCCGCCAAACAACTGAAAATCGTCACACGCGCCGGCGCCGGATACGACAACATCGACCTGCCCGCCTGCACCGCCCGCGGCATCGTCGCAATGAACACCCCCGGACAAAACGCCAACGCCGTCGCCGAACTCGCCATCGGATTGATGATATACGCCGCACGAAACACCTTCCAGCCGGGAACAGGCACCGAACTAAAAAACAAAAAACTCGGCATCCACGCCTACGGAAACGTCGGACGACAAGTAGCAAAACTCGGCAAAGGACTCGGAATGGAAACCCTCGCCTTCGACCCATTCATACCCAACAACACCATCACACAAGACAACGTACAACCCTGCACATCAGTCGAAGAACTATACCAGACGTGCCACTACATCTCCCTACACATCCCGGCCACAGAACAAACAAAACAATCCATCGGACGACGCCTACTATCCACCATGCCAAAAGGCGGCTGCCTAATCAACACCGCCCGCAAAGAAATAATACACGAAAACGAACTAGCCGACATCCTCCACCAACGCCCCGACATAAAATACATAACCGACATCGCCCCCGACAACCACACCACCCTACAAAAAAACTTCGGCACACGCTACTTCGCCACCCCCAAAAAAATAGGCGCCGAAACCACCCAAGCCAACATCAACGCAGGCATAGCCGCCGCCCAGCAAATCGTAAACTTCTTCACACACAACGACCGGACATTCCAACTAAACTAACACAAACCCCACAATAACACCCCCCACACACATGGTAAAAATTAAACCCTTCGCGGCCCTCCGCCCCCCGAAAAAAATAGCACATGAAATAGCATCGCGCCCATACGACGTACTAAACTCACAAGAAGCCAAAGCCGAAGCCGGCGAAAAATCACTACTCCACATCATCAAACCCGAAATCGACTTCGACCCCATCATCGACGAACACTCCCCCCAAGCCTACGCCAAAGCCGTAGAAAACTTCCACCTCTGGCAAAAACGCGGCTGGCTACAACAAGACCCAAAAGAAACCTACTACATCTACGCACAAACAATGAACCACCACACCCAATACGGACTCGTAGCCGCCGCTGCCGTTGACGACTACCTTGAAGGACGAATCAAAAAACACGAACTCACACGAAAAGACAAAGAAGACGACCGGATGATACACCTGCGAATCCAAAACGCAAACATCGAACCCGTCTTCCTCACCTACCCCGACGCACCCGAAATAAACGAACTCATAAAAAACATCACCAAAAACCACCCCCCAGAATACGACTTCACCACAAAAGACAACATTAGCCACCACCTCTGGACCATAAACAACCCCCACACCAACACCCGCATCACACAAATCTTCGCCCACATCCCAGCCCTATACGTAGCCGACGGACACCACCGCACCGCCGCCGCCGCACGAATAGGACTCGAAAAACGACAAACCAACCCGCACCACACCGGCCACGAAAAATACAACTACTTCATGGCCGTCATCTTCCCCGAAAGCCACCTGCAAATCATCGACTACAACCGCCTAATCAAAGACCTAAACGGACTCACCCCCGCACAACTCCTCGACCAACTAAACACCCCCTTCGACATCACCCAACAAGGCCCCCAACCATACACCCCCACCAGACCACACAACCTCTCCATGTACCTCGACGGACAATGGTACTCACTAAAAGCAAAACCCGCCACCTACAACGACAACGACCCCATCGCCACCCTCGACGTAACAATCCTATCCACCCACGTACTCGACCACATCCTCCACCTCGGCGACCTACGCACCTCCAAACGAATCGACTTCGTCGGCGGCATCCGCGGACTACACGAACTACAACGACGCGTAGACAACGGCGAAATGGCCGTTGCCTTTGCACTCCACCCCGTCACCATGAAACAACTAATCGACATCGCCGACAACGGCCACATCATGCCCCCAAAAACCACCTGGTTCGAACCAAAACTACGCAGCGGCCTGACCATACACAAACTATCCTAAAACATCACACAAAACAACAACCCCACTAAAAACGAACCCCTAGTCCCACTAAAAACGAGCCCCTAGTCCCACTAAGAACTAGCCCCTAGTCCTACTAAGGACTAGCCCCTAGTCCTACTAAGGACTAGCCCCTAGTCCTTAGTAGGACTAGCCCCTCATCCTTAATAAGACGAACAGCTAAAACCACTAAAAACACCCCCCTACCACAACCCCAACTCCCGCCTAATACCCACCGGGATAGCATCCCTATGCACAACGACATTAATAGACTTATACCGCACAAACGCCTCGGAAACATACCAAAACCCCTTATACAACCCCGACTCACCCCAAGAATTCTTCACCATATAATACCTCCTCCCCGCCTGATCCCGGGCCACACCATAAATAAGCATCCCATGATCATCCGTCGTCTGCAAATTATCGAACGCCTCCTGACGGACAGCCTGCGTAATAACCTTCTCATAACCCGGCTTGCCGGAATAAAGCTCCGCTTCGCGGTCACGTTGCGACAACCCCAGCCAACGCGCCTGGTCGGAATCAGACATATCGGCCAAATTAACATCAGGCACAACCGCCACCCCATCACGCGAAAAACCCCTCTCGCTCACATCGGCCCCCCATGCAACAACATACCCCTGTTCAAGACCATAATCAATAACACCCATCAACTCCTCCAGCGGTAAATTATACGAATCCGACCAGCGCCAATTATCGGGAATCTCCAACGCAAAACGACTATAAAACGGATGATGCGTAAACGACGTCAACGACACATAATCATCAGGCTCGATACCCAACGACGCCATAAACGTCAACGGCGTATACTCCTTACCGCCGTAAATAAACCGTCCGGGAACAACGCCCAGATAAGCATCCACGATCCCCTTAAAACCCTCAAGCCACACGGTCGACAATTTCCGGTTCGGATCCTTAACGATTGCCTCGACGTAAGCTTTCGCCGCCGCATCCAACTCGGCATGGACATGCTTATCTTCCCCATATTGCAGGCCATTCATAGCCTGTTCGGGCACGATACCGTAATACTTCAGAACATAGAGTACGTCGTAGAACGAACCACCGCCGGCAAAATTACCATGTCCATGCAGCCGAACATATTTCACCGCCTTATCAATATAGGAACGGTGTACGATAAACATTTCCGAGAGATCATACTCCCCTTTTCCCGTCCGCAGCAATTCAGCTTCGATTAGGCCTAACGCCGAAAAACTCCAGCAAGTACCCGATCGGTTCTGGTTTTTGACCGACGTTATAGGTAATTCACGGACAGTTGTAAAAATATAACCATCCTCCTTCCGCTGTTCATCTTGCGCCCACGCCGGGCCAACAAGCAGCATTAAAAATAAAAATAACCGTATACTCATACCATTCATTGTTAATAGTTAATAACTCTTAATTCTTAATTCTTAATTCTTAATTCTTAGTTCTTAGTTCTTAGTTCTTAGTTCTTAGTTCTTAGTTCTTAGTTCTTAGTTCTTAGTTCAACCCACGCTTCCTTCCAGCGACACCGCCAGCAACTTCTGCGCTTCCACAGCAAATTCCATCGGCAACTGATTCAATACCTCGCGGGCATAGCCATTGACAATAAGTCCGACGGCATCTTCGGTCGAAATACCGCGCTGGTTACAATAAAACAACTGATCCTCGCCAATACGCGAAGTAGTCGCCTCATGTTCGACAATAGCAGTATCATTATCGCTCTCGATACAAGGAAACGTATGAGCCCCGCAAAGGGAACCCAACAGCAAACTGTCGCATTGCGAATAATTACGGGCATTATCGGCAGAAGCGGACATCTTCACCAGACCACGGTAAGCATTCTGGCTATAACCGGCCGAAATACCCTTACTCACAATCCGGCTACGCGTATCCCGCCCGATGTGAATCATCTTCGTACCCGTATCGGCCTGCTGACGATGATTCGTAACGGCCACCGAATAAAACTCGGAACTCGAACGGTCGCCCATAAGTACCGTCCCGGGGTACTTCCACGTAATAGCCGAACCGGTTTCGACCTGCGTCCACGACAAGCGGCCATTCTCGCCCCGGCAAATACCCCGCTTCGTCACAAAATTAAACACCCCGCCACGCCCCTGCCGGTCGCCCGGATACCAATTCTGGACAGTCGAATACTTCACCTCGGCATCCTTCAGCACGACGATTTCCACCACCGCCGCGTGCAGTTGGTGCTCGTCGCGCCGCGGGGCCGTGCACCCCTCAAGATAACTGACATAGCTCCCCTCGTCGGCCACAATCAACGTTCGCTCGAACTGCCCCGTGCCCCGCGCATTGATACGGAAATAACTCGACAACTCCATCGGGCAACGCGTATGCTTCGGAATATAACAAAACGAACCATCACTAAACACCGCGCTATTCAACGCCGCAAAAAAATTATCACCCACCGGCACGACCGTCGCCAAATACTTCTTCACCAAATCAGGATAATCGCGCACAGCCTCACTGAACGAACAAAAAATAATCCCCTTTTCAGCCAACGCCTCGCGGAACGTCGTCTTCACCGACACACTGTCGAACACCGCATCGACCGCCACGCCCGACAACATATTCCGTTCCCCGAGCGGAATCCCAAGCCTGTCGAACGTCGCCTGCAACACAGGATCGATACCCGTCGCCACAAGACCCTTCGGCGCCGCATAATAAATAATACCCTGGTAATCTATCGGCGGAATACGCAAATGCGCCCACGCAGGCATCCTCATCGCCTGCCACCGCCGGAACGCATCCAAACGGAAATCAAGCATCCACGACGGCTCGCCCTTCTTCGACGAAATCAACCGGACGATATCCTCATTCAACCCACGCGGAATAAACTCCTGCGCCAAATCTGTCGTAAACCCGTGCTTATACTCAGATTCGACAATCGTCTCCAACCTATCCTTCTCTTCACTCATAGACGCAAAGGTACATTTTAATTACGAATTAAAAATAACCAGCCGCCGGACGACTGCCACAATACCACACAACCGGCGGTTTATAATTTTTTACTTACTTTTGCACTCTCCGAACATCAATAATGAATAAAAACATACAAAACATGAAAACACAAAGCAACCTCTTCCTTCTCGAAAACGAATTACCATGGGAATCCGGCGGAAAAGGCATCCGGCGTCAAATAATGGGATACGACGGGCAACTGATGCTCGTCAAAGTAGCCTTTGAAACAGGCGCCACCGGCGCCGAACACGCCCACTACCACTCGCAATCGACCTACGTAGCCGCCGGCATATTTGAACTAAACATCGAAGGAGTAAAAAAAATCCTACGAAAAGGCGACGGTTACTACATCCCTCCCGACGTCCGGCACGGCTGCCGCTGCCTCGAAGAAGGCCTGCTCATCGACTGCTTCAGCCCCCTCCGCGCCGACTTCCTCAACCCAAAATAACATGAACGGCACAACCCCACCCCCGTCCACGACAAGAAATAAACTACACTGCGTAGTGGGCCCCCAACAACCCGGCAACTCAACAAAAAAACCTACCTTTGCAAAAAGAAACATCGCACCATGAATATATTAGAAACAGAAAACATAACGAAACAATACACCCATCACCGGGCATTAGACAACGTCAGCATAGCCGTACCGAAGGGCGCAATCTTCGGACTGCTGGGGCCGAACGGCGCGGGAAAAACAACCCTCATCCGCATCATCAACCAAATCACCGCCCCCGACAGCGGCGCCATCACCTTCGACGGACGCCCCCTCGCCGCCAACGACATCTACAAAATCGGATACCTCCCCGAAGAACGCGGACTATACAAAAAAATGAACGTCGGCCAACAAGCCATCTACCTCGCACGCCTCAAAGGAATGTCGCGCCACGACGCCACCACCGAACTCAAACGATGGTTCCACAAATTCAACATCCAAACATGGTGGAACAAAAAAGTCGAAGAACTATCGAAAGGAATGGCACAAAAAATACAATTCCTCATCACCATCCTACACCGCCCGCCACTACTCATCTTCGACGAACCATTCAGCGGATTCGACCCCATCAACGTCAACCTCCTCAAAGAAGAAATCCTCTCCCTGAAAGCCGCCGGCAGCGCCATCATCTTCTCCACACACAACATGGCCTCCGTCGAAGAACTATGCGACGAAATCTCACTCATCGACCACGCACGAGTAGTACTCTCAGGAAAACTACACGAAATCCGCCGACAATACGGCGACAACCTCGTTGAACTAACCTGCCGCACCCAC
The DNA here is from genome assembly GCA_031278545.1 of Prevotellaceae bacterium. GTDB lineage: Bacteria > Bacteroidota > Bacteroidia > Bacteroidales > UBA932 > JAIRKX01. The sequence goes on from JAITKF010000076.1 coordinate 16,582, forward strand.
CACGACCATCCCCTCGCCCTACAAATACCCAACTACACCATCACCGGCAACGAATACATACACGGATGGCAAAAAGCCCTCATCCGCCTCCAACCCGGCCAAACAACCAACGGACTGCTACAACAACTGCTCCCAAAAACCGAAATCAAAGAATTCCGCGAACGGATACCCTCCATGAACGACATCTTCCTCAAAGTCGTCCAACAAACCCCCACAACCAATGCCTAAAATCGCCTTCATCATGAACCCCGTATCGGGAACAGGAAACAAACGCACGCTCTGGAAACACATCGGCGAAACCTTCGGACTGCTGCCCAACTACGAAACTCTCCTCTACACCACCCAATACCCCGGCGACGGATACCAACAAGCCAAACGATACGCCGAAGCAGGATACGACACCGTCGTCGCCGTCGGCGGCGACGGCACCATCAACGAAATAGCCCGCGCACTAATACACACCCCCACCGCCCTGGGCATCGTACCAATAGGATCCGGCAACGGACTCGCACGACACCTCAAAATCCCCATGAACTGCAAAAAAGCGCTCCACATCATCAAACAATCCCGCATACAACCCACCGACGCCGCACGAATCAACAACAAAATCTTCTTCTGCACCGCCGGAATCGGCTTCGACGCACTCGTAGGACACCTCTTCAACACCTCCAAAACACGAGGCCTCTCAAAATACATCAAACACTCCACCACCGCACTCCTCCACTACACCCCGCAAGAATACCGCCTGCACATCGACGGACAAAGCCTCCTCCGCACCGCATTCCTCATCACATTTGCCAACGCCTCGCAATGGGGCAACAACGCCTACGTCGCACCCCTGGCCGACAACCACGACGGTAAACTCGACATCGTAATATGGAAAAACATACCACGCAGCGACCTCCCCTTCATGCTGCCCAAACTATTCAACAAATCCCTCCACCGGTCGCCCCACATCGACACCTTCCGCGGACGCTACATCACCGTCGAACGAGCCCACGACGACTACGTACACTTCGACGGCGAATCCTGCACAATGGGGAAAAAACTATACATCGAAATAATACCCCACGCACTAAACGTACTCTTTTAAATCAACCAACAAATCAACAAATGAAAAAATTCCAAGAATACTTAAAAAGCGAACTGGCCGCCATCGAAACAGCCGGCCTATACAAAAACGAACGAATAATCGTAACCCCACAACAAGCCATCATCCGCATCGCCGACGGACAAGAAGTAATAAACCTCTGCGCCAACAATTACCTCGGCCTCTCCAACCACCCACGCCTAATACAAGCCGCACAAACAGCCATCAACGAACGCGGCTACGGCATGTCGAGCGTACGCTTCATCTGCGGCACACAAGACCTGCACAAAGAACTGGAAGCAGCCATATCACGCTACTTCCGGACAGACGACGCCATCCTCTACGCCGCCTGCTTCGACGCCAACGGCGGAGTATTCGAACCTCTGTTCGACGAACGCGACGCCATCATCTCCGACGCCCTCAACCATGCCTCCATCATCGACGGCGTAAGGCTCTGCAAAGCGCAACGATTCCGCTACGCCAACGCCGATATGGATGAACTGGAAAACTGCCTGAAAACGGCCCGCTCGCAACGCTTCCGCATCATCGTAACCGACGGCGTATTCTCGATGGACGGCAACGTAGCGCCGGTCGATAAAATCTGCTCCCTCGCCGAACAATACGACGCCCTCGTGATGGTCGACGAAAGCCATTCGGCAGGCGTCGTCGGACGAACAGGACGCGGCGTCAGCGAACATTTCAACACCTACGGCCGAATCGACATCTACACCGGCACGCTCGGCAAAGCATTTGGCGGAGCCATCGGCGGATTTACTGCCGGACGACAGGAAATTATCGCCATGCTGCGCCAACGCTCGCGACCCTACCTGTTCTCTAACTCCATCCCGCCAGCGGTAGCCAAAGCCGGAATCGAAGCCTTCAAAATGCTGGACGAAAGCGACGCCCTGCACCACCGGCAACAGGAAAACGTACGCTATTTCGTCGACCGAATGCTCGCTGCCGGCTTCGACATCAAACCCACGCAAAGCGCCATTTGCGCCGTCATGCTCTACGACGCCAAACTCTCGCAAACCTTCGCCGACCGGATGCTCGACGAAGGCATATACGTCGTCGGATTCTACTATCCGGTAGTACCGCAGGGGCAGGCGCGCATCCGCGTACAACTCTCCGCCGCCCACGAACAGCCACACCTCGACAAAGCCATCGAAGCCTTCGTAAAAGTAGGAAAAGAACTGGAGATTATTAGAAATACATAGCGACGGTGATAGTATAAACATCCCCCTAACTCCCCGATTCAAATGGACTGGTTACTCGGTAAAACACTCGAAGAGCTAACAGCGCTGGCGACACAGCAGGGATGGCCGTCGTACGTCGGGCGACAGATGGCCGATTGGCTGTACCGGAAAAAAGCAGGGACGATAGACGCCATGACCAACCTCCCAAAAACAGTGCGGGCGACGTTGAGCCGGCAGTTCGAGGTGGGCGGCTTTGCCCCTGCAACGGTGCAGCAATCGACCGATGATACGAAGAAATACCTCTTCCCAACCCGCGCCGGTCATTTCATCGAAACGGTGATGATCCCCGACGCCGAGCGGGCGACACTCTGTGTCTCGTCGCAAGCGGGATGCCGGATGGGATGCCGGTTTTGCATGACAGCGCGGCAAGGATTCCAGGGCAACCTATCGACCGGCGAAATACTGGCGCAATTCCACCGCGTGGCCGAGAGCGACCGCCTCACCAACGCCGTGTACATGGGCATGGGCGAACCGATGGACAACCTCGAGGAAGTCCTCACAAGCCTGCACATCCTCACCGCACCGTGGGGATGGGCGTGGAGCCCGCGCCGCATAACGGTATCGACCATCGGTATCACACCGGCCATCCGGCGCTTCCTCAACGAAAGCGACTGCCACCTCGCCATCAGCCTCCACAACCCCTTCGACGCGGAACGCCGCGACCTGATGCCCCTGCAAAAAACATGGCCGATAGCCGACATCGTCCGCCAACTGCGCACTTGCGACTTCTCGGGACAACGGCGCGTCAGCTTCGAATACATCCTCTTTGCCGGACTCAACGACAGCGGACGTCATGTCAACGAACTGGCGCGGCTACTACACGGGATGGAATGCCGCATCAACCTCATCCGCTTTCATCCCATCCCCGGCTCGCCCCTGCGCTCCCCGAACAACGAGCAGACGATACTTTTCCGAAACCGCCTCGCCCAAAAAGGACTCCTTACCACCATCCGCGCCTCCCGAGGACAAGACATCATGGCCGCCTGCGGCCTGCTGTCGACCGAATCATCGAATACCAACGTAAAACGTAAAGCCTAAGCCGCATCTTGAATTTCCGTATGAACAAGTCCGTATTGTATACTCCTCTTTTCTTCTTCGCGTGCAGCATCACTGCGGCAGCGCAGCAGCGGGTGTTACAGAACATAGCGGCAGGTATCCTCCCCGACAACCTGCAAAGGCACATCTGCATACTGGCGTCCGACAGCATGCAGGGACGCCAAAGCGGCACAGAAGCCGCCCTGAAAGCCGCCGACTACATCGCCGAATGTTTTGAACAAAGCGCCCTACGGACGCCTTATGACAGCTCCTACTATCAAGCGTTCGTTACCCAGAAGGCAGCGGGCGTCAACGTCATCGGACTGATAGAAGGCCACGAGCGACGAGACGAGGCGGTAATCGTCTCGGCACATTACGACCACGTAGGCACACTAAACGGCCAGATATATCACGGCGCCGACGACAACGCATCGGGCGTGGCGGCAATGCTCGAAATCGCACAGGCATTCGCCGAAATGCTAAAAAACAACTGCCGCCCGCAACGCTCGGTCGTATTCATTGCCTTCGACGCTAAAGAAAACGAACTCGCCGGGTCGGACCATTACGTCCGTCATCCGCTATTCCCGATGAATAAAACATTCGTCGTCCTCAACATCGACGCCGTCGGGCGTGTCGAAGGATCGCCCAACGGCATGGCCGATTACCTGATGCTGATAGGCGCCGACCGCCTCAACCCCGAACTACTCTTCCTCTCCGACAGCCTCAACCGCCGGCAAAACCTCCACCTATACCTCGACCGGACATTCTACGACAGCGACGTATTCACAGAAGCGTTCTACTCCTTCTCCGACCAATACCCCTTCGCCCGGCGCCACGTACCAGCCATCTACTACACCGGTGGGCTCCACGACGACCTGTACCGCCCGACGGACGTCGAAGAACGCATCCGCTACGACACTCTCAAAAAACGCACGCAACTCATCTTCTATACCGCATGGGAACTAGCCAACCGGCCCACGTTAACCAACCACAAACAATACACACGATGACACTCAAAGAAGCCGCCGAACGCGCCGAACGACTGCGCGCCGCCATCGAAACGCACAACCGCCATTATTACATCGAAAATAAACCGGTCATCAGCGATTTTGAATACGACCTACTACTACAAGAACTGGCCGGCATCGAACGGCTCTTCCCGTCGCTCATTGTCGCCACATCGCCCACCCAGCGGGTAGGAAGCGACCGCACGCGGGAATTTACGCAGGTAGCGCACCGATACGCCATGCTCTCGCTAGGGAACACCTACTCGACCGACGAAATCCGCGACTTCGACAGCCGCATACGACGCTCGCTCGACGACGAACCAGAATACGTATGCGAACTAAAATTCGACGGCACTGCCATCGGACTCACCTACCTAAACGGACGGCTACACCAAGCCGTAACACGCGGCGACGGCGAATACGGCGACGACGTTACCGCCAACGTCCGGACCATCCCAAGCATCCCGCCGCAACTACCCCCAGGAGAATGGCCGCACGAATTTGAAATACGCGGTGAAATACTCATGCCATTCCACGCTTTTGAACGCCTCAACAACCAACGCGCCGCCCACGGCGCCCCCCCTTTTGCCAACCCACGAAATGCCGCCGCAGGCTCCCTGAAACTCCTCGACAGCCGGATAGTCGCACACCGGGGACTCGAATGCTTCCTCTACCACATACTCGGTGAAAACCTCCCCGCCGACAACCACTTCGACAATCTCCGTAAAGCCGCACAATGGGGATTCCGCATATCAGAACAGATGACAAAATGCCGCACCCTCGACGAAATATCCACCTTCATCCGGCACTGGGACGAAGCCCGCAAAACACTACCCTACGCCACCGACGGCGTAGTAATCAAAGTCAATTCACTCGCACAGCAACAACAACTGGGACTGACCGCCAAATCGCCACGATGGGCGACCGCCTTTAAATTCAAAGCCGAACAAGGCATCACCGAACTACTATCGGTCGACTTCCAAGTAGGACGCACCGGCGCCATCACCCCCGTCGCCAACCTGCAACCCCTCCAACTTGCCGGCACAACCGTCAAACGCGCCTCCCTACACAACGCCGATCAAATCGCCCTCCTCGACATCCGCCTCCACGACATGGTCATCGTCGAAAAAGGCGGCGAGATCATCCCAAAAATCGTAGGCGTCGACCACTCCCAACGAAAAGCCGGAAGCCCCCCCTTCCACTACATCACCCAATGCCCCGAATGCGCCGCCACACTCATCCGCGACGAAGGCGAAGCCAAACACTACTGCCCAAACGACGCCCACTGCCCTCCGCAAATACTCGGGAAAATACTCCACTTCGCCAGTCGCCGCGCCATGAACATCAACGCCGGCGAAGCCACCATCGAAATGCTCTACCGCGAAGGACTCATAAAAAACGTAGCCGACCTCTACCTCCTCAAAAAAGAACACCTGCGGCACTTCCACAACTGGGGCGAAAAATCAGCAGAAAACTTCATCACCAGCATCGCCGCCTCCGTACAAGCGCCCTTCGCAAAGGCGCTCTACGCATTAGGCATCCGCTACGTAGGCGAAACCACCGCAAAAAAACTCGCCGACGCCCTCCCCTCTATCGACGCCATCGCAAAAGCAAACCTCGACCAACTGCTGGCGGTCGACGAAATAGGCGAACGCATCGCCCAAAGCATCATCCACTACTTTGCCGACGAAAACAACCGCACCCTCATCGCCCGCCTGCGCCACGCAGGCATACGAATGACGAACGAAGCCCAGGCACCCCGCACGGCCGCGTTAACGGGAATGGTATTCGTCATTACCGGCACACTCAGCCGCCCGCGCGAAGACATCAAAGCCCTCATCGAACAACATGGCGGACGGGTCGCCGCCGACATCAGCGCCAAAACAACCCACCTCCTCGCCGGCCTCAACGCCGGCTCCAAATTAGCCCGCGCCAAAAAAGCCGGAATCAAAATCATCTCCGAACAAGAATACGCCGAACTGCTGAACATCCAACGGTAATTTATCCCTCGTCGTGGACGAGAACAAAACTACATCGTGCAGTTGGGCATTCCTGCCGCGCGCGGCAGGGATTCCTATTTCCGGATGCTTCTGTGTCCCCTGAAGATGATGAAGACCCCGCTGTCAAAACGGAGGGTGAAGGCGTTGCCGGCGGCTTCGTTGAGTGATCCTTTCCACCAACTGTGTAATGGTTGACCGTGCAGGGGGTAGCGCAGGCCGTCCGATGAAAGGGGTACGGCGGGGGTGAGTGAAAATAGGGAGACCGGTTGTCCGGCATAGCTTGCCAATGTGGCCGTCTGGCGGACGACGGTAAATGTGCCGTAGTCGGTGAGCATTTCGATGTCGCATTGCGCGGCGTAGTCGGCCAGTAGGGAGATGTTGGCAATCGTATGGTCTTCGCGCAGGCCGGTGGCGCCGACGATGGTCAGTTGCGCGACGTGATGTTGTGTGCAAAATCCGACGGCTTTCGTCAGGTCGTTGGTCTCTTGCGATGTGATATGGTGTAGGCGGTCGGCAAAACGGCGTTGCAGGTCACCGGGCAGGCTGTCGAGGTCGCCTACGATGTGGTCGGGCGCGCGTCCATGCGCCCAGAGTTTGACGGCGGCGCCGTCGCAGCATACGACCGTGCCGGCGGTCGTGAGTGCATGTAAGGGGATGGGGTGCGTGGGGTATTGGCCGTCGGCTAAAATGACCGTCGGCGGCGTCAGGGATGAGGGCGTCGGAGGGGAAAGGTTAGCGGGAATGGCAGGGGGACGGGGTGTTTGCATCACATGGCATTTTTTTGTACATTTGCGCGCAAATTTAGGAAATAAAATCGTATCGGTTATTTATCTATGACGCAATTTGCATTACCGGCCTCGTTGATTTTGGAAGACGGCTCCGTGTTTCATGGCGCTTCGTTCGGCAGCCGGACGGCTTCGTCTGGCGAAGTGGTGTTTAATACGGCGATGGTCGGCTATCCCGAAAGCCTTACCGACCCTTCGTATATCGGGCAAATCTTGGTGATTACTTACCCGATTGTGGGGAGTTACGGCGTGGTGGCCAATCAGGTGGTGAATCATCTTTCGACTTATTACGAGAGTGAAGCGATTCATGTGAAGGGGTTGGTCGTGTCGGATTATACGCATGAGCATAGCCACTGGCGCGCCCAAAAGAGTTTGCATGAATGGTTGTGCGAGCATCATATTCCGGGTATCTACGGGGTCGATACGCGCGAGTTGACCAAGTTGTTGCGGGAAAAAGGGTCGATGGCGGGGTGTATCGTGGGCGATATGTCCGACGAGGTCGTCTTCGCAAATCCCGATGGCGAGAATTTGGTGGCGAAGGGTAGCTGCCGCGAGGTGATTACTTATGAGGGTAACGGTGTGCGAATCGTGCTGGTCGATTGCGGCGTTAAGCATAATATTATCCGTTGCCTGCAACGGCGTGGGGTGACGGTCATCCGTGTGCCGTGGGATTATGATTTCCATACGCTCGATTACGACGGGCTGTTCCTGTCCAACGGACCGGGTAATCCCGACCATTGCGGGGCGACGGTATCGCACCTGCGGCAAGCGCTGGCCTGCGGGAAACCAGTCTTTGGCGTTTGCATGGGTAATCAGTTGCTGGCAAAAGCCGGTGGCGCCGCTACGTTTAAGATGAAATACGGGCACCGCAGCCATAACCAGCCGGTGCGTATGGCCGGTACTAACCGTTGTTTTGTGACCTCACAGAACCATGGTTATGCCGTCGATACTGCTACGTTAGGCTGCGATTGGCAGCCGCTGTTCATCAATATGAACGATGATACGAACGAGGGTATCCGGCATGTGCATAAGCCGTTTTTCTCTGTCCAGTTCCACCCTGAGGCTACCAGCGGGCCTACTGATACGGAATTCCTGTTCGATGAATTCCTGTCGTCGATTGAACTATGAACTTTTAACTTTTAACTATGACTGCAAAACATCACCGTGTTGTAAAAAGGAGTATTAAGCCGGCCTCCAAAGCGCCGACGATTAAAGCGCCGGCAACGAAAGTTACCCGCGAGCCGGACGTCAACCGGTATAAGTATTATCTTCTGGCAGGCGTGCTGCTGCTTACGACCATTGTGTATTGGCCGTCGATGCAGAACGGCTTTGTGGCGGGCGATGATTATATGATTGTCGTCAATAACCCGGACATCCGGTCGCTCTCTAATTTGCCGAATTTCTTTACGCAGGCTTACCACGCGATGTATTGCCCGGTGAAGATGATTTCACATGCCGTCGACTATCTGTTTTCAGGGCCGAATCCGGCGGGGTATCATTTTTTTTCGTTGCTCTATCATTTGGTCAATGTGTCGCTGGTGTTCCTGTTGATTTTTTTATTGCTTCCCAATGCGTGGGGGGCGTGTATCGCCGCGCTGTTGTTTGCGCTGCACCCGGTGAATGTGGAGGCTGTGGGATGGCTCACCGGTCGCGGCGACCTGCTTTATGCCGGTTTTTACCTGGGCGGACTGATAGCTTATGTCTGCTACCTCGCCGGCGGTCGTCGGATGACGCATTTGCTCGTTGCTTTTGCGCTGTTTGTGCTGTCGGCGTTGTCGAAGGCGTCGGCCTTTACGTTTCCGCTGGCGTTGCTGGCGCTGGATTGGTATTACCGGCGGAAAATCGGGTCGTGGCGCGTGCTGCTGGAAAAAGCGCCCTTCTTCGCCGGCGCATTTGCGCTAGGCGTGTCGGCTATCCTGCTGCGTAGCGGGCACAGCACCCCGCTGAGCGATTACCTTACGCATTTTTCGGGCGTCAACAGTTTCGTTATTTTCCTTTACCCACTGACGTTCTACTTAGCGAAGTTCTTTGTGCCGGTCAACCTGGCGCTGCCCTACCCTCATCCGTTTGCATCGAACCTGCCCCTGTCGTGGGATTTCTATGTATATCCGTTCCTCCTGCTGGCCATAGGGCTGTTGATATGGCGGAATAAGAGCATCAGGAGGCCGCTGGCCTTTGCGTTTATGCTGTACCTCGCCACGCTGGTTTCGGCCATGCGCCTGACGCCGATGTTGGGTACCATTGCCGCCGACCGGTATTTCTATGTGGCGATGGTACCCGTCGTGTTCTTCGTAGCATGGGCTTTCGGCTACCTGTCCGCCCGCCGGTCATTGTGGCGCCGGCGCGCTTTTCCACTATTCTGTGTCGCTGTGTCGGCCTTTGCCGTTATGTCAACGGCCATGACGCATACCCGCATAAAAGTATTTAAAGATGCGATTAGCCTGTTCAGCGACGCGCACCGTAAGTATCCGCAGCACGCTACGCCACTCTACGAACTGTCCGGCGGCTACGTCTACAGCGGCGATATGGAGAACGCTTTCCGAACCGCCGATAAAATCCTCCAATTACTTCCCGATAACGAGGACGCACTGGCCTTTCAAACCAATCTCTACCTGTTGGTGCAGCGCCATGACGATGCGTTGAACAGTCTCAACCGCCTCCTGCGGGTTAAGCCGCGGGATAATTATTACATGATCAAAGCGTCGATTCATCAAACGTTGCAGCAGCTTGACAGTGTGCTGGCAATCGTCGACATTCCCGCACTGCGGATGTCGATGAATAGTGAAACGCGCCTGATGGCCGGCCAATTGAAAGCCGAAGTATATGTAGACTTGAAGCGCTACGACGAAGTTATCGCGCTGGTCGATTCCCTGCAGGCAGTATTCCCGTCGGCCTATTCTCTGCTGATGCCGCGGGCGTTGGCTTACTTTAATACCGGCGCTATCGATACTGCCTTTAGCGATATGCAAACGCTTATCGAACATGATCCGACCAACGTGTTGGCGATGATGAATATGGGATGGTTGTATAGTAACGTCGGTCGGCACGACGAAGCCTGCTGGTATTGGCAACAGGCGGCTTTGCTTAACGACCCGAACGCCCTCGAACTGATTAAGCAATGTCCGTAATTGTGCGCATGAAGTCGATGGCGAATACTCTTCGAGGTATCTTCCAACCGAAGTTTTTTACTTTAATCAAACGCCGGCAGTACGACCGGCAAACGTTTGCCGCCGACCTTATCGCCGGATTGATAGTTGGCGTGGTGGCCATCCCGCTGGCTATTGCCTTCGGGATTGCGTCGGGCGTGTCGCCGCAGCAAGGGCTGATTACTGCTGTTATTGCCGGGTTCATCATTTCGTTTCTAGGAGGCAGCCACGTGCAAATCGGCGGCCCTACGGGGGCGTTTATTGTGATTGTCTACGGTATTGTCGCCAAATTCGGCATGAGTGGGCTGATTATCGCGACGGTGTTGGCCGGTATTATGCTTATCCTGATGGGCGCGCTGAAACTGGGTAATGTGATTAAGTTTATCCCCTACCCTATCGTCGTTGGTTTTACGAGTGGCATCGCGGTAGTGATTTTTTCGTCGCAGATAAAAGATTTTTTTGGGCTGCAGGCCGGCGCAGCACCGTCGGAATTTGTGGATAAGTGGATTTTCTATATCCGGCATATCGGTACGGCACAATGGCCGGCGCTGGTTATCGGGGGCCTGACTGTCGCGCTGATTGCCCTTTGGCCGAAGGTAACGAAACGTATTCCCGGCTCGTTAGTGGCTATTGTGATATTGACCGGCGGCGGGCTGCTGCTTGAGGGTTTCGGTATCCCGGTCGAAACTATCGGGAGCCGGTTTCCCGAACTGTCAGGCGGGTCGCCATTGCCGAAGCCGGAGGCGCCAACCATTACGATGGAGACAATTACCCGACTTATCCAGCCGGCGTTTACGATTGCGATGCTTGGAGCTATCGAGTCGTTGCTGTCGGCCATGGTGGCCGACGGGGTTACGGGTAAGAAACACCGTTCCAATACCGAATTGATTGCGCAAGGGGTGGCAAATGTCATTGTCCCGTTCTTCGGCGGTATTCCTGCTACGGGAGCTATCGCCCGGACGATGACGAATATTAATAACGGCGGGCGGACACCGGTGGCAGGTATTATCCATGCTGTGTTCCTGCTGCTGGTCTTCCTGTTCCTGATGCCGCTGGCGGTGCATATTCCTCTCGCATGTTTGGCCGGCGTGCTGGTTATGGTGTCATATAATATGAGCGAGTGGCGGTCGTTCCGCCTGCTGTTACGTAATCCGCGGTCGGATGTGGTTGTGTTGGTCGTAACGTTTTTCCTGACGGTCGTCTTTGACCTGACGGTGGCGATCGAGATAGGATTGCTGATGGCTATCCTGCTTTTCTTAAAGCGCGTTACCGAAACATCGACTATCTCGGTGATCAATGAGGAAATCAAAAACAGTGAAAGCGATGAGTACAGCGACGCCGAGACACTGCATTTGCCCGATGGTGTGGAAGTATATGAAATCAACGGCCCGTTCTTCTTTGGTATTGCTAATAAGTTCGACGAATTTGATCTGAGCAGTAAAAAGCAGCGGGTGCGGCTGCGTATTATCCGAATGCGCAAGGTGCCTTTTATCGACTCTACCGGCTTGCACAACCTGCGCAATCTATGGAAGCGTTCGCAGCGGGAGAAAATTCAACTCATCTTGTCGGGCGTCAGTCCGGAGGTTCGTAAGACTATCGAAAAGTCAGGCTTCGCCGCAGAGTTGGGCGAGGAATTTATCTGTAGCCATATCAATGAAGCGGTGGAGAAGGCGTGGGCCACGTGCCCGTAAGCTGTCGTCCACGCGGATAAAGTCATTGTTGACCGGCGCATATTTAGGGAGGATGTCATTTTCGGGGCTGTCCGGCGCGTCGGGACGAAGAATGGGCTCCCATGAATCGTGCCGGGGCTGGAATTTAATGCCAAGTTCACCCGTTCTGAAACGTTGGCCGCCTACGCCGGAGAGTTTGTAGCGTCCGTTACCCATGGGCGCCAGACAAACGGCTTCGTTGGGATTCCACTCCACTAAATTGGCCGTAGTAGGGTTGCCTACGCCGCCAATAGCCCAGACAGCGCCGGAGCCGTCTTCCTGCAAGGAGGCCAAAGCATCGCCGCTCATGACTTGCACCTTAAAGTACTTGCATTCCACGTCGGCAATAATACGGTATTTACCGGTGATAGGTAGGAAGGACAGCGTCTGGGCGCCGGTTTTGGTAAAGAAATCGGGGTCAATCCACCAATCGGAAATATCTATGCCGCCCACTGTCAAGGTTTTGTTTTGGGTGATGGTTAAGTCCACGCTAAAGAGACGTCCATTGGCGCCCATTTTCGTCATCAGTACCCCGTTGATGTTCTTCCTTTCCTCGTAAGGCGTAATCTCTACGGACACGGACGATGTTTCGGGCAACATCGGGGTGGTCGCGGTTACCTCTGCCGTTACCGTCGCTTCGAGCGTCAGTCGTTCTGTGGGTATGGCTGTAAGATGCATTCCGTCATCCAGCCTTGTCGGGTCTGGTGCGCTATTTTCTTTCGACTCGCATCCTACACTTATTATATTAAAGGAGAGCGTAGCGATAGCTAAAACATGTAGTCCTTTTTTCATTGGTTGTTTAATTGTTGATTTGTTTATATGTTAATTTTTAAAATGAATGCCCGTATATACGCGACCGGCATATACGCATACATGACTCTCGTATGTGCATACACGACTCTTCGGCATCCTTGTTCGGAATGCACATAATAACCCGCATCCCCGTGATGGGCATGTGTGATGCGGCTATTTAATACTGCTGTAACTAACTATACATTAGTAAATTGGTGGGTGATGGGGGGGTAGAATAGATGATTAGAAATCAAGACACTCGGGAAACGCAGAAGTCTTCCGGGACGTAAGAATACAATAGTCGAATTGCTATACATAATGAGTCTCTATCTAAATATATATCTAAATTGATGTCTTTTAGCGAGTGAAGGTACAACAAGTATTCTGTAATTCTACTGCGAGGAAAAAAATAGGAGTATATTAAGAATATTAAACTATTATTAATAAGTTATTAAACTATCGAAGATGGCTCAAAAAAAGGAGGAAGGAGGAAGTAAGAAATTATTAAAAATTCCGGTGCGGATAGATTATTTTCAGCGGGGATTCGTCTTTTTTTTAAAAATAGCGCTCAGCCCATCAGGAACGACAGGTCGGCGGTCGCTACATATTCTTTCGGTTCACGGCCGTGTTTGAATACGCGTAGCGGACGGTCGCCATGCAGTTGCAAGCGGCGGCCTTCGACGTGAAACATGCAGGCTTCGCGCAGGCCGGCGACATACATGTGAGGGTTAGCGGTTGTGTATTCGGTCAGGCGTTGCTCGCGTGTTTCGCCGCCGTGTTTGGGGTCAAAGAAGTCGGTGTAGTGAGGGTTGATTTGGAAGGGTATTAGTTGGAGGGCTGTAAAGTCGTGCGGTTCGACAATCGGCATGTCGTTTGTTGTACAAATCGTCGGGCAGGCGAGGTTGGCTCCGGCGCTCCAGCCGATGTAGGGAACGCCTTCTTGTACCCGCCGGCGGACAGTTTCTATGATGTTCAATTCCTGTACGCTCTTTAAGAGACTGAATGTGTTTCCTCCGCCGACTACGATGGCTTGCGCTTGTTCTACAGCTTGACGGGCGTCGGTATGGCGGTGGAGGCTGTCGACTTCGGTGCCGAAGTCGTTTAGTTTATTTTGTACCCGACGTTCGTATTCGTCGTACGTGAATGTTACTGCTGCAAAGGGGAAAAATAGGATTTTCTTTACATTCGACATTTGCAGAAAGTCCGCTATTGACGTCTTGCAGTAATCCAGATAGCCCTCACCGGCGTTGGTCGAGTTGCTTATCAAAAGTAGTTTCATTGTATTCATTTTTTTATTATTTTATGTCCAGTTCCAAATTCTGACGCAGTTTTTCTACTGCCGGATAATGGGTATTGAGGTAATTCCACTGCTGCGAAGGGGAATAGAGGGGCGTTTCTTTTTCCGTGTCGTCCGGGGTCGCTATTGTAACGGCGAGCTCGAGCAGGTCGTTGTGCAGTTCTTTTCGCAGGAATGCGACGATTTCTGTCGTTGCTTCGTCCGCTATCCACTTTTGGCTTTCGTGCAGGGTAATATGTATCGTATGTTGCTCTGTTAGCGTTGGCGATACCTGCTCGACCGCCGCCATCAGGCGCGGTTTGTGGAGAATCGAGGTTACGAAATGCCGCCACGCCGTCTGCATCTGTTCCGGCGTAAAGGTCGTCTGTCGTGTTTCAGATTGTGCAGTATTGGGCGCTGTCCTTGCTTTAGCGTTCAATGTATCCTTTAAGGAGAAGGATGGCGGTACGGCTGTTTCCAAAGGTTTTGAAGGTTCTATGGTTTCTAATGTAGCTGAAGGTTCTATGGTCTTTAAGGGGTTTGCTGTTTCTACGGTAGTTGTCGGAGGATTTGGTGTTGCGCCACTGTCGCGGGGAGTTGTTCCTGCTGTTCCGGCAGCAGTCTCTGTTCCTAAAGCGATCATAGCGCCTTTTTCTACTCCTACGTAGGATAGTCTCATTAGCGCCAGCTCGACATGCAGTCGCGGATTGCCGCTGTTTTTGTAGTTCATTTCGCAGGTGTTGGTGATACCGAGTGCGGTGAATAAAAAGAGAGGCGTACATCGGGATGTCTGTTCGAGGTAGTCGTTTTTGAAGGCGTCGCCTGATTCAAACAGTTTAATGGTGGCCGCGTCTTTACATACCAGCAAATTTCGGAAGTGGTCGCTTAGTCCCGCGATGAAATGCAGCGCGTCGAACCCTTTGGCCAGCACTTCGTCGAACAGCAGCAGCGCCTCGGTGTATCGATGCGCCAGCAAATGGTCGGTCAGGGCGAAGTAGTATTTATAGTCGACTACATGGAGATTCTTAATGATGGCGTCGTAGGTGATCGTATGTCCGCAGAAAACAACCGCCTGATCGAATATGGAGAGGGCGTCGCGCATGGCTCCGTCGGCTTTTTGGGCGATGATGTTGAGGGCTGTTTCCTCGACGGTTATTTGTTCTTTTTGCGCGATTGCTTTCAGGTAACGCACTATTCCGTCAATGCTGATGCGATTGAAGTCGTAGATTTGGCATCGCGAGAGTATCGTCGGGATAATTTTATGTTTTTCGGTCGTTGCGAGAATGAATATTGCGTGCGCCGGCGGTTCTTCCAGGGTTTTCAGGAAGGCGTTGAATGCCGCCGCGGACAGCATGTGCACTTCGTCGATGATGTAGACGCTGTATTTTCCTATTTGCGGTGGCACTCGCACTTGATCGGTCAGTCTGCGGATGTCGTCGACCGAGTTGTTCGACGCCGCGTCCAGTTCGTGGATGCTGTATGAACGACCTTCGTCAAAGGAGCGGCAGGATTCGCATTGGCCGCAGGCTTCGATCGAGTCGGTCGGGTGCAGGCAGTTGATGGTTTTGGAAAAGATGCGTGCGCAGGTGGTTTTGCCTACTCCGCGCGGCCCGCAGAAGAGGTAGGCGTGCGCCAGTTGCTTTCGCCGGATGGCGTTCTTCAATGTTGTCGAAATCGTATTCTGCCCCACGACCGACTCAAATGTTACAGGGCGGTACTTCCGCGCCGATACTATAAATTGTTCCATATTCTTTATTTTTAATTTCTATTGCTCATCAACAAGCGAATCTGTTACGACTATATCACTGTCGCCGCCCTTAGCCGCCTCGTTGCGGGCAGGCGATTCGACGATTCTACTGGAAATAGTTCCATATTCTTCGGCATGTTGCCTTTTGTAAGGTTTAATTTTTTCGATACGTTTGTGTGTAGACATTCGTTTTTTTACAAGGAGGCTTCAGGCTTCACCGTTGATAGTAGCAGGCTTGCGCCGATGCTGCATTTCAGGCATTGTTTGTTGTTGCAATAATTTGTTTTCAGTTGGATGAGCGCCTGGGTATAGAATGCGCTGTCGGCGGCGACGCCGAGGCGTTCCCATCCGGCAGTAATCTGGTTTTTTTCCGGCGGCAATGTTTCTACTAAGGCGAGCGCTCTGTCGCATAGTGTTTCGTCGCCTTGCCGTCGTCCGTAGGTAAAGAGGAACGGCGTTACGAGGTTTATGAGAATCCGTTCTATTGAGGCGCGTCCAAGCACTTTGGGGTATCGCTTTGCGGTCTTTCCAAACAGGTAATGTGTGTCCCAATATTCGGAGGCCCGTACATTGAAGAGGGTATATAGTTCGTTGACATTACGGAAGTAGAGGACTTTATCAATCAGATGGTGGGATTGCTGCAGGAGTTTTGCTAATTGAGCGATGCGTATGGTTGGGAAACTGAATGGGCGGAGGCGCAGGAATTTCCAGATGTGCTTTTCGAGTGGCGTCAACGAGAATTTGGTTTGTAAAAAGGCGTATTCCGTTTGCAGCGTCCGGTGATAGGCATCCGTTGCTTCGCCCTGCAATAATCCGGCTTGCCCGAATAGTAAGGCTTCTATCTGGGTCAATGAATGGCGGTGTTTTCCAATGGCCACCAGAGACGTGGCTGTTGCCAGCATTTCAAAGGGGTCGGCATTGATGCTAAATCCGAAGGAGCGGAACAGCAGGCGGTAGAAAACTTCGCGCCAATCGTTCTGCGTCGCTTGCAGGACGTCGATTATTTGTTGTGATTTTCGTTCCATCCGTTCGACCAACAGCCGTCCCAAAAAATAGTTAATCCGAAATGGTTCGGTTTGTTTCAGGACATTCCTGCATGGCACCCATGCGGGCGATTGCAGCAAGTCGGTATAGCTTTGTTCCAGTTCCGGCGCATAACGTAAGACCAGTGTTGGCAGCCATTGTCCGTCGGGTCGCGCTACCGGACGGTCGTCTTCAAGGACGACGTGCAGGATGACGTTGTCGTAGCTTCTATCGTCGCTATGTACGTGCCGCGCCCAATCGGACGAGCGGCGGTGGATTTCCACATTGCCCGCCCACAGGGTATCGCCGATTCTGATTTTCGCGTTGAAAAAGTCGGGGCCGGCGTCCGTATTATGTTGTCCGGGCGTTACGATTTCAAGCGGTTCGTCGCGCGTCGTACGCAAGTTCGACTTGTCGAATAGGGCATGTTCCCAAATAAAGTGTAAGAACTCTTCTTTCATCGTCTTTATTTTTACATTGTAAACGGCTGCCTGTTCTTAATCGAGCGTCCCAGCGTCAGTTCATCGGTATATTCGAGTTCGTCGCCAAATCCGACGCCACGGGCAATGGTGGTTACAAGCAGGGGGAAATTGCGGAGTTTTTTATAGAGGTAGAAGCAGGTTGTTTCGCCTTCCATCGTGGTGCTCAGGGCTAATATCACTTCTTTAATGTCGCCTCCGGCTACGCGATCTACCAGCGTGTCGATAGACAGGTCGTGGGGCCCGACGCCGTCCATCGGGGAGATAATGCCGCCCAATACGTGGTACACGCCGCTGTATTGCCGTGTATTCTCGATACTTAATACATCGCGGATGGTTTCGACTACACAGACCGTCGTGTGGTCACGGCGCCGGTTGTCGCATATCGGGCAGCGATCGGTGTCCGATATGGTGTGGCAGACCGTGCAGTATTTTACATCGCTACGAAGTGAAATAAAAGCTTTGCCGAATCGCTCCACGTCTTCGCACGGTTGTTTCAGCAGGTGCAAAGCCAGTCGCAGGGCGGTCTTCCGACCGACCCCCGGTAATTTTGCAAATTCATCGACCGCAGCGTTTAATAATTTGGAAGGGAGTTCTTGCATTGACTATTGACTATTGACTATTGACTTGCAACTTCCTGATGGCTTCCGGTGGGCGGCAGGGGCGGCGTGTGAGGGCATCGATGAACGCCAGTTCGGTTGCGCCGGTGCATACTTGCTCTCCGGCGGCATTGTAGATTTCGTATTCAAACCGGATACGCACGGTAATCGCTCCACTGATTTTTGTGCGGACAGTCAACACCTCATCATAGCCGGCGGGGGTGAAGTAGCGGCATTCGGTCGTAATAATCGGCATCAGTATGCCGGCGGCCTCAATGTCGGCATACGGGATACCTAACCCGCGTATGTATTCCGTCCTTGCCTGTTCAAAATAACGAATGTAGTTGGAATGGTGTACTACCCCCATCTTGTCGGTTTCATAATATTGTACGCGAATTGTTGTCTCGTGCATGTTGTTGATTTATTTATTTGTTTTGGCGTAATGCGTTGCGGGTCTTACGCATTGTAATGGAGGCTTTACATCCTGCGCTACTACTTACGCCACTTCGAGGTTTGCGCTTCATGCTGTCACGCTTGTTGCAATTCCTAATTCTTTTGCTATTCGTTCAAATTTTGCATTCATTTCACCGGCGACTTTGAGGTAGTCGTCTTTTGTTTTCAGTTCGGCGGCGGCACCGAAGTAGAATTTGATTTTCGGTTCAGTGCCCGAAGGCCGCAAGGAGATAATGGTGTGGTCGTCCGTTTCGTATTGCAGGACGTTGGATGTTTCGCGCAGGTTTATCTTTGAACGGGCGCCACCGCCGGCAATGTCAATGGTTTCAAGCGTCGAATAATCGTGAATCCGTACAACCATTGCCCCATCAATTGTTTTCAAAGGGACGCTGCGGAAACGTTTCATCATATCCTGAATCTGCGTCAGCCCGTCCTTGCCTTTCTTCGTAAGGGCAATCAACGTTTCCTTGAAGTAGCCGAACTCGACGTAAATACCGAGCAATATCTCGAACAGCGTTTTTCCCTGCTCGTTCGCCCAGGCCGCCATTTCAGCGATCGTACAGCAGGTTGTTACAGCATCTTTGTCGCGCACAAATTCGCCGACATTATAACCGAAACTTTCTTCACCGCCGGCGATGAAGGTTTTCGATCCCTCGTTGTCGCGGATTACTTCGGCGATATTTTTAAAACCGGTATATACATTATAGCATTCCACCCCGTAGTGTTCGGCAATGCGGCGCATCAGGTCAGTGGTTACGATTGTTTTGATGATATATTCCTTACCGGTCAACTTGCCCAATTCTTTCCAGCGGCGCAATATATAATAGGTGAGCAGCGTGTTTGTCTGGTTGCCATTTAGCAGGACGAACTCGCCTTCGAGGTTGCGGATAGCCAGCCCTACGCGGTCGGCGTCGGGATCGGAGGCCATTACAATATCGGCGCCGGCTGTTGTCGCCTTGTCGATGGCCATTTTTAGCGCTGTCGGTTCTTCGGGGTTCGGCGATTGGACTGTCGGGAAATTGCCGTCGCTGACATCCTGCTCCGGCACGCGGATGATATTCGTAAATCCTTTCCGCCGCAAGGCTTCCGGTATCAATGTTACACCTGTACCGTGTAACGGCGTGTAGACAATCCGCAAGTTGCTACGTGCGTTGACAGCTTCGGGCGATAATTCCAGCGACAACACTTTTGTCAGGTACAGTTCGTCGATATCCTTTCCGATACGCTGAATATTGGCATCATTTCCTTCGAACAGCACTTGTTGCGGGTCGGTGATTTTTTCCACTTCGGCAATAATATTTTTGTCGTGCGGCGAGGTTACTTGTGCGCCGTCGTTCCAATAGGCTTTGTAGCCGTTATATTCCTTCGGATTATGCGAGGCAGTGATCACCACGCCGCCCTGACAACCCAGATGCCTCACCGTAAAACTCAATTCGGGCGTAGGTCGTAACGCCTCAAAAAGATATACTTTGATGCCGTTGGCAGCCAGCACATGCGCCGTGATCTGTGCAAAACAGGAACTATTGTTCCGGCAGTCGTAAGCAATAGCCACTTTTATTTGAGGCAACTCCGGGAAACATCGTTTCAGGTAGTTTGCCAGTCCCTGCGTGGCCATTCCCACCGTATATTTATTCATACGGTTCGTACCGGCACCCATGATGCCGCGCAATCCGCCTGTGCCGAACTCCAAATTTTTATAGAAACTCTCGGTCAGTTCCGTCGGATTCGTTTCCATCAGGTCTTTTACCTCCGCTTTGGTTTTGGCATCGTAGCTCCCTGTGAGCCATGCCTGCACGCGTTGTTGTACGTGTTTGTCCATACTGTTTTTACTTTAAGGTTATTTATTTTGAGTTAAAGATTTTCGTTCTTTCCAGCGTCCTGTTTTGCGATTATCGCTTTGAGGCAACGTTTCAGGGCGTCGTCCCATGCCGGTGCGACGACATCGTACACCCTCTGTATTTTACCGCATCCCAATACACTGTGCGCCGGACGGCGGGCTTTTGTCGGATAGTCTTCCGTCGTGCACGGTTCAACCCGACAGTCGCATTGCCCCCCGTGCATAATTTTTTCTGCAAATTCATACCACGAACAAGCGCCGGCATTAGTATAATGAAAAATACCGGCTTCAAAAAGGCCGGGTTGCACCGCCACTTTCGCCACTATTCGTAGTAACGCAGCCGCTAAGTCAGCCGCATACGTGGGCGAGCCTACCTGATCGTTGACCACCCGCACGCTGTCGCGCTCACCGCCCAACCGTAACATAGTGCGTACAAAATTATTCCCTGTCGAGGAATACAGCCACGACGTCCGTACCACAATCCCCCGTTTGTACGACTGCACGGCGCGTTCGCCTTCTAATTTTGTCCTGCCGTACACCGACAATGGATTGACTGCATCGGTTTCCACGTAGGGTTCGGTTTTTTTCCCATCGAATACATAATCGGTCGAAACATGCAACAAATACGCATTCACCGAAAACGCCGCCTTCACCAAATGGCCGACAGCAAACGCATTGACCCGCTCGGCCGCCACCGGTTCGTCTTCAGCCCTATCTACTGCCGTATAAGCTGCTGTATTAATAATAAATTCAGGACGATGGAGGCTTACAAATTCCATAACCTCATCGCCGTCAGTAATATCCAGTTCATCTATATCAACAAATACAAACCGTCCCTGTGGAAAGGACGCAGCAAATTGCTGCAATTCGTATCCTAATTGTCCTCTACTTCCTGTTACTAAAATTTTCATTCCTTGTTTCCGTTTTTAATGGATGGCAAAAGTATGAAAAATTTTTGACTTGTGAAGCTGTTCGAATTCTTGCTGGATTGCTTTGTTGAAGGGCTGCGTTGTTTTTAGCAAATTTTTTTTTGCCAGTACAAGAAAAAATTTTACTTTTGTGGTATAATTTTTATCAATTAACAAATTGATTTAAACCATAACCGCTATGAAATGTTTAACCTTCCTATTGTGCTTATTGTTTGTCAGTATTTCCGCTATGGCAAACGGACAATCCCCACAACGGAAAGTTGTATTTGAATACGATGAAACG
>JAITKF010000093.1 GCA_031278545.1 Prevotellaceae bacterium
GGTTTATAATAAAGATGCAAAAAGAGGGAAAAACGCTGCATCAAAAGAACCAACGCCTAGCGTCGCTATGGGGTGACTCAGGGAGTGTTTAAATTTCATAATCAGGAAAATTTTAACATACTGCAAAAATAGTGTTTTTTTATAAATAGCAATTTATTTTTGAAAGGGAATTTTATTTTTTTTGTTAAGAGGGGCAATTGTCTATTGTCTATTGTTTCCACTGTCCCGAACCCCCTTCCCTTCTAAAAAAAATCACTACCTTTGCAAGCATGTTTAACAGGATGAAAAATTTTGTAGAAGAATTACGCTGGCGCGGGATGTTGCACGACATGATGCCCGGCTTGGAAGAATTATTGTCGCGCGAACAAGTAACCGCTTACGTAGGCATCGACCCGACGGCCGACTCGCTGCACATCGGGCACATGGTGAGTATTATGATGCTGCGCCACCTGCAAGCCTGCGGGCATAAGCCCTTGGCCGTACTCGGAGGCGCTACGGGCATGATCGGCGACCCCAGCATGAAATCGTCCGAACGAAATTTGCTCGACGAACAAACCCTGCGCAAAAATCAGGAATGCATCAAAAAGCAACTGTACAAATTCCTCGACTTCGACCCCGCCCTGCCCAACCGTGCAGAACTGCTCAACAACTACGACTGGACAAAAGATTACACCTTCCTAGACTTTGTCCGCGACATCGGGAAGCACATTACCGTCAACTATATGATGAGCAAAGACTCGGTCAAAAAGCGCATCAGCGGCGAAGAACGCGAAGGAATGTCGTTCACCGAATTTACCTACCAACTGCTACAAGGATACGACTTCCTGCACCTCTACAATACGAAGAACTGCAAACTGCAAATGGGCGGCAGCGACCAGTGGGGAAACATCACCACCGGCGCCGAACTCATCCGGCGCAAATGTGGCGGCGACGCCTATGCCCTCACCTGCCCGCTGATTACAAAAGCCGACGGCGGCAAATTCGGCAAAACCGAAACAGGCAACGTATGGCTCGACCCCGCACGCACCTCGCCCTACGCCTTCTACCAATTCTGGCTCAACGTAAGCGACGACGACGCGGCGCGATACATCAAAATATTCACCATGCTCCAGCGCGACGAAATCGACGCCCTCATAACCGCCCACGCCGAAGCACCACACCGCCGCGAACTACAAAAAAAACTGGCGCAAGAAATCACCTCCTTCGTCCACTCCGAAACCGACTACCGCACAGCCGTCGAAGCCTCGCAAATACTCTTTGGAAACACCGCCAAAGACACCCTGCAACGAATCGACGAACCGACATTCCTCGCCGTATTCGACGGCGTACCCATCTTCGACATCACCGCCGACAAACTCCCCGCCGGAATCACCGACCTGCTCGTCCTCCACACCCCCATCTTCCCCTCGAAAGGAGAATGCCGCAAAATGATACAAGGCGGAGGGCTCAGCCTCAACAAAGAAAAAATCACCGACACCGACCTCGACGTCGACCCCCGGCGATTAATCAACAACCGGTACCTCCTCATACAAAAAGGCCGGAAACAATACTTCATCATCCGTGTAAAATGACCGACCAAATCTACCGCCTTCGATGGAAACAACGCTTTACCAACTACCAAAAAGCGCTCGCCCTGCTACACGAATTTACCCAAATACCCACCATGAACAAATACGAAAAACACGGCTCCATACACATCTTTGAAACAACATACGAAATGGCATGGAACCTCCTGAAATACTACCTCACCTACCAAGGACTACCCGGCATCATCGGCCCGCGCGACACCATCCGGTACGCCTCCCGCTACGGACTTATCAGCGACGGGGAAAAATGGATGAACATGTCTCACCTCCGGAACACCACCTCCCACCGCTACACCGAACAATCCGCCAACAAAGCAAGCACAGCCATCACCGACAACTACATCCCCCTGCTCAACACACTATAAACCACATTCCAGTCGATACAATCAAAAAAAACACCACGAAAAACAAACAAATAAACAAATCAAAATGAAACAATACATACCACTCCTCCTCCTCGCCACCACCACCCCCTTAGCCGCGCACGCACAAACCCAACTCTCCGCCCCGACAGCCGATGCCGTCGTCGCCACCACCAGCCTCACCGGACGCGCAGAATACATATACATATTCTTCGACAACAACCCAATTACCCTCACCGCCACAGCCGCCGACACCTCAGAATTCACCTGGACAACACTCAACACCGCCGACGTCCGGCTCGACACCATCCAACACAACGACTCCCTCACCACCGCCACCCTCCACGCCATCCCCGAAGGAGGCTACCAAGTCACCATACGAAACCTCACAAACCCCCTCGCACCCCCCGACACACACACCACATGGGTCTTCCGCGACACCTTCCACGTAACCGGCATCACAGCCATCAACTCCTGCGAAGCCCTCGAACTCACCATGACCTCCAGCCCATCCCTATACACCGCCTACCAATTCTACAACTTCAACGACTACCTGCGAGACTCTACCCACGCCGGCGAAATAACCCTCCACGGCAACAACACCTCCGAAGTCCTATGGTCGGCCGACAACGACATCCACAAAGGCGTCGACAACCCCGACGCCACATGGCAATCACCACAACGATACGGCGTCCTCCGCATCACCACCCCCCCGCCCATGCACGACGCCCTATACACCGTCACCGTCAAAGACCTATTCGGAAAAAGCAGCAGCTACACCATGACAGAAACCATCCCAGCCATCGCCGTATACGCCAAAATCACCGCCAAAGAACTCACCGCCGACGGACAAGAAACACCAATAGACGACATCGAAACCAACCCCCCCACCGAAGCCGAAGCCCTATTCCGCATCCGCTTCTCCCAAGAAAAAAGCCTCAACGCCCACCACTACCACTGGAAAGGATTCGCCGACATCAACCAACCACTCACCCGACACACCATCCTCTGGAGCGACTCAACCACCAACCCCGCCCAATGGATCACCCCACACACCCCCTACAAAGGATACCAAGTCGACGGATACACCCCCGGCTCCTACAACGTCCGCCTGCGGGTACAAAGCGCCACTACAGGCTGCATCGACAGCACCGAAATCCAAAGCATCGGAGTCAAACCATCAAACCTTAACGCCAACGCCATCCCAAACGCATTCACACCCAACGGCGACAACGAAAACGACATATTCCGGTTCATCAACGGACAAGAACCCGTCTCGATGGAATACATCAAAATATCCATCTTCAGCCGCTCCGGAGCCCTCGTCTACCGATACCAAGGACGTAGCGACGCATGGGATGGCTGGAACGGAAAACACCAAAACACCGGCAGCGACCTCGCCGACGGCATCTACTACTACATCCTCACCGGCGAAGGATGGGACGGGCAAATCTACGACACAGCCGAATACAAAGGCGTACTACACATCTTCCGATAACCCGGCAACCATAAAAAATTTAACATACAACCCCCTGTTCTTTACAAAAAAATGATTACCTTCGCACCATCAAACAACCCCCAATTTTTTAACATAACTTTACGATTAACATGAAACAACACCTCTTATACATCCTCCTCCTCGCCGTCCTCATCTGCATGATGCTGGCACAATGGCAACTCATCCCGACATGGGCCTATAGCATCCCCGGATGCAGACTGGCCATTTATTTCTGGCCGGTAAAATTCATCCCCGATACAATCCGGCAGAAAGGAGTAAAAGCAATACTTACCTCCCTCTTGTCGAACAACCTGTATACGGCAATGCTAACAACGCCGATAATGCTTAATCGTCTTAGACTCATCGCTGTTTCTGAAAACGGCTGCGATATACACAATAACAAACGCCCTGACAGGATTTGCCTACCACTTTTTCAATGTCAACGACGAAAAAGCCCGGCTACACTTTATCATGGGGCTTTTTAGCTATACATGGTTCGGCGCCGCGTACTAAACAGAATGGCGATACGACCGTGAAGTTATCTCAAAACCTGCGCCATACGACCTTCTGAAAGTTAAATAAACCGTCTCCCCCTTCGACCATGACAAACTCAACATCATTGCTTTTTACACTTTCTCTACCGGACACCCATCGGCTACCCGCCGGCGGACAGGGGGTGGTTTCTATCAACGGGAGAAACTCCCAAAACAATTTGAAGAGCTCACCAAATGAAATAGTGCGCTCACCAAATGAAATAGTGCGTTCACCAAATGAAATGGTGCGCTCACCAAATGAAATAGTGCACTCACCAAATGAAATGGTGCACTCACCAAATGAAATGGTGCGCTCACCAAATGAAATAGTGCACTCACCAAATGAAATGGTGCACTCACCAAATGAAATAGTGCACTCACCAAATGAAATGGTGCATTCACCAAATAAAATTAAAAACATCAATCAACCTTAAAATTAAAAATTATGCCAGCAGATTGGATAAAACGCAACCACGAGGCCTTATACGACCAGGCCAACCAAACGGTAGATTACATCACCGTAGTAGCAAATCGCACCCGCATGGGCTTTGGCGCCGACACCCCGTTAGGCGAATGGCTCGACGACGTCTTCCTGCCAAAACACAACGCCTTCAATACGGCGCTCGAAACATGGCTCGACATCTCGACCCGCACGCACACGATGACCGTCGTGCTCAACGGAGCAGAAGCCGCCTTCAAACCGGAATACCGGCAACTCTACGCTTCGTTGAAAGGAAACCCGCTGGTGAAGGACGAAGACCTCACCCGCATGGGACTGCCCACACGCTACTCCGGCAGCAGCCATACGCCGGTACCCGTACCATTGACAGTACCCAAACTGGAAACCCTCACCCCGTCGCCGGGCGTCATCGAAATACACTTCAGCGACCCCGCTACACAACGCAAAGGAAAACCCCACGGCGTCCACGGCGTCGAAATCGTATGGTCAATCCTCGATACGCCGCCGGTTAACTGGAGCGAACTGCTCCATTCGGCCATCGATACCAAGACGCCCTACCGCTTCTCGTTTGAAGGC
Organism: Prevotellaceae bacterium; assembly: GCA_031278545.1. Lineage (GTDB taxonomy): Bacteria > Bacteroidota > Bacteroidia > Bacteroidales > UBA932 > JAIRKX01. The sequence goes on from JAITKF010000093.1 coordinate 5,016, forward strand.
GAAAACCGCGGACGACGCCTCTACTTCGCCCTGAGATGGGAAAACCAAGTCGGCGACAAAGGCCCCTGGAGCGAAATCGAAAGCGCCATCATACCATAAGCCCTGCACACAAATAAACCCGCAGTTAAACACCCTGCGCGCTACGCATAACCAGTACACAATGAAACAACCCAACCACCCCACGACAATGAAAAAAAGACACACCCTCATCACAGGCGCCGCCTGCCTGTGGATGCTCGCAACGAACATCCAACCCGCCGCCGCCCAACCCGGCACGCCGGCCACAAAAGAAAAAACAGCCTTCCAAACCTCCGGCGCATGGAAACCGGTTACCGACGTCCGCGCCGACGTAGCCATCGTATACGGCGTCAACGACAACCGCCGCGCCCCCTTTGAACAACGCGTCCAATCATGGCGCGAACGCGGATACACCACCCACTTCATGACAGGCATCGCCTGGGGACAGTACCAAGACTACTTCACCGGACGCTGGGACGGCCAATGGCACCTCGACGAAGGACAAGTAACCGCCCGCGGCGATACCATCTGGCACGGACGGATGGTGCCCTACATCGTCCCCTCAAAAAACTTCCTGGCCTACATGAAAGAACGGCACGTCAAACGAGTCATCGACGCAGGCATCGACGCCATCTACATGGAAGAACCGGAATTTTGGATGCGCGCCGGCTATAGCGACGCCTTCCGGCGCGAATGGCAAGACTACTACGGATTCCCCTGGCGCCCGCAACACGAATCACCCGAAAACACCTACCTCTCACACAAACTGAAATACTACCTCTACTACCGCGCCCTGGAAGACGTATTCACCTACGCCAAAGAATACGGCAAAAGCAAAGGAATGAACGTCCGATGCTACGTACCCACACACTCGCTGGTCAACTACTCCTCGTGGCGGATAGTCAGCCCCGAAGCAAGCCTGGCCTCCATGGCCTGCGTCGACGGCTACATCGCCCAAGTATGGACAGGCACCTCCCGCGAACCAACCTACTTCAACGGCCTCGAAAAAGAGCGGGTCTTTGAAAGCGCCTTCCTCGAATACGGCTCAATGGAATCCATGACCCGCCCCACCGGACGAAAAATGTTCTTCCTCACCGACCCCATCGAAGACTGGCCCCGCGACTGGGTCGACTATAAAAAGAACTACCAAGCCACCTTTGCCGCCCAACTCCTCTACCCGATGATTGACAACTACGAAGTGATGCCCTGGCCCGACCGCATCTACGAAGGCCTTTACAAAACCAGCGCCGAGAGCGACACCAAAGAGCGAATCCCACGCTTCTATTCCACCCAAATGCAAGTGATGATCAATACGCTTAACGACATGCCCCTGTCCGATAACCGCGTCAACGGCTCGCACGGCATCGGCGTACTGATGTCAAATTCGCTCATGTTCCAACAATTCCCCATACATGCCGGCTACGAAGACCCGCAATTCTCCAACTTCTACGGACAAACATTGCCGCTGCTGAAACGGGGCATCCCGGTATCAATCGTCCACATCGAAAACACCGGCTACCCCGACACGTGGAACGACCTGAAAGTCCTCGTCATCTCCTACGCCAACATGAAACCCATGAAGCCCGAATATCACCTCCATATTGCGCAATGGGTACGCAACGGCGGCGTGCTGCTTTACTGCGGGCAGGATGTCGACCCCTACCAAAACGTCATGGAATGGTGGAACACCGGCGGCAATACGTATCCCGTCCCGTCGGCGCACCTCTTTGAAACGCTGGGGCTCGGCGCCGCGCCGGCCACCGGCGAATACGCCTGCGGCAAAGGCAAAGTCTACGTCCTGCGCGACGAACCCAAAACATTCGTCCTGCAGCCGGACAACGACGCCCGCTATTTTGCCACCGTCCAAAAAGCTTTTGAGACAGCACCCAACGCCGGCTCGCTCGAACTCAAAAACTACCTGTACCTCGAACGCGGTCCCTACGTCATTGCCGCCACGCTGGACGAAAGCGTGTCCGACGACCCGCTCCTGTTACAGGGACCGTATATCGACCTGTTCGATCCGGAACTGCCCGTACTGCAAACGAAGACCGTCGCCCCGGGCGAGCAGGCTTTCCTTTATGACGTCCACCGCGTGGACAAAACCAAACCGGCCGTGCTCTGCGGCGCATCGCGTGTGTACGACATCACGGACGGCCACCGCTCCTACACGTTTACCGCCAAAAGTCCCGCCAATACGACCAATGTCCTGCGCGTCTACCTCCCGCAGAAACCGGTACATGTACATGTAACCGACGACACTGGCGCCGAAATCACCGCCGAACATACGTGGGACGCCCTCTCGCACACCTCCCGGCTGCAATTTGAAAATAGCCCCGAAGGGATCCGGGTGGCGATTGAATATTAAATATTGAATGTTGAGCTTGCGGAACGGTTCCGGAACCGTTCCGCAAACCCTCCGGGAGGTTCCGGCATGGGGGACGTGCGGTGTCGCGATATTAGAACGCCTTAAATCCTACCGCTTTTTTTACTTCTTTCAGGGTTGCCCGGGCGCTTTCGCGGGCATTGGCGGCGCCGTGGAGGGTTATCCGGCGGAGGTAGTCGCGGTCGGCTTTGATTTCGGCGATGCGTGTGTGGATGGGGGCGATGGCGCGCCAGATGTCGGCGGCTAATTGTTTTTTCAGGTCGCCATAGCGGATGGTGCACAAGTCGTATTGCTTGCGGAAATGGGCGACGGTGTCGGGTGTGGCGACGGCTTCGAGGATGGTGAAGATATTGCGTACAGGTTCGCTCATTTTGCTTTGGAGTTGTGTGGGGCCGCTGTCGGTTACTGCGCGCATGACTTTTTTGGCGATGGTTTTCTCGTCGTCGACGAGGAAGATTCCGTTGCCTTCGCTTTTGCCCATTTTGCCGCTGCCGTCGAGACCGGGGATTTTAATCAGTTCGTTACCGAAGTTGAAGGCCGTCGGCTCGGGAAAAACCCCGACGCCGTAGAGATTGTTGAACCGGCGGGCTAACGTGCGCGTCATTTCCAGATGTTGTTCCTGGTCCTTCCCTACGGGTACTTTGTGGGCGCGGTGGATTAATATGTCCGACGCCATCAGCACGGGATAGGTGAGCAACCCGGCATTGACATTGTCGGAGTGTTTGCGTACTTTTTCTTTAAATGAGGAGGTACGTTCCAGTTCGCCTTGATAGGCTAGCATGTTTAGCAGGACGTATAGTTCCGCAATTTCGGGTATGTCGCTCTGAACGTAAATCGTTGCCACGTCGGGATCGAGGCCGGCGGCGAGGTATTCGGCAAGGACGTTTCGCACGTTGTCGTGAAAGTTGTCCGACTTCGGATGCGTGGTCAACGAATGCAGGTCGGCAATAAAAAAGTAGCAACGATGTTCGTGTTGCATTTTCGTAAAATTGCGCAAAGCGCCGAAATAATTTCCCAGATGCAGATGTCCGGTAGGACGTATCCCGCTTAAAACAATATCCATATTATATTTATTTTAGAAAGTCCAAAGATATTAATAAATTTGCAATTGCTAAAATGGTTGGTTTTATAAATAATCAAATAAGCATATCCACAATTAAACAAATAGATAGTAATGGAGACAACACGACAACAGAAGGTAGGACGGCAATTGCAGAAAGATTTGGCCGAGATTATACAGCAACAGGGTATGCCGGCATACGGCGGGGCGATGGTTTCGGTTACGTCGGTGCATGTAAGTCCCGATTTGGCTTTGGCGCGGGTGCGATTGAGCATTTTCCCGTCGGGTAAGGCCGACGATGTGATGAAAATCATTGCCCAGCAAAGCCGCAGCATCCGCGGCGAATTAGGCCGGCGGGTTGCTAAGCAACTGCGTATCGTGCCCGAACTGGTTTTCGATATCGACGATTCGCTGGATTATGTAGAGAAAATAGACCGCCTGCTGGCGTCGGAGTCATCAGAATGAGCGCTGCGCGTCATATATTCGGGTTTGTTCTGCGGCGTCGCGGTCGGGGCGGTCTGCCGTTCTTTATTGCACGGCGGTACCTGTTTGCTAAGAAATCGCATAATGTGATCAATATTATTTCGCTAATCAGCGCTGCGGGAATTATGATAGGTACGCTGGCGCTGGTGGTGGTCGTGTCGGTCTATAACGGGTTCGACGAGCTGGTGCAGTCGATGTATCACACGTTCGATGCCGATTTGCGGATTACGCCGGCCACAGGTAAAGTGTTTACGCCTCATTCGGCCATATTCGACGAGGTGCGCCGGCAGCCCGGCGTCGTGTCGTTTACTGAAGTGGTCGAAGAGAACGTCTTGCTCGAATACCGCGGCTATCAGGATCTGGCGACCATCAAGGGCATCGACAGCGCCTACCTCGCCGCTACGCCGCTTCCGCAGACTATCGTCGAGGGCGGGTTTACCCTGTGGCACGGCGAGGTGGAGCAGGCTGTCCTCGGACGCGGGATTGCGTATAAGCTGGGCGTGGGCTTGCATTTTATCGACCCGTTGCTGGTGCACGCACCTAAACGCGATGGACGGCTGTCGCTCCTTAACCCTGAGGCGTCGCTGGTGAGCGAGTACATTTATCCTTCGGGGATTTTTGCCATCGAGCAGTCGTTCGACAATACGTATTTTTTTGCTCCCATCGCCTTTGCCCGCCGCCTGTTCGATTATGCCGACGAGGTTACGGCTATCGAAATCCGGCTTGCACCGCAGGCCGACGTAGCGAAGGTGCAACGACAGGTGAAAACGATCCTCGGCGCGGCGTTCGTCGTCAAAAACCGCTACGAGCAGCACGAAACGATGTACCGGATGATGAAGTCAGAGAAAGCCGTCATCTACGCCATCCTGTTGTTTATACTGGTGGTCATCTCATGCAATGTCCTCGGCTCGCTGGCGATGTTGATTATCGAAAAGAAAGACGACGTCCTCACCCTCCGCAGTATGGGCGCCGACGAGCGTCTCATCAACCGTATCTTCCTCTTTGAAGGATGGATGATTTCGCTTTTAGGGATCCTCATCGGGATTGTCTTAGGGTTGGGACTGTGTGTGGCGCAACAGACGTTCGGCCTCATTCCCATGCCCGGCAATTTCTTAGTGAACGCCTATCCCGTATCTATTCAATGGTTCGATGTGGCGCTGATTGCCGTTGCAGTAGCCGTGATAGGCTATATAGCCGCGTGGCTGCCGGTACAGTATGCGAAGAGAGGGGCGGAGTGATGAATGATTGCCTGTGTAGAAGTCTTTTGGACGAGGCTGGAAAGCAATCGTCCATCGCCCATTGCTCACAGCAGTAATTCTATCATCACCAACACCCCGAATGCCACCGCCGCCAGCCCGTTTGTCGTGGCAAAGGCCGTATTCAGGCGACTTAAATCGGAAGGTTTTATGATAAGATGCTGGTAAAGCAGCAGGCCGCAAAACAACGTGGCGCCGGTGATGTAAAAAATCCCTGCGTGCAACGTCCATCCGGCTACCACAACTAACGCTGCCGCTACAGTATGCAGGACTGCCGAAATAGCCATTGCGCGGCGGCGGCCAAAACGGGCGGGAATGGAAAACAGCCCTTCCTGCCGGTCGAATGCCTCGTCGGGCAAAGCATAGAGGATGTCGAAGCCGCTACCCCAAAGGAGTACAATCACAGAAAAGCAGACGGGGGAGAAGGACATGTCGCCGGTAACCGCGATGTAGGCAGCCGTCGGGGCAATGGACATGCTGAGCCCTAAGATGCCATGGCACATCCACGTGAAACGTTTCGTCAGGCTATACCCCACAATCACCAGCAACGCGACCGGCGACAGGTACAGGCACAACCGGTTGAGCAGGGCGGCAGCCAGCACGAACAACACTGCATTGACCACGCAAAACAGTAACGCCCGCTGCGGCGTGATGATACCACACGGTATTTCACGGGTGGCGGTGCGCCGGTTGCAGGCGTCGAATTGCCGGTCGGCGTAGCGGTTGAAACTCATAGCGGTGTTGCGGGCAAATACCATGCACGACAACGTCAACACTAACGTGCGCCATGCAAACACCGCATCCGTCTGCGCATACGCCAATACAAAACCAATGCACGCAAAGGGCAACGCAAAAACAGTATGTGAAAATCGAACAAGAGAAAAATAGTTTTTTATCGACAACCAACTCAGCATAACATATTCATTTGTACTCGTATATCTATCTTAATTGTGACCGTTTTTCTTGATTAAATTATCCATTTAATCAACGATTGAATCGGCGGCAAAGGTATGATTATCCTATTGACATAGTTACCCTGCGAGCAACCCCTAACCCGCCACAGGCACTCCCCGACGGGGCTATCAAACAAATCGCACCGCCCGATGCGGGGTAATTTATGCGTTACGGCAATCATATCAATCGAGCAACCATCGTTCAGGCAACGGATGCTTCACGTTTTACGTTTTACGCTCTTTGCTTTACGCTTTACGTTCCTTGCTTTACGTTTTTCGTTTTTTGCTTTACGCTTCATGCTTTTCGGTGTTTCGTTCGTCGGATGGACTGTGAGGATGACGACGCCCTTCGGCAGGCGGTCGCCTTCTTTGACCAGCACTTTATGCACGATGCCGTTATACGGCGCACGGATGACATTATACATCTTCATCGCTTCGAACACCAGCAGTTCATCGTTTTTGCGAACATAGTCGCCCGCATGGACAGACAGCTTGTGTATTGTTCCAGGGATGAACGATTTCACCTCTTCGGGATTGGGCGGCGTCCAAGGCACGCGATTTTCAAATTTCTTTGTAAATGTGGTCTTATACCTGCGTCCCTGTTCGGCTACCGTGAGGATTTTATAGTCTTCGGCGCTATCGGTTATCAGGGGGGTGTTGTCCAACGTTGTTTCTTGTTTTTGTTCTTCCATACTGTCGCGATTTAAAATGGGGGGATACCGTGTTTTTTATGCGGACGCCCGACGGTTTTTGTTTTCGACAGTTCGAGCGACTGCAGGATGAATTTGCGGGTTTCCTTCGGCGAAATCACCGAGTCGATATAGCCTTTGGCCGCTGCGACATAGGGGTTGGCAAACTTTTCTTTGTATTCTTCTACTTTCTGTTTACGCATGGCTTCGGGGTCGGGGGCTTCCATGATTTCTTTGCGGAAAATGATATTCGCCGCGCCTTGCGGCCCCATGACGGCAATTTCGGCCATCGGCCATGCAAATACAAAATCGGCGCGCAAGTGGCGTGAGTTCATGGCAATGTAGCCGCCGCCATACGCCTTGCGCAGGATGACGGTAATTCGCGGCACGGTAGCTTCGCTGTACGCATATAACAATTTCGCGCCATGGCGGATGACGCCGGCGTGTTCCTGATCGACGCCCGGCAGGTAACCCGGCATGTCTTCGATAGTAATCAGTGGGATATTGAACGCATCGCAGTAGCGGATGAACCGTGCGGCCTTGTCCGACGAGTCGCAATCGAGCACGCCGGCCAGTACCAGCGGCTGGTTGGCGACAAACCCGACTGTCTGTCCGTCAAGGCGGCCAAAGCCAATGACGATGTTGCCTGCCCATTTTTCTTGGATTTCAAAAAAGTCCGAATCGTCGGCCAGTGCCCGGATGACGTTTCGGACGTCGTAGGGGCGGGTGGGATCGACCGGCACTACTTTTTCAATGTTAAACTGTTTTTTCGGTTCTTTGACCTCCACTGTCGCTTGCGGCTGTTCATTGTTCGACGGCACGAAGGAAAGCAGGGTTTTAATTTGCTTAAAGCATTCTTCTTCCGAAAGGGCAAAGAAGTGGGCATTTCCCGTAATTTCGTTATGTACCCGTGCGCCGCCCAGTTCTTCCATCGAGATTTCTTCACCCAGTACCGATTTAATTACTTCGGGACCGGTGATAAACATCTTAGAGATGTTGTCGACCATAAATACAAAATCGGTCAGCGCCGGCGAATATACCGCTCCGCCGGCACAGGGGCCGAGGATGACCGATATTTGCGGGATAACGCCGCTGGCTAATGTATTGCGGAAGAAAATTTCACCGTAGCCGGCCAATGAGTTGACGCCTTCCTGAATACGCGCTCCGCCGGAGTCGTTGATACCTATCAGCGGGATGCGCATGCGCAGGGCATAGTCCATGATTTTAGTGATTTTGCGGGCGTGCATCAGTCCGAGTGAACCGCCGGCAACCGTAAAATCCTGTGCAAAGATGGCTACCGGACGGCCGTTGATTTTGCCTGTGCCAATGACAACGCCATCGCCGGGCAATTCCTTGCCGTCCATGCCAAATTCACGGGCGTCGTGTTCTATAAATAAATCATATTCATAGAATGAGCCTTCATCTACAAGGTAGTTGATACGTTCACGGGCGGGCAGTTTGCCCATTGCTTTCTGTTTGGCGATGGCTTGTTCGCCGCCGCCGCGTATCGCTTTCTCCGTTTTTCGTTCCAGTTCGCGGAGTTTTGAACCTAAATTTAATGCCATAAGATAAATATTAAATTAAACATCATTCAGGTTTCCATAAGATAAGGGTTGCAAAAATACAATAAAAATAGAAAGCGTCGGTTGTTTTGTGTGGAAAATAGCGGTTGATATTTTTTTTAGGTTTGATTGTAAAATTATTATAAAATAGTAACAACAGCGTTATAGTTTCCATTTTGTTCTGAAATCCCATAGTACAATGCCGATGCTTACGCTGACGTTCAACGAATGTTTAGTGCCGAATTGCGGGATTTCCAAACAGTCGTCGCAGGCGTCGACGGCTTGTTGCTGCACGCCTTGCACTTCGTTTCCGAATATCAGCGCGTACTTGGCGTCGGTTTGCGGGCTAAAGGCGTGCAACAGTGTTCGCCGTTCGGCCTGTTCGACGGCTACGGCTATGTATCCCGCTTGCTGTAACTGCGTGATGGCCGCGACGGCGTCGGCGGCATATTCCCACGCTACCGTATCTTCGGCGCCGAGCGCGGTCTTGTGGATTTCGGCCGACGGCGGTACGGCGCAAATGCCGCACAAGATTATTTTTTCGATACAAAAGGCGTCCGCCGTGCGGAATGCCGCGCCGATGTTATGTTGGCTACGGATATTATCCAGTATGACGACAACGGGCATTTTGAGCGTCTTGCGGAAGGCATCAGGCGTCAGGCGGTTCAACTCACTGTTAAGGAGTTTACGATTTATGCCCGTCGGCAGTCGGTAGTCGGCAGTGGGTAGGGGGCGGCGCATTAGTTGGTTGGTTGGTGGATGTTGTCGGGTATAATTTTATATAATTTGTCGGAACGACGGATTTTTTCTTTCACAGCGATGGAGCAAGTTTCGCCTTTCACGGTTTTCGCTACCGGCTGCAAGTCTACGCGGATTTCCGTTATCGGTTGACGTACGACACCGGTCGTAGGGCCGATGATCAATACCTCGTCGCCGACGGTCAGTTCGCCGGTTTCAATGAAGAGTTCCGCTACGCTCAAGCGGTTGAAATAATTGGTAATTTTGCCGATATACGTCTTGCGTTCGGTCGCTTTGTTGCCGTATACTTCACTCCATTCGCCGAGCCGTGCGCCCTGGTAATAGCCGTCCCAAAAACCACGGTTAAAGACGGTTTGCAGTTCCGCCGTCAGCGTAGCCGTCAGTTCGGGGGTGTAACTACCGTCGCGCAGGGCGTCGAGGGCGCGGCGATAACAGGAGGTAACGGTCTTCACGTAGTCGGCCGAGCGGGCGCGTCCTTCGATTTTGAATATTTGCACGCCGGCTGCCGTCATTTTGTCCAAAAGACCGATGGTGCAAAGGTCTTTCGGTGACATGATATATTGGTTGTCGATAATCAGCGAACGACCGGTTTCGTTGTCGGTAACCGTGTAACCGCGCCGGCATACCTGATAGCACGATCCGCGGTTGGCCGACGCATTATGTTCGTGTAAACTTAAATAACATTTGCCGGATACTGCCATGCAAAACGCTCCGTGGCAAAACATTTCAATGCGCACCGGTTGTCCGCCGGGGCCTTTGACAGGCCCCGCCACAATCTGTGCATGGATACGCTTAACATTATCCAGCGACAGTTCGCGCGCCAGCACCATTACGTCGGCAAACTGCGCATAGAAGCGCACCGCCTCCATATTCGTCAGGTTCAATTGTGTGGAAATATGTACCTCGACGCCTTGCTGCCGCGCATATCCTATGGCGGCCATGTCCGACGCAATCACTGCCGACACGCCCGCCTGCTTTGCCCGGTCAATCACACGGCGCATCTTTTCCAGCTCCCCGTCGTACAAAACCGTATTGACGGCAAGGTAGGACTGCAGGCCGTGTGTACGGCAGAACGTCGTGACGTCCTCCAGCTCGTCCGGCTGGAAATTATGTGCCGAATGCGCCCGCATGTTCAGGTCCCCTACACCGAAATAGACGGCGTCGGCGCCCCCTTGCGCCGCTGCTGTTAGGCATTCAAAATTACCCGCTGGCGACATCAATTCTATATTCGTTTGGGAATACATAAAAGGAGTAAAATATTTAATGGAAAAAATTTAACTATGTGGTATTTTATGGTATTTATAAAACCTACCCCCCGTCCCGATGCGTTATTCTTACGGGAAGCGTGGCGAGTCATGTAGTTGCAAAGTTAATCCATTTAATTGATATTGTCAAATCGTTTTCGTACAACTATAGTCGATACATCGTCCCGCAGGGACGACACTCTATATATCCGTATGCGTCGGCTCACGGATACCTGCATAAACAACTAATCAGTTCACCCGTTCAACAGTTCCCTCGCCGCAATTTCGCGCATTTCTACTTTGCGGATTTTGCCGGAGACAGTCATGGGGAAGTCCTCAACAAATTTCCAGTATTTGGGGATTTTGTACGTGGCGATTTGGTTGGTGCAGAATTTCAATAATTGTTCTTCGGACAGGTCAAAGCCTTCGCGTACTTTGACCCATGCCATCACCTCCTCGCCGTATTTGGCGCTGGGGACGCCAATTACGTAGACATCGGCTACGGCTTCGTGCGAGATAAGAAATTCTTCGATTTCGCGGGGCGAGATATTTTCGCCGCCACGGATGATGATGTCTTTTATACGCCCGGTGATTGTTACATAGCCTTCGTCGTCCATCATTGCCACGTCACCGGAATGCAGCCAGCGCTGTTTGTCGATGATGTCATCCGTATCTTCCGGGTTGTTCCAGTAGCCGACCATGATTGAATAGCCGCGTGTGCAGAACTCGCCGGCCACGCCGCGGGGTACAATATTACCTGCTTCGTCGATAATTTTAATTTCCACATGCGGATGTACCTTACCGACGGTGCTCACCCGCCGTTCGATGTCGTCGTCGGCAAAGCTCTGCGTCGATACGGGCGACGTTTCGGTCATGCCGTAGCACACCGTAATTTGCGACATGTTCATCTTCGCCTGCACTTGCCGCATTGTATCAATCGGGCATGGCGAGCCGGCCATGATACCGGTACGCAGGCTCGAAAAGTCGTATTGTTCAAAGTTCGGGTGTTCCAATTGTGCAATAAACATTGTCGGCACACCCAGCAACGAGGTGCATTTTTCGTTCATCACTGTCCGCATCACCGCTTCGGGTTCGAACGATTCGCCGACGATGACCATACAGGCTCCGTGCGACGTGCAGGCCATATTTCCAAGTACCATTCCAAAGCAGTGGTAGAACGGAACGGGAATGCACACGCGGTCTTGCGCGCTGTAGTACATGCGTTCGCCGATGAAAAAGCCGTTATTTAAAATATTGTGGTGCGAAAGCGTCGCGCCCTTCGGATAGCCTGTCGTCCCCGATGTGTATTGGATGTTGACGGGGTCGTCGAACTGGAGGGACTTTTCGCGTTCGGCCAGTTCGCTATCGCTGATTTTTGCGCCGGCGCGAATGATGCGTGGCCAATCCTCTTCCATAATCAATGTCCGGTTAGGATAATTACAGAGCGGACGTACGCGGTTCAGCAATTCGACGTAGTCGGTCTGGCGGAAGTGCGCGGCGGCAATCAGCAGGTCAATTTGCGACTGTTCGAGCGCATGACGCAGGCCGGTGGTCTTGTAGCCCGGATTGATGTTGACCATAATTGCACCGATACGGGCGGTGGCGTACTGCACCAGCACCCATTCAAAGCGGTTGGCCGCCCAGATGCCCACCCGGTCGCCGCGTCGGATGCCGTAGGCCATCATTCCTTTGGCCAGTTCGGTGGTCTGCTCCCAAAATTGTCGATACGTGGCGCGATAGCCTTGTTCGACGACTACCAGCGCTTCGCGGTCGCCATACAGCGCTACCGTCTGACGTAAATTTTCCCCGATTGTCTCGCCTTTCAGGGGCGTATCACAAGTACCGTGCATGTAGGATAATTGTTCCATTATCATCGTGTATTTTAAATAGTGAATAAAAAATGCCCTGTTTTTGTTGACGGATGCAAAGGAACAACATATCTGTCTTTTGACAAAACAAAAGTGGGAAATGTCCCGCCGGCGGGATAAAAAAACCGATATAGGGACGGGAATGGAAATACAGGGACAATTTATCGAGTATCTACGAGGTATAATAATGTATGAACGATGCCTGCGGGGCGGGATTCTCAGGGAGGACATTCATATCAATAGAAAAAACAACACGAAGCAAGCGGCTCGGGCGCCCCGCGGACTTGTAGGGAGGCGCTTGCCATTGCAAAAACCATGAACCGAACAAAATGGCAGATTTTCACCGTAATCTGCCACAACCATATTGAAGCCGGCAAAGGCGCATACGGCGGACAACTGGCGACGACGTTCTACGCCGTAGGAAGCTGAGCACGACGCACATAGATGTGGCAAATAGCTACTTTGGATGTGCGGACAGGAATTTTTTGAAGGATAAAGGATGATGGATACCTGCATGGTTGGTGGTTGCCGGTTTTTCTATGACTATTATTTCACACAGGTAAGGCAATTTCCAAAAATATACTAACTTTGCAACCTGAATCAACAAATTGACAAAACCAACCATTATGATATATTGCGACAACTCGACTATGCACCGGTTATCCATTCATTTTGTAGGAAATAAAAGTAATAACGAACGGTGCGGGCTATCAAAATCAATACTCCAATTGAATGATACAGATCAGGCGTTATTTATGCGCTATTTCCTTTCGCCTTTCAAATTGTCCGAATACTTTAATCTATACCATGATATGGGTATAGAGATGAATGAAGTATTTACTTGTGCTGATACGATTTTCGCCAACCCCGACACGCTGCTCGAACAGTCGGCAAACCTTGCACGGCATCTGTATGCGCAGAGCATGCATCCTAAAATCAAGGGCGGCGAGTTCTACACCGCTTATTTCAAAGATTGCATCGTCGACGGCGAAATCGTCGAGGCCGTCGGGTTATTCAAATCGGAAAACAAAGACACCTTTTTAAAAGTCTATCCGGCAGGCGACGGCTTTGAAGTAGAAAGCGAAAAGGGAATTAATATCAATAAACTGGATAAAGGCTGCCTGATATTTAATACCGAACGCGAAAAAGGGTATATCGTGGCGGTGGTCGATAATACCAATAAAGACAGCGAAGCCCAATATTGGATAGATGATTTCTTGCACGTACGTCCGCGCCAGGACGACTACCATGCGACGCAAAACATCATGTCGCTTTGCAAAAATTTTGTCCGCGATGAACTGCCGCAACAGTTTGACGTAAGCAAGGCCGACCAAATCGACCTACTGAATAAATCGGTAAAATTCTTCAAAGAAAAAGACCGTTTTCATCTCGATGAATTTACGCATGACGTCATGGAACAACCGGAGGTCGCCGAAAAATTCCGTCAATATAAAACGGCCTATGCGCAAGAATTTGATATGGACATTGACGACGACTTCGCTATCTCCGACAACGCCGTGCGAAAACAGGCGCGGGTGTTCCGTAGCGTCATTAAGTTAGACAAAAATTTTCATATCTATATCCACGGCGACCGCCAGCTAATCGAACAGGGCGTTGACGACCATGGCCGCAAATACTACAAAATCTATTACCAGCGTGAATCGTGAATCGTACCGTATGCAGTGGTGAACGATTAGGGGTTAATAGCGTAAAACGTGCTCCGGAAAATATGCTAACTTTGCACCCCAAATAAACAACTCAACAAATAAGCAACTCAACAAACAAGCCCATGTCGAACGTCATTAGAATACGTAAAGGTCTTACTCTTTCGCTAAAAGGAAAGGCGGAAAAGGTGCTTTCAAAACTGCCGACAGCGACGGCATACGCCTTAAAGCCAGGCGATTTTCCTCATTTGACGCCTCGCCTGCTGGTCGGCGAGGGAGATGCGGTGTTGGCAGGTACGCCGTTGTTCAACGATAAGCGCCTTCCGGAAGTCCGGTACGTCTCGCCGGTGAGCGGGATAGTAAGCGCCATTGTGCGCGGGGAGAAACGGCGGCTGCTCGCGGTAGTGGTCAAGCCGGCGGTAGAACAGGAATATCTAACGCACGATGTGGCCGATGTGGCCGCCCTGTCGCGCGAGCAAGTCGTATCGCTATTGCTGGCCGGCGGCGCATGGCCGTTCATCCGGCAACGTCCATACGGTACGGTGGCCGATCCTTCCGACACCCCAAAAGCGATTTTTATTTCGGGTTTCGATAGCGCTCCCCTTGCGCCCGACACCGATTTTACCCTGATAGGCGAGGCCGAGACTTTCCAGAAAGGCATTGAGGTGTTGCAAAAACTGGCTGGTAAACTGTATCTTGGATTGAACGATGAAATGGCCGCCACCAGTATTTTCCATAAGATAAAAGGCGTTGAGAAGGTTGTGTTCCATGGGCCGCATCCGGCGGGGAACGTAGGGGTACAAATGCATCACATCAGCCCGATTAACAAAGGCGAAAAGGCGTGGACGATAGATCCGCATCATGTGATAGCTATCGGGCGGCTGGCGTCGCGGGGTGTCTACGATGTATCGAAGGTGATTGCGCTGGCAGGGTCGGAGGTGAAGCGACCACGCTATTTCCGGATCATTGCCGGCGCAGCGGTGTCGACGGTGTCCGGCTATGTAAATACCTCCGGGCATTGCCGCTACATCAGCGGCAATGTCCTCACCGGCGTGAATGTTGGGGCAGACGGTTACCTGGGCTTCTACGACAACGCCATTACCGTCATTCCCGAAGGCGATAAATACGAATTTCTCGGCTGGGCAAATCCGTTGCGCCTGCATCGTTACAGCGCGTCGCGCAGCTACCTGTCGTGGATATTTCCCGACAGGGACTATGCGTTGGATACCAATATTAACGGTAGCGAGCGGGCCTTTGTCCTCACCGGCATCTACGAAAAGGTGCTGCCGATGAACATCCTCCCGGTCTACTTGCTCAAAGCGATTATGGCCGGCAATATCGACCGGATGGAGCAGTTGGGCATCTACGAAGTGGTCGAAGAAGACCTCGCCCTCTGTGAATTTGTATGCCCGTCGAAAATACCGGTGCAGGACCTTCTCCGAAAGGGAATGGACCTGATGATGAACAATGAATAAAATCGCTGCGTCTCTATGCTTAAAAACAATTCGTATAATACAACTCAATAACACAATCCATGCTACGGAATATATTAAATAAACTTAAGCCCTCGTTTGAGAAGGGAGCGCGGTTCGGCTTCCTACACTCGACGTTCGAGGCTTTTGAATCGTTTGCTTTTGTCCCCAACACGACCACTCGCTCGGGCGCCCATGTACGCGATTGCAACGATTTGAAACGAGTGATGACCGTCGTGATAATCGCCCTGATGCCGGCGCTGTTCTTCGGCTGCTGGAACATCGGCTACCAGCATGCGCACACCTTCGGCGTCGAAATGACCTTCTGGGGCATGTGGATATACGGCTTCCTGCGTGTGTTACCTATAATAATAGTATCGTATGTCGTCGGGCTGGGCATCGAATTTACTGCGGCACAACTTCGCGGGCATGAAGTCAATGAAGGATTTCTCGTTACCGGCATGTTGATCCCGCTGATTATGCCGGTCGACGTTCCCCTGTGGATGGTCGGGCTGGCTACGGCCTTTGCCGTGATTATCGGGAAAGAAATATTCGGCGGTACGGGGATGAATATCTTTAATCCGGCATTGCTGGCGCGCGCCTTTATTTTCTTTTCATACCCGTCGCATATATCGGGCGACCGTGTGTGGGTAGCCGGTCTGCAAAGCCCGTCGGCTGTCGAAGTAACCACCGGCGCAACCCCGCTGGCCGAAGCCGCAGCCGGTCATATCGACCGGCTGCCGTCGACGGCCGACCTGTTTTTCGGCCTCATCCCCGGATCTATCGGCGAAACCTCGACACTGGCGGCGCTCATCGGGGCGGTCATACTGCTGTATACCGGCGTGGCCAGCTGGAAAATCATGTGCGCGTGCGTCGCCGGACTGCTGACTACCGGTTTTCTGATGAATTGGTTGGCCGTGAACCCTTATATGTCGCTGCCGCCGTACTACCACTTACTGATGGGCGGTTTTGCGTTCGGCGCGGTATTTATGGCAACCGACCCCGTTACCGCCGCCCAAACCGAAACCGGCAAATGGCTCTACGGCTTTCTTATCGGCACGTTGACCATCTTTATCCGCCTCTTCAACGAAGGCTACCCGGAGGGAATGATGCTCGCCATTTTACTGATGAACGCCTTCGCCCCGCTGATTGACCATTATGTGGTGGCCGCACACATCCGCCGGAGGCTGAAACGCATTCCGGTAAACGTTTAAAACCATATAAAATAAGGAGTTGAAATATGGAACTGAAATGGAATAAAAACAACAATGGCTATACGATATTATACGCTACGGCGCTGGTCGTCGTAGTAGCTACGGCGCTGGCGCTGACGGCTACCGGACTAAAAAGCAGGCAGCAGGCAAATATCGCCATAGAAAAAAAACAAAACATCCTCACCGCCGTTCACAAAACGGATTCTATCGACGGCCGTCCAAATAAGCGGGCCTACATCGAAGCCCTGTACGAAAAGTATATCGTAGAACAATACATAGTAGGGGAGGAGGGGGGACGAAAAGAAGGCGACGCCTTTGCCGTCGACATGAAAACGCAATACGACATCATCCGGCAAATTGACGCCGGCAACCTCGACGCCGCCCGGCAGGCCTCCCTGCGCGCCGCGCTCAAGCTGCCCGTATACGTCTGCCGGAACGACGACGGCGCCTATAAATACATCCTGCCCGTATACGGCTTAGGGCTCTGGGGCGCAGTGTGGGGCTACATAGCCTTCGACGACGACATGAATACCATCTACGGCGCCACGTTCGACCACAAAGGCGAAACGCCCGGATTAGGCGCTGAAATTGCCACGCCCACATTTTCCAAAAAATTCATTGGAAAACAAATCTTTGACCGCGGTACATTTACCTCCATACACATCCTCAAAGGCGGCGCACCGCCCGATAACCCGCACGCCGTCGACGCTATTTCGGGCGGAACGATCACCAGCCGTAGCGTCGAAACTATGTTAAAAAATAGCCTCGCAAAATACCTGCCCTTCCTCAGTCCCGACGAGCCACCGGCGACAGACAGCCTCAGCGGGCAGAGACAATCGGAAGTAGCCATAGACAGTACTAACCGGCAATGAAAAATAAAAACAATAAAACCTCCACCACCATGAAATTACTCACAGACCCGATACATAAAAACAACCCGATTACAGTACTCATTTTAGGCATCTGTTCGGCGCTGGCAGTAACGGTCAAATTAGAGCCGGCGCTGGTTATGGGACTGGCGGTAACGATAGTTACCGCCAGCTCAAGCTTCATCCTGTCTCTATTGCGGAACACCATTCCACCGCGCATCCGCATCATTGTACAATTAGTCGTCGTCGCCACATTTGTCATCCTCATCGACCAATTCCTCCGCGCATTTGCCTACGACGTAAGCAAACAACTATCGGTATTCGTCGGATTGATTATCACCAACTGCATCATCATGGGACGCATCGAAGCATTTGCACTAGGCCACAAACCATGGCCGTCGTTCATCGACGGCTTAGGCAATGGCTTAGGCTACGGTATGATACTAATCATCGTAGCATTCATCCGTGAACTATTCGGCTCGGGCACACTATTCGGGTACCAAATCATCCCTGAAAACTGGTACATCGTCCACGGCGGGTTCTACGCCAACAACGGCCTGATGATACTACCGCCGATGGCTATGATTGTCGTCGGAATCATTATCTGGATACAACGAAGTATTATACGCACTCATTAAACCACTACACGATGGAACATACGATAAACCTCTTTGTAAAGTCGATATTTGTCGACAATATGATATTTGCATTTTTCCTCGGGATGTGCTCCTATATCGCCGTATCGAAAACCGTCAAGACTGCCTTAGGATTAGGCATTGCAGTGATAGTTGTACTACTAATCACCCTGCCGGTCAATTACCTGCTAAACGCCTACCTGCTGACGCCCGGCAGTCTGACATGGATCAGCCCGGCGCTGGCCGAAATCGACCTCCGTTTCCTAAGCTTTATACTATTCATCGCCGTGATAGCCTCCGTCGTACAAATACTCGAAATGGTCATCGAAAAATACACCCCGACACTCTACCACCAACTGGGAATCTTCCTGCCGCTCATCGCCGTCAACTGCGCCATCATGGGCGGCTCGCTCTTTATGCAAGAACGTGAATACGCCCACATAAGCCAAGCCCTGACCTTCGCTGCCGGCTCAGGCGTCGGATGGTGCCTGGCCATTATCGGCATTGCCGCCATCCGCGAAAAACTACACTACTCGAACATCCCCGAACCCCTGCGAGACATCGGCATTACGTTCATCCTAACAGGATTGATGGGTATCGCATTCATGAGTTTCATGGGAATAAAAGGATAAGAAAATGATGAACATACTTATACTACTCATATCAATAGCGGTATTCCTGCTCGTCCTCCTATCGTTAGTAACAGTCCTGCTATACGCCAAAGCCAAACTGATACCGCAAGGCGACGTCCAACTGACCATAAACGAAAAAAAGACGCTAACCGTCGCGCCCGGCGGCACACTGCTCTCCACTCTCGGCGAACACAAAATATTCTTGCCCTCAGCCTGTGGCGGCGGCGCCACCTGCGGCCAATGCAAATGCCGCATACTAACAGGCGGCGGCGACATCCTACCGACCGAAACCGGATTCTTCACCCGCAAACAACAACAAACCGGCTGGCGACTGGCCTGCCAAGCGAAAGTAAAAGACACGATGCACATTGCCATACCCGAAGACATACTGGGCGTCCGCAAATGGCCATGCGAAGTAATCAGCAACCGCAACGTATCGACATTCATTAAAGAGTTTAAAGTCAAACTGCCTGACGGCGAACACCTGCCATTCAAATCGGGCGGCTACATCCAAATCGACATCCCACCCTACGAGGTCGACTTCAAAGACATCGATGTCGAACCGGCATTCCGCGAAGACTGGGACACGATGCGGATATGGGCACTGAAAATGAAAAACGCCACTCCCACATCCCGTGCTTACTCCATGGCCAACTATCCGGCAGAAGACACCACGATTATGCTCAACGTCCGCATCGCCACTCCCCCTTGGGACAAAGCCAAAGGCGCCTTTACCCCGGTCGACCCGGGCGTCGGTTCGTCCTACCTGTTCTCCCGCAAACCTGGCGATACGGTCATGATAGCAGGCCCTTACGGAGAATTCTTCCTCCGCGACACCGACCGTGAAATGATCTTCATCGGCGGCGGCGCAGGGATGGCCCCCATGCACTCGCATATCCTCTATCTCTTCCACACCCTACACACCACGCGCAAAGTATCCTTCTGGTACGGCGCGCGCTCCCGCAGGGAACTATTTTACGAAGATGAATTCCGAGCCCTCGAACGCCAATACCCGAATTTCCAGTTCCTCATCGCCCTCTCCGAACCGAAGCCCGGGGACGGCTGGGAGGGCCCCGTCGGATTTATCCACCAAGTCATCTACGACGGCTATCTCCAACACCACGAGGCCCCCGAAGACATCGAATATTACCTCTGTGGCCCCCCGCTCATGACCGCCGCCGCCATCCACATGCTCGACCAGCTCGGCGTACCCAAAGAAATGATACTCTTCGATGATTTCGGGGCATAAAACAGCTGCTATTTTGTAGAAACAGTTACGGCAAATTTAATAACCGGTACCCATTAATCATTTCTTATTGGGAAAAGTAAAAAATCTACACGTGTGATAGAAAAATCCACAGATGAGGACAGGTTGGGTTCACGTGAAGAAAAAATCTTCACGTGAACCGGGTTGCCCGACAGGTGAAAAAATTTTTCTTCACCTGTGATTTTTTTATCACGTGTGTGGTTTTTTCTTTCGTTTTTTTATACGCCAGTCGTTCGCTTTACGTTTTACAAATTGCGCTATGGCCAAAGGCCGTTCCTGTATGGCTTGTGTGCCGGGCTATTTTTAATTTTTTACAGCGTCTTTATCGGTGTTCATCGCCAGTTGGATTGTTTCGTTGTAGTGGGTCAGTATGCCGGTGATTCGCGCCCGGTCGCCTGCGACGAAGGGTACGGGCGTTTCGGCGAATTTGGCGTAGCCGCTGGTACGGACGACAATGTCTGTGTTATTTAACGTAAATGTATGAAGTCCGTAGTGGGAGTCATCTTCCGATGTGTCGGGGTCGTTTTTTACGGCCCAGGTGGTTATGGGATAGATTTCGGGGTGGGCTTTCGTATATTGTGTTTCGCCTTTCTGGTAGATGATGTTGTGGATGGTAACCAGAGTGCCCATGCGGTCGTTGGTGATTTCCCCGGCGCTTGATATGGTGGCGGGCGTTACCGGCGTTTTTATTTCTCCGCAGAAGATGTGGCTGTTGACGAGTAGCGGTACATCGATGTATCCGTTTTCGTAGGAGGGGTCGGTCGAAGGGGCGCCTATGCTGACCATTTTCCCGTAGGCGCCCAGGCAGAGTTGATGTGGTTTGAGGTAGATTTCTTGTCCGATACGGTAGGTGTTGTATAGGGTGGTTTTTCCGATTTTGATTTCGATGCCTCCTGTTTCGTCTTGGATGTAGAGGGTACGGTAGAAGTTTCCGTGCCGGTCGGTGCTGATGACTCTGCCGGCGATGACGGCGTCGGGGGCGTTGACGATTGTCGGTGTGTTTTTGTAGTGTTCTTTTAGTTCTTTGATGGTCATGTTGGCTTGCATTAGGGCTGGGGGTATTGCTGCCGGTTCGATGTATTGTTTTTCGCATCCTGCGAATGTGATGACAAGAAGGGTGGCGATGGGTATGAGTATGGTGTGTTTCATGGTGTTGCTGTTTTGTTTATTTATTCATGTTATCGGGGTGTGTTAAAAACGGAGGTAGGTGTGGAGGTAATAGGTTGTGCCGAATAGGTAGAAGTATTTCGAGTCGAAGGGGGAGTAGGTGATTGCGCTGGCGACGGAGGTGTCCCTGCGTAGTCTCATTTGTTCGTATCCGCCGCTGATGATGTGGGTATTATTGAGGATGTTTTTTATGTCGAGGTTTATGCCGAGCATGTATTTTCCGATGTACCAGTATTTCCCGATGTTTGCGTTGAGGACGAATGCGGCTGGAAATCGTTCTTGTTTTGTCATTGTGAGGATGTCGTCGGTGCGTCCGGCCATAGCCAGTGTGGCCAATGTAGGGTCGGTACGGCGTGTAGGGTTCATTGAGATGTAGTTGGCGTCGAAGTATCCGAGGTCGATGTTGAGGAAAAGGTTTTGCGGGGCGCGGTAGTCGAATCCTATGTCGAGTGCTGCTTGTGGGGTGCCGCTGATTTTATAGTTTTTCCAGTAGACGGTTTCTTGTTCGACGTCGCCGTATAGTGGCCGGCTGTTGTTGTCGGCGGTGGCGATGACTGTTGGGTTGGATGTGTAGATGTAGTAGCCGTAGCTTAGTGCGCTTTTCAGGGTGATGTCGAGTATGAGCGGGATTTCGAGGCCTATTTCTATGCCAGTGTGCAGTTGGTCGATTCCGCTCATGGCGAAGTTGGCAAATGTCCGGTGTACGTCGTCGTAGAAACTGATGACGTTGGCTATGTCGCGGATGGTGGTGTAGTATCCTGAGGCGCGCATTTTTGCCCAAGGGAGTCGTAGTGCATAATTGAGGTCGATGCCAGCGGTTTTGATTGTGGTCAGTCCGGGTAGGAAGTCGTTTCGTGTACGGGGCGAGACCATCGATCGTTGGAAGTGGGGGGCTTCGTTGAGCAGGGCGAGGTTGGCCCATAGTGTATGGTTTCCTGAGATTTTGTATGTGGCGCCTGCTTTTATGGCGTAGGTACCGAAGTGTTGTTCGGCGGATTGTCCGTAAGAGTTATTGGGGAATAGTCCTTTTCGGAAGAGCCCGTCGCGGTGGAATGTGGTGTGTCCGCGTTCGACGGCGGCGTACATTTCCCAAGAGGCGTAGTGGTATTGGAGGGTAGCCCACAGTCGTTCGGAGGAGAAGTAGGAGTAGTAATCGTAGTTGTATTTATCGCCTTCGCGTATGATCCGGTTGGGGTTGTTCAGGTCGCTTTGTACGATGTCGCCTTCGCCGAAGTCGCGTTCGGCAAATTGGTCGATGTCTAACCAGTATTCGCCGCCCAGCAGGTCTTTCATTTGTTTGAAGTATTCTGTCCGGTTCCAGCGGTATTCTACTCCGGCGGTTAGTTTAAGCCGGTGGCTGAGTGTTGCGATCCATTGTGCGGTGGCGTTGACATCTTGTTGGTCGGTGTGGTATTCTCCGACGACATATTTCGAGCGGAGGGTTGTCGATGTGGTGCCGGGCACGGTGTTTTCGTCGCCGAAGTAGCTGTGCCGGTTGACGTCGTAGAGGGCGTCCCAGTTGATTTGCCGGATATTCCAGTCGGATGCCCATCCTTCGGCTAACCATGCTGCTTTTACGGGGTCGTTGTTTGCCG
Organism: Prevotellaceae bacterium; assembly: GCA_031278545.1. Taxonomy (GTDB): domain Bacteria; phylum Bacteroidota; class Bacteroidia; order Bacteroidales; family UBA932; genus JAIRKX01. Next base: position 27,806 of record JAITKF010000093.1, read on the forward strand.
GGTTGGGGTTTTTGCTGAAGTAGCTTGGCAGGTAGCGGTAATAGTCCGGTCGCGGGTCTTGTGTATCGTACCAGTCTAATGTCGAGTAGCCGTTTGTGCCAAATCGGTAGGCGATGCCGATTAAGAGTTTGTGTTGTGAGTGAAGTTGGTTGACATAATTGAGCATGACGACCGGTTCGTGGTTGTTGCGTACACGGGCATTGCGTACTTCGCCGTTTTGGTAGCCCCAGTTGGGGTTATAGTAGTGGCTGTTGACCATGTCGTAGACTTCTTGTGTCGATGCGGCTTGTATGCTCCGGATGGTTGGTGCGCCGAGTAGGGTGAGGGCGAGGCTGCTGTGGGCGTTGAGTTGCTTTTCGATGGAAACGAAGTAAGCCCATGCGTTATAGTCGACGCCATTGACCCAAAAGTTGCCGCCTTGCCGGGTCGAGAAGGAGAAGGCATACGACCAGCCGTTATTGTTTATGCCTGAAGCGTAGGTGAGCATCCCGCGAAAGAGGTATTGCCCGCTGGCGTTGACGGCGCTTGCGCGAAATCCTTTTCGTATTTGCGATGCGGTTGCGTTAATGTTTGTCACGCCGTTGATGGTACCGATGTTCAAATCCGAGATATGGAATCCCGTGGTCGATTCTTGATTGCGGGTGGCGTCGTTGAGTCCACCCCACAGCGACCAGGGCGAGTATCCGCTCTGGGCGTCGTTCATTGTGATGCCGTTCAGGAGTACTTGCGAGGTACTGTTGTCGTACCCGCGATTGCGGAAACGGAACGCCCCGAACTTGAAGGAGGCTATGTTTTCAAAGACGTCGCCGGAGGCCGACAGGGTAATTGGCAAATCCTGCTCAATATCGCCGAAGTCTGTATCGAAATCTGCGTTGTCGAGATCCGCGTTTGCCGAAAATTCGGGCGACAGCGAGACGGTGTTGAGTTCCGTTACTGTGCCGCCGGTTACTTTGGCGCTTAATTTTACGGTGGTATAGTCCGGTAATTCGACCGTCATTTCCCACGTTCCCGGCGGGACATCCTTCAGTTCAAAAACGCCGTCAGTGGTATAGGCAGTTACCGGCTCGGGTGTATTCAGACTGATTTTTGCGCCGTCAATAGGTTGCCGTGTAGCTCGTACAACCACTTTTCCTTTGAGGTCGCCCGACTCTTGCGCCGACGCGACTGTTGCTGCAAGCAGCAGAATAAATAATAATGATGCTTTTAATTTCATAGTAGTATATATTATTTTCCAATAAAAATAAATATGGGGAAATGGTCGCTGTAGCCCCCTTGAAAGTCATTCCCTACGTATGTCCGTAGCGGGTAGTTTTTATATTGTCCGCTTTTCTGCAACAGGAACGGGCGGTTGAATATCGTACCGTAATTGTTGCCGCCGGATTTCAGTAAGGATAGCGATCCTTTGGCGGCGTTTGCCAGCGCGCCATTGACAATGATATTGTCGAATAAATTCCATGCGTCGTTATAGGCCAGCGAGCCGAACCCTTTCTTAAACATGGCGTAAAACGGGTTGAAATAGCCGGCTGGCGCTACCTGCCGGATATCGCCCCGTGCGCCTAATACTTCGTAGACGCTTTTGTCGTTCGGGTCGTCGTTCAGGTCGCCCATGATGGCGATTTTGATGCCCGGGTATACCTGCATCATCGAATCGGCTGCATTCCTGACGCTTTGCGCCGCCCCTGTCCGCAGGTACTCCGACGACTGGCTGCCTCCGCGTCGCGAAGGCCAGTGGCATACGAAAAAGCAAAACCGCTCGTCCTCGATCGTGCCCCAGACCATCAGGATGTCGCGCGTCCTGAAATCGGGACGCGATGGAACGACCGTCTTCAGCGAGGCGCTCCCTTCGTACTTAAACTGGTCGGGACGGTAAAGCAACGCTACGTCGACGCCGCGGGCATCGGGTGAATCGTAATGCGCAATCTGGTAGTTGGCTTTTTGTAGTCGTTTCAACGCTACGATGTCCTCCAGTACATTGCGGTTTTCTATTTCCGATAGCCCGATAATCGTCGGATATGTTTTAACGGTCGAAGCGATACCATAAAAAACTTCTTCCAGATTACGTAATTTTTTCCAATATTTTTTCCCGTCCCAATTTTTAGGTCCTTCGGGAGTAAACTCCTCGTCGATTACGCCCGGCGATTTCAACGTGTCGAAAAGATTTTCGACATTATAGAACGCCACCACATATTTTGCCGGCTGCGCACGACCGGTCGTACAAAGGCCGCCAACCAGCAATCCAACGAATAATAAGTAATAATATCTTTTCATATTCAATGTTTAATTTCTAATTTCTAATTCTTATAGTCCCCATACCGATGGATTAAATTCCGCTTCGACTTGCGTTTGTACATCCTCTTGCAAATAGTAGAAGAAGTCGAATCCCGTAAGCGCTTCGATTTGGTCAACGGTTTTGACGTGGGCCGACGAAAGGTTTTCCATATCTTGGCGGTGCTCGAACCAGAATCCTATCGCGTCGTAAGTTCCTGTCGCCGCCTTTTTGCGTAAGATGACTTTAAAGTAATACATCGGCACGGGCATTTGGCTTGGCGTGGTATACTCGATCACTTCGCCGTCGTGCCGGATTGTTCCTCCGGCGCATATATAGAGCGTATCCAATCCATTAACCCAGCCGCGCACTTTGGTTTCCAACATGCCCCATATTCCCTGATTGAATGCGCTTACCTGCGGCGACATGTTGGAATACATAAATGTTTGCCGGTTCATGGCTGTTGATTGCGTCCGGTCGGCAGAGGGGCAGAGGTGCCCGCGATCGTAGCCGCTGAAATCCGCACGCACCGGGGCGTATTGTTCCGGTATACGCGGGTCGAATTGCCAGTAGTCGGTACGCCCCGACGAGCCCATGTGCGATTTATAGAGCGGCCACGCCA
>JAITKF010000117.1 GCA_031278545.1 Prevotellaceae bacterium
CCGCCAGGCCTGCGCATATTTCTTCCTTTGAGGTTTTGACGACAATTTTGAAGTCTTCCTCCAAGATTTCATATAGCGGACGACTGAAATTCTCATCACTGGTCAGTGGTATGTCAGGACGTGACATTAAGAGTTAAGAGTTAAGAAGGATGAGGGATGAGGTTGCGCTCCCGCCGCAGGCAAGTTCCGCAGGGACGGGACTTTATTAAGGGGGAGTATCAAAACTATTTTTAACATTATTTTGTTCGGACACCTATCTGAGATTGATTTCAAATATTCAATTCTCAAGGACGAATAAACGACTTTTGACACACTCTCTTGTGGGAGCGTACCGCCGCGGCAATTTGACCACCTCAAAAAAACTTCCTACCTTTATCACCCTAAATTTAAAACAAATCTATATGTTATTCGTATTGGAAGGATTGGACGGGGCAGGGAAATCGACGCAGGCAGCCATGTTGAGCGACTACCTGGCCAACGCATGGAAAGTACGTACCAAACAACTGCATTTTCCCCGTTTCGACACGCCGGTATACGGCGAACTGATTGCAAAATTCCTGCGCGGCGATTTCGGCGACATCAATGCCGTTCCGCCCTATTTAGTCGCCCTGCTGTTTGCCGCCGACCGCCATGCCGCCGCTGCGACCATCTGTACGTGGATAGCGGAGGGTCATTGTGTGATGGTCGACCGCTACGTCTACTCCAATATTGCCTACCAATGCGCCAAACTCGACGACGCCGGCCACCGGCAAGCCCTGCGGCAGTTTATCCTCGATATGGAATACCGTCATTTCGACATCCCGAAACCCCACCTGTCCGTCTTTCTCGACGTGCCGCTGACGCACATTGCAGAAAAACTGCGCGAAGAACGTGCAGGCAGCGACCGCGACTATCTGCAAGGTAAAAAAGATATTCACGAAACCAACCTAGAACTCCAGCAGAAAGTTCGCCAAATTTATTTGGAACAGGAAGCGCTCGACCCCACATTTAAAGTCATCCCTTGTGCCGATGGCAACCGGATGCTCGCCCCCGAACAAATCTTTAATCAGTTGAAAGCGCTTATGTAGCATGAAACTCGTCGAGCAACCAGAACAAATACCATTTGTACGCTTGACGCCGGTGTTGTTCGCCGGCATCGCATGGGCGACATGGATGTGGGAGTTTGCTTTTCCGGCGTTGCCCGTCGTCGTGGGGCTAGCGCTGGTCTACCTCGCGCGGGCTTGGAAACTCCTTTCTCGTCCACCTCGTCGGGAATCGTTATACGGATATACCGCCTTGCCATGCCTGTTCTTCGCCGGCGTCGCGCTGGTGCAGCAGCAGCCGACACAAACCACTCTGCCGCTCGACCGTGCCATCTGGCTGCAAGCCGAAGTATGCGACAACCCGATACTCACCGACCGCTACACTAAAGTAGAAGCCATCGTCGAACAGTACGCCGCAGAGGACGATACGGCCACCGTCCACGAGAAAATGATCTTCTACCTCTCCTCCGACAAATCGCAGCCGACGCCGGTAGCCGGCGCCAAACTCTACGCCCACACTACCCTGTCGCGTATCCCCCTGCCGGGTAACCCCGACGAATTTAATTACCAAAAATACCTCGCCCGCCGGAAAATCTTTACATCCGCCTTCGTCCAGCCGGGGCATTACCATCTCGACAACCGCCTGTCGTTTTGGAAAAACATACAATATACGCCGCTGCACTGGCAGTCGTGGGGGTTGCAAACCTTTTCCGACAGCCCGCTCGGCGATAGGGAATACGCCGTGCTGGCAGCGCTCACACTGGGCAACAAGCAATGGCTCGACGACGACCTCCGCAATGCCTACGCTGCCGCCGGTGCGATGCACGTACTGGCCGTGTCGGGACTGCATGTCGGAATTATCATGGTACTGCTTAATTTTATGACCTCTTTTCTAAACCGGCGCCAGCACGGTCGTCGGTTAAAGAACATACTGGTACTGGCGGCGCTGTGGATGTACGCGGCCATCATCGGCTTCTCGCCGTCGGTTACGCGCGCTACCGTAATGTTTTCATTTGTTTTAATCGGACAGAATATGCAGCGGAGAATAAGCGTCTACAATTCACTGGCGGCAGCGGCGTTTTTTATGACCTGCCTCAACCCGCTTGTCATCTTCGAGGCCGGCTTCCAACTCTCGTATGGCGCGGTATTAAGTATCGTATATTTCCAGCCCTACCTGCACCGGATGCTGTATATAAAAAATAAGTTCCTGCGCGGAATATGGAACATAGCAACCGTGTCGTTTGCCGCCCAACTGGGAACGGTGCCGGTTTCACTGCTTAACTTCCATCTGTTCCCTAATTATTTTCTGCTGACTAATATTTGTATCCTGTCACTCGTTGGCTTTATTATATATGGCGGCGTGGCCTATCTGTTCGTGCACCAAATCCCGGCGCTATCGACGTTCGTCGGCTATGCGTTGAAGGGCATGCTATGGCTGCTCAACAGCATTGTTAAGCTGGTAGAATCGCTGCCGTATTCGGTAACAAACGACATCTACATCAACCGGCTTCAGATGTGGTTAATGATAGCGGTTATCCTGCTGGTAGCTATACGCCTTGCGTCTCGGCGCCGGCGCCGACGGTGGCTGTGGATGGCGGCGTGTGCGGCGATATGTATTACCGGCCTCCGTTCGGAACGACAAGTAGAACGCAAGCAGCAGAAAATGGCGCTGGTCTATAAAGTGAAAAACGCTTCGTACAGTAGCTTTATTACCGGAACCCGTTGCGTCTCCCTGCGCGATGCCGAACATCTACACACCGATTTCTCGTTCAACGTCGGCAATTTCCTTATCAAGCACGGACTGGCCGCACACGAACAACGTTTTGAAACAGGCGTCGTCCAGCGCGACACGACCGTCGACGACATCCGTTGTTATAAAGGTTTTATTATCTTTGAACATGAAATATACAAACTGCTCGAAAACGAGGCCATCGACCGTCGTCTGCCGGCCATTGCCGTCGACTATCTTATCGTATCCGGTGCGGCGCGTATGACGCCCGACATTGCCCTGCGGCGTTATCTACCCGGGCAGATTGTGCTTGATGCCTCCGTCCCGCTGTACCGCATCCGGCAGTGGCAGGCAGCGGCGGCAGAACGTAATATTAAATTGCACGTCGTACGAAACGATGGAGCGTTTGTGAAGAATTACGAGTGATGTATGATGTCGTATGTCATGCCCTGATATAGGTTGACTCCTAAAAACAGGATAAACGGTCATACCTCATACTTCATACCTCCACCCTTGACCACACGCCCCCCCGCAGGGCAATTCCTAATTAAAAATAACTACCTTTGTCCTTCTGGAAGAACTAAAAGGTATAGAACATGAAAAAAATCTTTTTACTGATAATATCCATCACAAGTGCGGCAACGGTGGCGACGGCGCAAGATAAACCATCAGTTTTTACCTGTCGAATAGGGGAGGCGGAGGTCAGTCTGCTGTCGGAAGGGCAGGCGGGCGCGGACATATCCATTCTGATAGGCGCCACGCCGGAAATGCTGGCGCGGTATGCGCCCGACAGCGTTATACCCAACGCTGTTAATGCTTTTTTAATCCGGCTGCCGGATAAAACAATAGTCGTAGATGCCGGCTTTGGGCTACGCTTGGAAGACAATCTCCGGCAATGTGGCGTGCGCCCCGAAGACGTCGATGTAGTACTGCTCACGCACATGCACGGCGACCATATCCTCGGCATGATGCAGAAGGAGGAGGAACGAATTGCTTTTCCCCGCGCAACGGTCTACCTCTCGAAAGACGAGCACGACTATTGGACGAGCGACGAGGAAATGAATCGCCAGCCAGCCGACCGGCATAGCGCATTCTGGAACGCGCGGCGCGTCATCACCTCCTATGCACATCGGGTAATTCTTTTTCATACGCAGGAAACAGGGAAGTCCGCCACGCCCCTGCTACCGGGTATATATGGCCTTGCCGCGTACGGCCACACGCCCGGCCATACGATGTACCTGCTGGAATCGGACGGAGAACGACTACTCATTTGGGGCGACCTGACCCATGCCATGGCCGTGCAAATGCCCCACCCGGAGGTGGCGGTCGTTTACGACGCGAACCCCGAACAGGCGGTGCGGGCGCGGCAGGCGACGTTGGACTATGTCGCGGAACAGGGTATCCCGATAGCCGGTATGCACATTGCCTGGCCGGGTATCGGTAAGGTGTTCCGGCACGGCAACGGCTATTTCTTCGCCCCGCAACTGGATACCGCCGGCATCGTCGGCGCCGTCAGCCGTCAGCTGCAACGCTACCCCGAATCGCGCTTAACGGATATTTACAAAAACTTCTTTCAGGATTATTTCGGTCCCGGACATCTAATTAAAGACACGGCCTCGGTCGACCGCTATTTGCAGCAGGAACTGGCCTCATGCGGCAAATGCACAGGCCAATGGACAGAATCCACCGGAGGGGAAGGCCGTTTCTACCGCGTCGACCTTTGCGTATTGAAGGAAAACCGGATGGACTACCGGACGTTCTTAAACGCCTTTATCGAAAGCGCCAACTACACCGTAACACCGCCACCGGAGGCATGGATTGATACATGGAATGAAATTATACGTATCCTGGACACCATGCCCCTTTCTATCCCCGACTACGCCGCCGACAAGGCCGCACTGCAGTCCCTTTTACAGTCCGGCCACTATGCCGTACACCACAGCAAAGCTTACGAACAGCGCTATAAACCGCATTATCGTATCATCAGCAAAGCCCTCCTCGAACGACTCATAACGCTGCCCTAAGCCTAACTCACACATCATGTCATACATCATACATCAAGAAGATTATGAATAGAAAATTTAGAATACGATTCATCTCCCAACGCTTTCTTCGTCCGGCGTGCGGGCTGTTATTTCTCTTAGCCAGCTTATCGGCCGAAGCGCAGAAGCGCGATACGACGGTATGGTGGGGTAACCACATGCTGTCGTTTGGCGTGCAGGTGGGCGTCAATATTGGCGGCGCTGTGCCCTATCCGCTAAAGAATATCCCAAGCATGACGAATGCGTATCCACAGTTGAACGGTTCACTGGGAGCAAAATGCTCCTTCCCATTGTACCAGGCTTTTTCGCTGGGCGTGGAACTGAATTATAAAACCGTTGGCATGAAAGCCGACGCACGGGTCGAAAACCAAAAATTCACAGGTAGCGACGACCTCATCCAGTACTTTTCCGGCACTGCCCAAATGAACATGTCGTTTACGATGATTGAAGTGCCGCTCTATACCAAATACCGTTTCGGGCATAGCCCGCATACTGTTATTCTGGGTGGATACTACGCCTTTGTGCTCTCCCGTGAGTTTGAGACCGTCGCCCAAAAAGGCTATATCGGCCATGACCCCGACTATGTGGCGTCGCCGGTGAATCCCGAGCATCCTCGCATCCTGTCGTTCACCTCTAGTTTAGACAACTGGGATGCCGGCGTCATTGCCGGCTATGAGTTGCAAATCATTCGTCGGCTACATCTCGGCTTGCGGTTTATGGCGGGCTTCAAAGATATTTTTAAACCGGAGTATCACTACTTCGAATACCACATGCTTCCCATGCGCGGCGCAGTAACGCTCAGTTATTCGCTGTTCGACAAACACCTTTTTTAAACGCCCCCCGCGGCGGCGCTCATACGGCAAAAGAAAAACAAATAAAGGGCAGACCAATGCGTCCGCCCTTATTCTTCTAGTTCCTCTAACTCTACAATTAATATCGGTAATGCTCCGGTTTGTACGGGCCTTCTACCGGCACGCCGATATAGTCGGCTTGTTGGGCGGTAAGCCGGGTAAGTTTGACGCCTAACTGGTCGAGGTGCAGGCGCGCTACTTCTTCGTCTAATTTTTTGGGTAACCGGTATACGTCAACAGGGTAGTGGTGGCTCCACAATTCGATTTGCGCCAGCGTTTGGTTGCTGAACGAATTGCTCATCACAAACGAGGGATGACCGGTTGCGCAGCCGAGATTGACCAACCTTCCCTCGGCTAATAAAAAGATAGCGTGCCCGTCGGGGAACACATATTTATCAACCTGCGGTTTGATGGTTACCCTGCGGATACCGGCGCAGGCGTCGAGGGCGGCCACTTGTATTTCATCATCGAAATGGCCGATATTGCAAACAATCGCTTGGTCTTTCATCACAGCCATGTGCTCGACGGTAATAATATCGCGGTTGCCGGTGGTGGTAACAAATAAATTGCCTTCGGGCAGCGCATCCTCTACCGTTTTGACTTCAAAGCCTTCCATAGCGGCCTGTAAGGCGCAAATGGGGTCAATTTCGGTAACGATGACGCGGGCGCCGTAAGCGCGCATACTCCGTGCACAGCCTTTACCCACATCGCCATAGCCGCAGACAACGGCTACCTTGCCGGCAATCATCACATCCGTAGCGCGTTTGATACCGTCGGCTAACGACTCGCGACAGCCGTAAAGGTTATCGAATTTCGATTTGGTTACTGAATCATTGACGTTAATGGCTGGAAACAGCAGTTCGCCGCGATCTTTCATCTGGTACAGACGATGTACGCCGGTCGTAGTCTCTTCGCTCACCCCGCGGATTTCGGCCGCCATACGCGTCCATTTGCCAAAGTCGGTCGCCAACGATTCTTTCAGAACGTTCAGGATAATGCCTTCTTCTTTATTTGCTGGCGTGCGGTCGACAAACGCGGGGTCTTTTTCGGCGCGCACGCCCCAATGGACTAATAGGGTGGCGTCGCCCCCGTCGTCCACAATCAGCGTAGGGCCTTTGCCGCCGTCGAAGGTTAAGGCACGGTTGGTGCACCACCAGTACTCTTCCAGCGTTTCACCTTTCCATGCGAACACCGGAATGCCGGTCGCCGCTATCGCCGCCGCCGCATGATCCTGCGTCGAGAAAATATTACACGACGCCCAACGCACGTCAGCGCCCAAGGCCTTTAGTGTTTCTATCAGCACGGCCGTCTGCACCGTCATGTGCAACGAACCCATTATACGTGCGCCTTTCAATGGTTGCCGGGCGGCGTGTTTTTGCCGGATAGCCATCAATCCTGGCATTTCTTTTTCGGCAATTTCAATTTCCCTCCGGCCAAAATCGGCTAAGTGAATGTCTACTACTTTGTAATTCATATTTGTCGTAATAAAAATGGACTGCGAAGATACGAATTATTTATGAATTATAATGTGTGATGTATGAAGGATGTCATGTGTCATGTGTCATGTACCGGCATAGGTTGACATCAAAAAGAGGACAAAAGATGACAAAAAGTACAAAGAAATATTATCGGTATAGTGTTTGCTTTAAGCAAAAGGTAGTAGAGGAGTTTCAACAGGGTGGTTTAAGTTTATCGGCGATTAGCCGGAAGTATGGTATCAAATGCGAGGGTACTGTCAAGCAATGTGTTATTCGTTATGGAGATTCGTAGGTGTTAAACGAAGTAATATATGTAAAGATGAAAAAAGAAACAGATGAATTAACGGCATTACGCAAAGAAGTCCGCCGCTTGAAGATAGCGTTGGCGTATAAGAAGTTGGCGTATGACGCACTAGAGGTCTTACTATAGGTTGCAGGTATAAACCAGGAGACATTAAAAAAACATCGGGTTGCCACCATTAGGCACTGTAATGAAGAAAGGAGGCGCTGTATGAGTGCGTTATGTAAGTATTTTAATATCAGCATGAATGGCTATTACAAAGGACAGCGCAAGGAGGTTAAACAGCGCATGGGCGAGCAATTAATTGTAGATATGGTTGTTCAGGAGCGTCGTCTTCAGCCGCGGCTAGGGGGTCGGAAGCTGCATCACATGTACGCGGAGCAGATTCATGGTGTTTGTCCACGACTGGGTCAGGACAAGTTTTTCGGGTTACTTCGGGCGGAGGGGTTATTAGTTCCCCGCAAGCGGAGCTATTACGGGGGCGTGGTATTAGAATCAGTATGACGGAGGAGAACCATTGTTATGAGAATGCGTTAGCCGAGCGGATGAACGGGATATTGAAGGACGAATACTCGCTGGACGCCACGTTTGCGGACTATGGACAGGCGCAATAGGCATGTAAAGAGGCGATAGAGTTGTACAATACGCGTCGGCCGCACTGGTCTTTAGGGTTTAAGACGCCGGAAGAAGTGCATCGGGGAGCAGAAATGAAATCAACGACAAATGAAAAAATAAATAAATAAAATTAAGATTAATCTGTTAACTTTGATTAATCTGTCAACTTTTTTTAGGACGTGACACTTCTTCAAAGATTTCTATCGTTGCGCGCGATTTATTCAGGGTAAAGAAATGCAGTCCCGGCGCCCCTTTTGATAATAGTTCGCGGCATTGCGCGATGGCAAAGTCCATGCCGGTCTGGTAGATTTTCCTGGGGTTGCCGGCACAGGATTTTAGTTGTTCTCCCAGCGCTGCCGGGGCGTTACCCGTAGCGGCAAAACGTTCCCACTGCGAGCGGGTGGTAATGGGCAGGATGCCTGGGATGATGCGGCAGGCTATCCCCGCCGTACGGCATTTCGCGACAAAGTGGAAGTAGGAGGTGTTGTCGTAAAATAACTGAGTAAGCAGGAAGGAGGCGCCTGCGTCGATTTTCTTTTTGAGGTTTCGGATGTCGTCTTCGCGCGATGGGGCTTCGGGATGTGTTTCGGGGTAGGCGGCGGCGGCGAAACAGAAGTCAAAGCCGGCGGCGCGGATGAAGGCGACTAGTTCGTTGGCGTAGGTAAATCCGTCGGGGTGCGGGTCGAAAGTTGCGAGGCCTTTCGGCGGGTCACCGCGCAGGGCCATCAGGTTTTCGATGCCCATCGCGCGAATGGTCTGCATGTCGGCTTGTATTTTTTCTTTCGACGCATTTACGCAGGTGTAGTGCGCCATAGTTTGCAGGCCGATTTTGTTTTGGAGGTAGTCGACCAGCGCAAATGTTCGTTCCTGCGAAGAGCCACCGGCCCCATAGGTTACCGATACAAACGAGGGGTTGAGTTTTATCAGTTGTCCTACATTGATGCCAAAGTCGACTGCCGAAATTTCGTCTTTCGGCGGGAAAAATTCAAACGAGAATGTTTGCGGATGCGTTTGAAAAAGATTGGATATCTTCATTGGTTGTTTAACAGAAATAGTTCGACAATTACTTCAACCATTTATCTAACCATGCGTAGAAGGTACGATGCCAGAAGATGTTGTTTTGCGGTTTTAGTATCCAATGGTTTTCTTCTGGAAATAAGACCATTTCGGCGGGTACGTTGCGGATGCGGGCGGCGTTGAAGGCGGCCATGCCCTGCTCGAAGGGTACGCGGAAATCGCGTTCGCCGTGCATGACCATAATGGGTGTATCCCATTTATCGACGAATCGGTGTGGCGACTGGGCGTAGGAGCGTTGTGCCGTTGCGTTGTTTTTTTCCCAGTAGTATCCGCCGTTATCCCAACGGATGAACCATTGTTCTTCGGTGGTTAGCGCCATTTGCTCGAGGTTGAAAATACCCGAATGAGCGATGAAGGCTTTGAAACGCCGGTTGTGATGGCCGGCCAGGTAGTAAATCGAATAGCCGCCGTAGCTTGCGCCGACGGCGCCCAGTCGGTTTTCGTCGACATAAGGTTCTGCTTTCAGAGCGTCGACGGCGGCTAGGTAGTCCTGCATATTTTGTCCGCTGTAGTCGCCGCTGATTTGCTCGCACCAGGCCTGCCCGAAGCCGGTTACGCCGCGGCGGGCGGGCGCTACGATAATATAGTCGTTAGCCGCCATCAGTTGGAAATTCCACCGGTACGACCAGAATTGGTCTAACGGGCTTTGCGGGCCGCCTTCGCAGAATAGCAAAGCCGGATATTTCTTCACGGGGTCGAAGCGGGGCGGGTAAATCACAAACGTGAACATATCTTTCCCGTCGGTGGTTTTAATCGAACGTTCTTCTACGCGTCCCATCGTCAGTTGGTCTAACAGGTGTTTGTTTTCGTGCGACAGTTCGACGACATCGCCTGTGGCGTCGTCAATGGCATAGAGTTCGTCGGGTTGCGAAATGCTTTGACGCAAGGCGATGATTTTGTTACCGGCCACCTGCGGCGTTCCGTAGTTATATGGACCTTCGGCTACGGTGCGGAGGGTTTTGTCGGTTACGGTTAGGGCATAGATGCGCGAGGCACCCGCTACGCTTGCCTGAAAATAGATTGACCGACTGTCGGACGCCCATGTGAAAGCGCCGGTATTATTGTCGAATGCGTCGCTTAGGCAAGTCTTTTTGCCGGTGGCGAGATGCCGGATAAACAGACGTACCCTGTCGGCTTCATAGCCTTCGCGCTCCATGCTGTTCCATGCAAGGTATTGGCCGTCGGGAGAGAACTGCGGGTCGGTATCGTAGCCGTCCATATCGGGCGTCATGTTCGTCGTGGTGCGTGTCGTTACGTCGAACAGGTAAATATCGGTATTGGTCGAGAAGGCATAGTCGCGACCGGTTTTTTTGCGGCAGGCGTAAGCGATGGTTTTCCCGTCGGGACTCCACGCCAGTTGCTCGATGCCTCCAAATGGACGCGTCGGACATTCAAACGGCTCGCCGTCGAGTACATCAAAAATGTCGAATAGCTCCGTGCCGTCGAACGTGGCTATAAACGGGTGCGGAATATTCTCTACCCATTCGTCCCAGTGACGGTACATCAGGTCGGTCATGACCCGCGCATTGGCTTTAGGTAAATCTTTGTAAAAATCGGACGGATGCCGGATATCGTCCGAATTGACGGATGCGATAAACAGGATTCGCGTTTCGTCGGGCGAAAAGGCAAACTCCGCGATACCGCCCTCGTAATGGCTGATTTGTTGTTGTTGGCTGCCATCGGCATTCATCACCCACAGTTGCCCGTCGATCAGACAGGCGATCTTCGTGCCGCCGGCTATCCACCGGGCATTGCTTTTGCTTTGGGGCGAATGTGTAATCTGGCGCCGGTTATTGCCGTCCGTGCCGACCGTAAATAATTCACGGATACTTTTATTTTCCGAAATAGTCGGGTACGAGACGCCATACAGCGCCGTCTGTCCGTCGGGCGATATCTGTGGGTCGCTCAAACGGCCGAAGCTATTGAGGATATCGGCGGTCAGGATGCCGTCGGCGATTGTTAATTCGTTACGTCCGGCCATATTGCCGGACGGTTGTTCGGTACATGCGCTCAATGCGACCGTTGCTGCCATAAGAAAGAAAGTGTATTTTTTCATATTATTTAAAAATGTTTCTGTTGAAGGATAACAAAAGTACAATTTTTTTTACGGAAATTAAAAAAGGTTGCCATTTTTACCATATCATGGAGCGATTATATTACTTGCAATTTATACCCTAATCCTTTTACGGCGATTATGGGCAAATGGTCAGCATCGGCTCCCCTTCCACCGACCCCGACTACAAAAACGGGTACATGGATGCACCGCTGGTCATCAACAGCAGTATTTTCAGGGGTGACCTGAAAGCGCCGGTAGCGCCGGCGGAAATTTCAAGTACCGCCGGCATAACCGAAGACAGGATGGGCACATGGGTTATCATAAAGGACGCCGTTTACGTGAAAGGCGAAACGCAATATTCGAATGCCCACCCCGACACTTATCCGATAACCACCTGGGCGGTGAAAAATGACCTTAATACGTCGGAGGATGACGCCATATACGGCATTCACACCTTTACCATAAACGGTGGCGAGATAGCCGTCAGGACAAGCGGCTATGCCAAGTTTGCCGACACCCCCGTTCCATTTGCCGCCGGCGCGAAAGTCAACCTCAAAGGCGTGCTGACGCGCTATAACAACACCTTCCAACTTGCCCTGAACACAGACAGGGATGTGGAGGTGGTGCAATAGCCCCGTACACCCTGTATGTAGTGAAAATTTATATATTACCGCGGCATTTCGTATGACGTGAGCGTGATATAAATCACCGTGTCTTCGTCCACAGTGAATTTGCAATCCTCAAATGTTGGCGGACCATAAGTTCCTTTGGCATTGTTGCTGCTGCCTGTTTTTTCTACCGGGATACCGTATGTGCCGGCGTCCAATTTGCCGTTGTCGTTCTCATCGTGGAAAATGGAAACCGCATACTCGCCCGGTGCAATGTTGTCCAACTCCATGCTGGTTTCTTCCCTGTCCACTTTTGCCAGGGCGCGATACACCGGTTTTTTCATGTAATTTTCCGCATCATACACCGCTACGTATAGCGTTCCGGTAGTTTGTTCCATGCCATCTGCGACAATGGTCAATTTGTGTTGTGCGTTGAGCGTGCTTGCTGCAAGCAGCATCAACAAAAAGAATGTT
>JAITKF010000024.1 GCA_031278545.1 Prevotellaceae bacterium
CTTACAGTAACCATTGCCAGCGAACATGTCGATACGACGTTGCAGGTGAATGCCCGGCTGTCGAACACTTTCTACGGGAATTTTATCCCCTATGGCATACCCATAGGGATGTTGGTCGAGGCACCCGGTATTTTATGTTTGGAGTTGTATACCGGCCTTCGTATTACCGGTTTGGGCTGACCGCTCCCTGGTCGTATGAGTATGTCATTAGCCTTGATTTGTTGTTGAATCTAAGATGGTAGCCTGACCATTAACCATTTTTCCGTACAGAACCGGATTTAGGGCGGGGTCGTTGTACATTTTCATTTGTTTATAGACTTTCATGTATTTGCGTCCGGCTTCGATGTCGGCGAGCAGCTGGTCGATAGCCGTCGAAAGGTCGTCTTGTTGAGTGAGCAGTACCTGTAATTTTTGCGTGCAGTGCGTACGATGGGCATCGTCGGCATCTTGCCGTTCCGTTTCCTGCTGCATGTGATAGATTTTGAGTGTTAGAATCGACAGGCGGTCAATCGCCCATGCCGGACTTTCGGTGTTGATGCTCGCCGAGGGCAACGGTGTTACCGTACGGTATTTATCGAGAAAATAACTGTCAATAAGCTCGACCAAATCGGTTCGTTCCTGATTCGAACGGTCGATGCGGCGTTTCAATACCAGTGCCTCTACCGGATCAATGTGCGGGTTGCGGATGATGTCTTCGAGATGCCACTGCACGGCGTCAATCCAGTTTTTCAGGAACAGGTAGTATTCGATGCTTTGGTATTCGTAGGGGTTAACCGGCGCGGCGTCTACGTTATCCATCGTGTGATAGTAGCGGGTGCAGGCGGAAAAAATGTCGTTGCTGTGTTTGCTGAATGTCATAGTATTTATTTTTCACGTTCCATGTAATCTTCTGTAAATTGCCGGAGATGCTGCCGGCGTTCGGGTGCGACGGACAGTTCGTCGAGTTGCGCCATGGCTTTGCTGAAATAGCCGGCAATACGCACTTCGGCCTGCGAGCGTATTTGTAGCCGATGGTAAATGGCCAGCATTTCGTCTATTTTCTGTTGGGGGGCGATGTCTTTTGCGGTTAGCAGCGTAAACAGGGTCGTTTTATCATTGCCGGCGGCCTGTTGCAGGGCGAGCATCAGCAGGAAGGTTTTTTTGCCGCACACAATGTCGTTCCCGATATTTTTTCCAAACACATTGGCCTCTCCAAATACATCGAGCAAGTCGTCCTGAATTTGAAAAGCCAGTCCCAACCAGCGTCCGAAGGCGTACATCCGGGCGGCGTCCTGCGCGCCCGCTCCGCCGGCAATCGCGCCGATTTTTGCCGACGCCGCCAGCAGTACAGCCGTTTTCAGTTCAACCATGTGTAGGTATTCTTCTTCGGTAATGAGGAGACGGCTTTCGTAATCCATGTCTAATTGTTGCCCCTCGCATACTTGCGCCGCCGTCCGGTTGAACAGTTGCAGGATTTCACTCTGGCAGGTCGGGTTCGCCCGACATAAGTGCTGGTAGGCGGCAATACACATTACGTCGCCCGAAAGGATGGCCGTATTCGTATTCCACTTGCAATGGACGGTCGGGTAATTCCGGCGGATAGGCGCATTGTCCATGATGTCGTCGTGCACCAGCGTAAAGGCATGAAAAATCTCAATGCCCAATGCCGGCAGCAGCATATCGTTGTCAATACGATCGGTAAACAGATTGCCGGACAGCAGGCAGAGCATCGGGCGCAGGCGCTTTCCCCCAATCGTCATCATGTACGACGCCGGCGCATACAATCCGTCCGGTTCTTTGGGTAAAACCAGCGCAGCAATGGCCTTGTCAATCCTCTCGCGTATATCGGAAGCAGAATACATTTTTTTAAGTTGGACACAAAGATAGTAATTTTTTGGAGAGGCAGAGAAGTTATAAGACGTTAGAGTCGTTCAGGGAGATTTCGGAGTTAAAGTAGTGAAACGCACAGGGGCGCACCCGCAGGGACAACCCTTTATCTCCCGCCGGCCTTCCCCGTCGAGGAAGGCCGGCGGAGGAGCGAAATCATACAAATCATGGTTCAGATAATGAACGCAGGTATCACACTTTAGGTATCACGTAAAAATACTTGAACATCTAAAGAAAAAATACTACCTTTGCGTTCATACTTTTTGAACAAGCCGCTTTATGTATGAATTTATCAAAGGTTTTGTGGCGGAACTAACGCCAACGTATGTGGTCATCGATACAGGCGGCATCGGGTATGCGGTGCATATTTCGCTGCAAACATACGGACACATCGGACAAACACAGCAGGTGCAATTGTGGTTGCATCATATTGTACGCGAAGACGCCGAACAACTATACGGTTTTTTTGACAAAGAAGAACGCGAGGTATTCCGGCTGTTAGTAAGTGTCTCGGGCGTAGGCCCGAATACGGCGCGGATGGTACTCTCGTCCCTCTCGTCGACCGAAGTGCGTCACGCTATCCAGCATGATGATCTGCAGAGACTGCAAGGTATTAAAGGCATCGGGATGAAGACCGCCCAACGTATCGTAGTCGATTTGAAAGACCGCATCGGGAAAACACTACTCTCATCCACCGCCGGAGCGCCCCTGCCGAAAGCCATCCACGAAGAAGCGATGGCCGCCCTGATTATGTTGGGATTCGCCAAAGTGCCCGCCGAAAAAGTCATCCGATCACTCATCAGGGAAAATACCCTGTACACGGCCGAACAACTTATTAAGGCCGCCTTGAAGCGATTATAATGAGGAAGAGATTGCATCGTTTTTTGGGAATCTGTTTTCTATACTTCGCCTTTGCTCCGACATGGGCGCAGTCATCGTTACAGCCGGAAAAGCCGGTGGTAATCTACGATCCGGTAACACACAATTACCTCTACTATCACACCTATGATACACGGCGCACCATCCCCTATAAAGTCTTAAGTTCCGAAGAATACCGGCGCGAGCAATTTTCGCAAACGCTACGCGAAGGCTGGGCACAACAACGTAGCGACGGGCAGGGACGCCTCGGCGCCACCGGAGACAACCTCATCCCCTCGAGCTTCCGTATAGGCGTAAATAACGATGCTTTTGCCAAAATATTCGGCTCGAACGAAATTGTCATCAATCCCCAGATGTCGGTCAACCTTACCTTCGGCGGCAAATGGAATTATGCCGACAACCCGATTATTGCCGAACGCTACCGGACGGCCTTCAATTTCGACTTCCAGGCACAAATGCAGTTCAATATCACCGGCAGCATCGGCGAACGGCTGAAATTGAATTTCAATTATAACACCGAAGCAACCTTCGATTTTGAGACCAACCTGAAAATCGAATACGCCGGAAACGAAGACGATATTATTCAAAAAATCGAAGCAGGAAATATTGCCTTCCCCCTCGATGGTTCCCTGATTACGGGAAGTCAGAGTTTGTTTGGAGGAAAAATCGATTTGCGTTTCGGGAAATTAGATGTGTCGACGGTCGCGTCGGTACAGCGAGCGCAATCAAAAACCGTCGAACTGGTCGGCGGCGGACAAACCAGCGTCTTCGAAATCAACGCTGACCAGTACGACGCCAACAGGCACTTTTTCCTGTCGCATTACTTTAAAGAAAACTATGACCGATGGCTTGGGCGCTTGCCCCTCGTCCTCTCCGGAATCAACATCAAGCGAGTTGAAGTCTGGGTAACAAATAAAAGCGGACGCTTCGAAGAGACCCGCAACTTTGTTGCATTCATCGATGACGGCGAACGCGACCGGATATACAATACCTCGCTATTCTCCGGCAGCGGCAACGGACTACCCTCCTCAAAGAACAGCAACAACCTCTATACCCTCATCAATAAAGACAACATCCGGCAAACGCAAGACGTAACGGCTTACCTCACGGCAATAGGATTACGTAGCGGCAGCGACTTTGAAAAAGTCGAAAACGCCCGCAAACTCTCGTCGACCGATTATACTATCAATACCCAGTTAGGATATATCTCCCTCAACGCCGCACTCAACGCTGATGAAATCTTAGCCGTAGCCTACGAATACGAAGCCTTCGGTGTAACCTATAAAGTAGGCGAACTATCGACCGACGGTATTATGTCGCCAGACATGCTGACGTTAAAACTACTGAAAGGAACAAGCTTTTCGCCACGATTCCCGACATGGGAGTTGATGATGAAAAACGTATACGCTATTGATGCCTATCGAATCAACCGCGACGATTTTATCCTCGACATCATGTACGAAAATGCCGAAGCCGGCACAGCCCTACCCTATATCTCCGAAGGCGCCATTGCCGAAAAACCTTTGTTGCGCGTGCTGAACCTCGATAACCTCAATATGCAGAACGACGCCTCGCCCGACGGTATGTTCGACTTCGTAGAGGGCATCACCGTACTCTCCTCACTGGGACGTATTATTTTCCCCGTGCGTGAACCCTTCGGACGCTACCTTGAACAAAAAATCGGCGACCCCGTACTATCCGAAAAATATGTCTATAAAGAACTATACGACTCAACCCTGACGAAGGCACAAAGTTTTGCGGAAAAAAATAAATTCCGATTGGTTGGAAGCTACCAGTCGGAAGGCGGAGACGAAATCCGGCTCGACGCTATGAACGTACCGCAAGGGTCGGTCGTCGTAACCGCCGGTGGGGTAAAGTTGATAGAAGGCGTGGACTACGAAGTAAATTACATCGGCGGAACAGTGCGTATTTTGAACCGTTCTTATTTGGAATCAGGCGTGCCGCTGAAAGTCTCGTTAGAAAACAGAGAGTTATTTAACCTGCAAACCAAAACCCTACTCGGTACGCGCCTGAAATACACGTTTAACGACAACTTCTACATCGGCGGCACCTTGCTACATTTAAGCGAGCGACCGCTGACGCAAAAAGTAAACTGGGGCGACGAACCCATCTCCAATACCATCTGGGGATTGAACACAGCATTCCGTACCGACGTGCCATGGCTCACCAAAGCGGTCGATGCGCTGCCGTTTTTAGAAACCAAAGCCAACTCCAGTTTAACATTCGATGCAGAATTTGCCCACTTCCTACCCGGCCACGCATCAGCTATCGGCTCGAACGGCGCCGCCTTTATCGACGACTTTGAAGGCAGTCAGACAACGCTTGACTTGCGCAGTCATGCCGCCTGGTCGCTAGCAAGCGCACCGCAAGGACAAAGCCCCCTGTTCCCCGACGGCGACCTCACAGGACTGACTTCCGGATTCAACCGAGCGCTGCTCTCATGGTTCTACATCTATCCCGATTTTGTACGCAACACCTCCTACACGCCCGGATACATGCGCGCCGACCCGTTCCGCTTCCAACGAAACTGGTATGTATGCGAAATCCAAATCAACGACCTATTCCCCGACCGTGAAGAAATTATCGGCTCGCCGACCAATCTACAGGTACTCAACATGACCTACTACCCCGACGAACGCGGCCCATACAATTATAGTGTCAATACACGCGCCGATGGACGATTATTAACCCCCGAAACACGCTGGGCAGGCGTCCAGCGTCCCCTTCCCATCACCGACTTTGAAACGGCCAACTACGATTACATCGAATTTTGGCTGATGGACCCTTTTGTCTATAAACCGAACGCCACGGGCGGAAAACTCTATTTCAACCTCGGCAGTATCTCGGAAGATGTGCTGAAAGACGGTCTCAAATCGTTTGAAAACGGCTTCAGCAGCCCCGAAGACTCGACACGCTTTATCTCGACCGTCTGGGGGCGCGTCCCAAAAGACCCGCAAATTACCCTCACCTTCGACAACGACTACGATAAACGCCAATATCAGGACATCGGTTACGACGGCTTAAACGACTCCTACGAAGCTACGCACTTTGCCAGCTACGTCAACCAAATGCGTTCAATTATCTCCAATACTGAAGCGCGTAACCGCATAGAAAACGATCCGTCGAGCGACAACTACCGCTATTATTTAGACCCCGTCTACGACAATACGCAGGCCGACATCCTAGCACGCTACCAATACTACAACGGCACGGACGGCAACTCACGGCCATCCGACGGCGGTGAAAATACGATGGGCATGATTAACCCCGACATGGAGGATATGAACCGTGATTATACAATGAATGAAACGGAAAGCTATTACCAGTACGAACTGGATTTGAGACCCGCCAACATGCGTATCGGAAGCAACTATATTACCGACATCCGCGAAGTAACCAAAAACGAATTTGACGGCGTGAAGACCGTGAAGTTTTATCAGATAAAAATACCAATTAGCGAAGGCATGGCCATCGGCGGCATTTCCGACTTCAAATCCATCCGGTTTATACGAATGTTTATGCGCGGGTTTACCGACACGACCATTTTCCGTTTTGCCACACTGCAACTAGTACGCGGCGAATGGCGACGCTACGACCAGTCGATGATCGACGGGCAGGAAATATTGGCGCAGCCCGAAATGTCAAATGCCGGATTCGATATTTCGGCCGTAAATATTGAAGAAAATTCACACCGCACGCCGGTCAACTACATCCTCCCACCGGATGCTTCGCGCCAGATCGACCCGGGACAGTATCAGGTACGACAACTGAACGAACAGGCCATGGAATTACGTATAAATGATCTGGCCGATGGCGACGCCCGAGCGGCCTACAAAAACGTAACCTTCGACTTTCGCAAATACCGTAGGCTAATAATGGACGTACACGCCGAAGAAATACCCGGAAAGCCCGTGCACGATAACGACGTGTCGATATTTATCCGCATCGGCAGCGACTACCGCTATAACTACTACGAATACGAAGTACCGCTGGCGCTCACGCCGCCGGGATTTTACACCGACAACCAGCGGGAAATTGTGTGGCGTATCGAAAATAAGGTCGACATTAATCTCGATATCCTTACCGATGCCAAGCTCGAGCGCAACGAGTATGTCCGCCGCTTTGGGGGTTCTATTACTACGGTATACGAAAAAACAGACGGCGGCAACCGGGTACGCATTGCCGGCAATCCTAACCTCGGGCAGGTACGCATTGTGATGATTGGCGTGCGTAACCCCTCGAAACAACGCTCGACGAGCGACGACGGGTTGGAGAAATCGGTTATTGTATGGGTAAACGAATTGCGCCTGTCAAACTTCAACGAGTCAAGCGGATTTGCTGCTAATGCCCGCATTGCCGCTAAATTGGCCGACTTCGGGAATGTAAGTTTATCGGGAAACATGCAAACGCCAAACTTCGGCGGCCTCGAGTCGAGAATGAACGAACGATCGATGGATTATGTATACCAATACGACGTGATTACTAACTTTGAATTCGGCATGTTCTTCCCTAAAAGCATCGGCGTACGCTTGCCCCTATTTTTCGGCTTTTCCGAAAACTTTACTAATCCGCAGTACTACCCATTCGACCAAGATGTGCTGTACGATCAGGCCATGCGCGGCCTAACTTCCTACGAGCGCGACTCCATCAAGCGATTGACGCAGGACTACACACGCCGCCTGTCGTTCAATGCAACCAACGTACGAGTATTGGCCAATTCGACTACCCCGGCGGTATTCAGCCTATCAAACTTAACGATGAGCTTTGCCTACAATCAGGTCTTTGCCCGCAATCCGCGCACCGACCACAAATTAGACGAAACCTACCATTTCAATCTGGGCTATGCGTACAACGTCCAGCCGTTTTACGTTGAACCTTTAAAAAATATCCCATGGTTGCGGTCGCCATGGTTGCAGTTAATACGCGATTTCAACTTTAATCCCTATCCGAACCAGTTCGCATTTAACGCTGATATTTCCCGCACCTATCGCGAAACCCAATACCGGAGCGTCATGGCGCCCGAAATTGTCATCCCGCCAACCGTGTCGAAAGATTTCCTGTGGGACAATAATTACTCGTTTGTATGGGATGTCACTCGTTCGATAAAAGTGGATTTTGTGGCCACCAACCGCGCCCGCATCGACGAACCGGAAGGCATCATCAATAAGCGACTCGACCCCGAAGGATACCGCCACTGGCACGACTCGACGTGGACTAACTTCTGGAATCTCGGACGCAATGTCTTCTACAACCAACAAATCAATGCGCAATGGATGGTCCCGATAAACAAAATCCCGCTACTGTCGTGGGTATCGTCCGCTGTGCAGTACAACGCAGGGTACTCGTGGGAAGCTGCGCCGGTGCTGAACGATACGACATACGATCCGGGCAATACCATCTCCAACTTCCGTAACATGGGCATCAACGGCAACCTGTCGTTGGAAAGCCTTTATAATATGTCGCCATTCTTGCGAAACATCAACAACGAATTTTCGGGACGTGGCCCCACACGTCCGCCCGAAATGGTGAGTAAAACCTACGAAAGCCCAAAAATGCGTTTCACCGCCAACCGACGCCGAACAATTAGGCATAATTTAAAAACCGACAACATCCGTACGCAAATTCTTGATGCCAACGGAAAAGAAATACAAGGGAAAGTCGACGTGCTCAATAAAAATACCCTGGCCATAACATTAGACGAAGACGCCAATGCCGTAATGGTCAAAGTAACAGGCCGCGTGCCGAAAAAACAAAACCCCGTCAATATTGCCGCCAAAGCCCTGCTCCGCATAGCGATGATGATACGTACCGTATCTATCAGCCACAGTAGCAACGACGCCTCGACTCTGCCCGGCTTCAAACCGTATGCCCATATTATGGGATGGGGACAAACCAATAACGTGTGGGCGCCCGGCTGGCCGTTCGTACTGGGCTATCAGGACGAAAACTTCTTAAATTATGCGCGGGAACAAAAATGGCTGTCGTCCGACACGACAATTATCAACCCCTACATCATGACGCACATGACGATGCTAAACATCCGCACGACGTTAGAGCCTTGGCCGGCGTTGAAAATTGATTTGGAATTCACCCGTAATTATTCGGAAAATAATTCATGGTACAATGTGGCATCGTCCGTCAATCAACGCCAAACAACCGGTAATTTCAGCATTTCGACCATCAGCATTGCGACGGCTTTTGAAAACCCGACAACCGGAAACGACTTCGCCTCCAAAGCCTTTGACAACTTCCTACAGGCACGCACTACCATTGCCCGCCGGCAAGCCGGAGCGAGAGCTGCGTTGGGACAAGAAAACTACGACCCCAACCGGATGGTCGACGGCTACCCCGACGGATTCGGTTCACTGTCGCAAGAGGTGCTGATACCAGCCTTTCTGGCGGCCTATACCGGTCGGTCGCCGGAACATATAACCCTGTCGAATTTCCCGCTTTGGCCATTACCCTCGTGGCAACTCACATACAACTGGCAACCGAAAGGAAAAACGCAGCAACAAGGCCTGATCACCTCGTTAACAGTGATGTCCAAATACTCATCCATGTACTCCATCAACGCCTATACCTACAATCAGGCGTATACGCTGTCCGACATCGTGGACGGACGGAATATGCTGGGCAATTTTATTCCGATGAACGATATTATGCTAGCCAGCATCCGCGAGGAACTCACGCCGGTGTACGTCGACGTCGGCTGGATGAACAACCTTTCGACGCGGTTCGAATGGGCGCGCAACCGGACACTGTCGTTGAGCCTATCGAATAACCAAATTATGGAAACCCGCCGGACGACCTATATCATAGGCGCGGGTTATACGTTCCGCGAAATTCCATTGATTTTCCGCTTTGCGGCAGGCAGTTCGCGTAATGTAAAAACAACGCTACGAGTTCGCGCCGACCTCACTGTGCAGGACGAAATGACTATCCTGCGAAAAATCGTCCTCGAAGACGATGCCATACCACAGGTCTCGAGTGGGCAATATAACATTAGCATCAAACTGTCAGCCGACTATACCGTCAGCAGCAATCTCACGTTACGGCTATTCTTCGACCGGATGGTCAACAACCCCTATGTGTCGTCGATTGCCACCGCAAACACCAACGCAGGATTAAGTATCAATTTATCACTATAAACATTTATCATTATAAACAATTCAAAAAAGGAAAAATTATGAAAGTTCCTACACACTTAAAGTACACGAAAGAGCACGAATGGGTGCTGATTGAAAACAATGTAGCCACCGTCGGGATTACCGACTATGCTCAAAGTCAATTAGGCGACGTAGTATATGTCGATGTAACCACCGTAGGCGATTTTCTGGAAGCAGGCGATGCGTTTGGCGCTATCGAAGCGGTGAAAACCGTAGCCGACGCCTATATGCCGCTATCCGGAGAAGTGGTTGAAATGAACGACGAACTGGAAACAGCGCCCCAGTTAGTCAATCAAGATCCCTATGGACGAGGTTGGATTATCCGAATTGAAATCAGTAACCCTGAGGAAATCAGTGGGCTGCTCAGTGCCGAAGCGTATGAGAAGCTGATCTAAAAATTTTTTTCAATCCCTCATTAAACCTTTTTGTAAAATTATAGTCTTAGAATGCGAAATAGGTTTTCATAGGTTTAGATTAGGTGAGGCGGGCAGCGAAAGCTGCCCGTTTCGTTTTTTGGGCTCCACGCTTCAAACTTCACGCCCTATGCTTCACGCTACCCGTTTTAAGGGATGCCCCTTCAAAAAATCACCATATATAGGGATTGCACCAACCGAAATGAACGTCTACCTTTGTCGTCGATTTAGCACAAAGGAAACATCAGTTTAGAAGCGCCGCTTCCTTTTGCAAATTTGTATACAGACTAATTTGATGCCGTCGTTTTGTTGATTTTGAGATTGTTTTACAAAGAATACACGACACGCAGAATTAGATATAGGGTTAAATGTTCACACAAAGAGGCTGTCCCAAAAAGAGGCAGCCTCTTTTAATTAATCTTATCAGGCAGCACAATTGAAATTTTGTGTGTAAAATTTCTCATCGCAAAACAAGGAAACATATTTTGGAGTAAAAAATACAAAACAAAACATATTTTTACAAAAACAGATAATTTTGTATTATTTATTGGACGCATTTTTCCTTTTGTTGAAGAGTTTTCCGATATTAAAGGCAAGGGCAAGAATATATAAATCATTTGTTATCATATTTTTATGGAAGTGCCGGAAATGCAAATACTGTTTATTGTTTTTAATCTGTCCGAATGCTTCATTTTAAATATTTCTATATCAAAAATTAACAATACCAAAAAATTAACTCAAGAATAAAGTACGCCATTTTCCGGATGTTGGAGGCAGGGTGTACCAGAAAGGACATCTGTATTACCATAGGCAAGGATAAATCAGTACTCAGCCGGGAACTTCAACGGAACAGCCACAAGCGGGGATATTCCCCACGCCTGGCACAGGAAGAAGCCGAAGAACGAAAAAGGTTTGCTAATTTAACAGTCACGGAACGAAAAACAGGCTTCCTGTTGATTAAAAAATTACCAAAAGGGAAAAATGCGAAAGATTTAGCAATGGAATTATTCTAGTCACTCTTCCTTATAAGAAATATGGTATTGTCCATCACATCCGATAATGGAAGTGAATTTTATGAACACAAGAAAATAGCAAAATTGTTAGATACAGCATTTTATTTTGCACATCCCTATTCCTCATGGGAAAAGGGGATTAAACGAATACACTAGCAAACTCGTCAGACAGTATATTCCTAAAAAAGCATTAAAAGATGCTTTTTCTGACGATGAAATATTAAAATTCCAATATAAAATTAACCGTAGACCAAGAAAATTACTTACCTTAGACTCCCCGTGGAATGTATCTCCCTCCGTCTTGAATAATCCTGTTGCATTTGCTACTTGAATCTACGGTTGCTACATGCATCACGACAAATGCGCATAATATTCCAAAATATTTCCTATCTTTGTACCCTATTTAACCAAATGCTAAACAAACGATGAATTCAACAAACACGTCCCGCAGGGGACAACACTTTATTAACCGTATGCTTCAGCCTACGACAACAACTCAACAAATGAAAAAGATCCTCCTCCTCCTCCTCCCGCTATGCTTTGCGGCCTGTCACACCGACTTGCCCAACGTAAAAAACGACTTGCGGGCGCCGGCGTATCCGCTGGTAACGATTGACCCCTACACCTCGGCATGGTCGTTTAACGATAAACTCTACGACGATGCAGTGCGACACTGGACAGGCGAAAGCTTCCCGCTCCTCGGTGCCATCACCGTCGACGGCCAAACGTACCGCTTTATGGGTGTCGAAAACCGAGTTTACGAAACTATCGCCCCTATGGCCGGACAAGCACCGTGGGAAGGCGCCTACACCTTCACCCAACCGCCGGCAGGCTGGGAACAGCCGAAGTTTAACGACGCGAAATGGAAAAAGGGAACGAGCGCTTTCGGTACACGCCATCAAACCGCTGTACGCACCCCGTGGAGAGCACCTGTACGCGACATCTGGGTGCGGCGCGAAATCAACCTCTCGGCCGAGGACCTTGCCAAACCGCTGTACCTGCAATATTCGCATGATGACGACGTGTTCATCTACGTGAATGGGGTGGAAATAGTCAATACCGGCAATGCCTGTGCCGAAGACCGGACGCTGCGACTACCCGAAAAAGCCACGCAGGCCTTAAAACCCGGCAAGAATGTGCTGGCGGCGCATTGCATCAACCGCGTCGGCGAAGCCCTGCTCGACTTCGGATTAAACGCTGAAGCGCCAGTAACCTACCATTTGGAACAAACGGCGCAACAGACCACCGTCAACGTCCAAGCCACCCAAACCATCTACTCCTTCACCTGCGGCACAGTCGACCTCGAACTGACATTCACCGCGCCCCTGCTACTTGACGACCTCGAACTGATTTCCCGTCCGGTGAACTACATTTCCTACCGCGTAATGCCCAACGACAGCCTCCCGCACGATGTGTCGGTATACTTCGAAGCATCCCCCGCATGGGCGGTGAACAAAGCTTACCAGCCCAGCCGCGCCGAAAGCGTAAAGAAAGACGGCCTGACTTATCTGAGAACCGGCAGCGAAACACAGCGTATTCTGGGAAGGAGGGGCGACAACGTCCGTATCGACTGGGGATACTTCTATCTCTGCGGTGAAGATACGCCTGCATTCCAATACCTCATTGGCGCTCCGGCGGATCTACGCACGGCGTTTGTGCAACGCACAGCACCCGCCGTGCCATCTGAAGGCACACATCACCATTTGGCAGTCGTACATTCGCTCGGTATGGTGAGCGTACCGACCTCTGGTAAAATACTCATAGGCTACGACGACCTCTATTCCATCCAATACTTTGGCGAAAACCTGCGCCCCTACTGGAACAGCGACGGACAGCGCAACATCTTCGACGCCTTTGCCCGCGCACAGGCCGAGTACCCGCAACTCATCAAAAAATGTAATGCGTTCGACGCAGATTTGATGCGGAAAGCTACCGACGCAGGCGGCAAAGAATACGCCGAACTATGCGCCCTCGTCTACCGGCAGGCTATCGCTGCACATAAACTCGTCAAAGCTCCCAACGGCGACCTGCTATTCCTCTCCAAAGAAAACTTCAGCAACGGCTCCATCGGTACGGTAGACATAACCTACCCCTCATCCCCCCTCTTCCTGCTCTACAACACGGAACTCTGCAAAGGATTGCTCAACCACATCTTTTATTACAGCGAAAGCGGTAAATGGAACAAACCCTTTGCCGCACACGACGTGGGCACCTACCCCATCGCCAATGGCCAGACCTACGGTGGCGACATGCCGGTGGAAGAAAGCGGAAACATGCTCATCGTAACCGCAGCTATCGCCGAACGCGAAGGAAATGCCCGCTACGCGGAAAAACACTGGGACGTCCTCACCACATGGACAAACTACTTAGTCGAAAAAGGCCTTGACCCCGAAAACCAACTATGCACCGACGACTTTGCCGGACATTTTGCCCATAACGCTAACCTGTCTATCAAAGCCATTCTCGGCATTGCTTCCTACGGACGGTTGGCTGCCATGCTCGACAAACCGGATATTGCCGAAGAATACACCGCCAAGGCAAAAGCCATGGCGCAGGAATGGGTCAAGATGGCCGACGACGGCGACCACTACCGCCTCACTTTCGACCAGCCGCATACGTGGAGTCAAAAGTACAATTTGATATGGAATAAACTGCTGCATTTGGATATATTTCCCGAAGAAGTGGCGCAAAAGGAAATTCCCTATTACCTGACCAAGCAAAACACCTACGGACTACCGTTAGACAACAGGGAAACCTATACGAAAGCCGACTGGATTGTCTGGACGGCTACATTGGCGGACGATAAAGCGACTTTTGAACAGTTTATCCGCCCCCTGCATGCCTTCGCCAACACGACCCCCGACCGCGTACCTCTGACCGACTGGTACTACACCAACCGCCCCAAGCAACGCGGCTTTCAAGCACGGTCGGTCGTCGGCGGATTCTTCATTAAATTATTAGAACGCGAACTGTAAACAAGTATGAAACAACTTGCCATAGCCTGTATCACCATCGCATCGCTGGCCGCCCAATGTGCGCCGCCGACGCCGCTGACCGATTATGTAAACCCCCTACTGGGAACAGCCACTCTGTGGGACAGCATCGACCTCGGCTACACGCCGACACGCCGGACGTGGGGCGCCGAAGTATTTCCCGGCGCGGCGTTACCCAATGCGATGGTGCAAGTAAGCCCCGTAACCCTCTTCCATAGCGGATCGGGATACCAGTATGAAGACACCCTCATATACGCCTTCACGCACACCAACAAAGGACACTGGAATCTATGCCACATCCCCCTTTTACCGGTCGTCGGCGCGGTAACGCCTACCGACTACGCCTCCGGCTACAGCCATACCCGTGAAGAAGCGCACCCGGGATACTACCGCGTGTTCCTCGACCGCTACCGCATCAAGACCGAACTCACCGCCACCCTGCGATGTGCATACCACCGCCATACCTTCGCGCCCGACGACGAGAAAACCCTGCTGGCCGACCTCTCCGTATCCAACGAACGTGTGCGCAATTGGGCGATTACCCAAGACGGCGACCACGCTTTCGCGGGATACCAGCACACCGGCGAAAAAATATACTTCTACGCCGAAGCCAACCACTCCATCCGTTCGATTGACTCCCTGCGCGACGGACGTCGGGCAATCACCCTTATCCACTTCGCTAACGCCGACGCTGATGACCATACTACTACCCACAGCCGACAGCCACTGCCCGCACTGGAGTTAAAAATCGGTTTTTCGTTCGTCAGCATCGCTAACGCCAAAGCAAACTTAGCGGTGGAAATCGCCACGAAAAGCTTTGCCGACGTGCGCCGCGAAGCCACCGACACATGGGACGCGTTACTATCGAAAATCCGCGTCGACGGCGGAAGCGACCGTCAACGCCGCCTGTTCTACTCCTGCCTGTACCGCGCCTTCCTGTGGCCGGCCCTACGTAGCGATGTCAACGGCGAATTTACCGACGCCAACGGCACGGTTGTCAACCCTGGCTTCCGCTACTATACCGACCCGTCATTCTGGGACGACTATCGGAACAAACTCGTACTGCTGGAAATGCTATCGCCCTCGGTCGCCGTCGACGTCATTCGTTCTATCACCGACAAAGGCGAGAAACGCGGCGGCTTCATGCCGACATTCTTTCATGGCGACCATGCCGCGGCATTTGTTGCCGGCACGTACCTGCGCGGCTTGCAGGGATTCGATGTCCGGCGCGCCTACCGCCTCCTCCTGCGTAACGCCACGATAGAAAGCCGCAGCCGACCACATCTCAACGAGTACATAGAAAAAGGCTACATCTCCGAACCCGACCTTGACAACCCACAGATCGAAACCGTCGCTAACGCAGGCGTAACAAAAACCCTCGAATACGCCTACGACGACTATGCCGTTGCCCTGCTTGCCGAAGCCCTCGACGACACGGCTGCCTACCGTATACTCTCCGCGCGCACCGGAAACTATAAAAACCTCTTCGATCCCACGACAGAACTAATGCGCGGACGTCTGGCCAACGGTGACTGGATACCCCGGTTCGACCCCTGCTATCCCTACTACGAGTACATGTACCGCGAAGCGAATGCATGGCAATCGTCGTTCTTCGCTCCCCACGACGTCGACGGGCTGATAGGCCTTTATCGCAGTCCCGACAACTTTGAACGGAAGCTCGACTCGCTGTTCACCATCCCATGGAAAGGATACGAAGCGCACAACCTGTCATGTTTCATCGGCCAATACTGCCACGGCAACCAGCCCGACCACAATTACCCATACCTGTATTATTTTGTCGGACAGCAGGAGAAATCGCAGGCATTACTCGACACGCTTCTCGAACACTTCTACGGTATGGGAAAGCACGGACTTGCTTTAGCTGGCATGGACGACGCCGGCGAGATGTCCTCATGGTATGTCTTCAACGCCATCGGCCTTTACCCTTTCTCCCCCGCCGACGACACTTACATCGTAACCGTCCCCCTGTTCGACCGCGTATCCTTTGCCCTCGATGATGTCCGCTTCACCATCCGCAAGCAGCGACGCACCGGACGAAAAATCCATGCGATCACCTACAACCGCCAGCCGCTCGACGGCTACTTCATCTCCCACGCCCAATTAAAAGAAGGAAAAGAATTGACTATTGACAATTGAAGTGTAAAGCGAGAAGCGTACCTGCGGGAGGACTGTCTGAACGATGATTTTTGTAATTGATGTGATTGGTATGATGGCCGTGCCATCTATCTTCATCTCTCGCAGACACACTTCTCGCTATGTTATCGCGTTTTGCGCCCGGAATTTCGAGGGGGTGCAGCCTTTAACTTTCTTGAACAGGCGGGAAATGTTTTTATAGTCCGAGAATCCTATTTCGTCGATGATTTCCGTGATGGAGGTGTTGCTTTCTATTAGCTGGAGGGCGAAACGTTCGATGCGGAGGTTCGTTACATAAGTATAAATGGACATGCCTATCTCCTGTTTGAAGCGGTTTTCGAGCAGACGGCGCGAGAGTGGCACGAGATGAGTGAGGTCTTCTATGCGGAACTTTTTGTCGGTGTGTTGATGGATGTAGTGGAGCGCCGTGGAAATATGTTTGTCGTTTGCGGCGTAGATGTTTGTCGACTGTCGGGTAATGACGTGAGTCGGGTATACGACGATGTCTTCGTAAAGGGCATTCGGATTTTTGATTAGTTTGTCCATCAACTGCGCCGTTTCGTATCCGCCCTTTTCGACCGCCTGATTAATCGACGACAGCGGCGGGTCGGAGAGGGTGCAAATGGATTCATCGTTATCGACGCCCAGCAGGGCGACTTCTTCCGGTATTTTGATGCCGCACAGTTTGCACAGCTCAGCGATGTGATGTCCCTGATTGTCGTCGCAGGTCATGAGGGCGACCGGTTTGGGCAACTTTTGCAACCATGCCATCAGCGGGGCGGATTCGTAGTACCATAGTTTATTGAAATCGGAGTTGCGGTATTCATAGAAATGTTTTTCCATGCGGTATTTGCTGATTTCTTCTACGAAGCCTTCGCAACGTTCAGATGACCATACAATATCTTTGAAGCCATAGAAGGCAAAGTTCTTAAATCCTTTCCGTATGAAATAGTCCGCACCCATTTTGCCGGTATCGCGGTGTGCGCCGGTGATGTTTGGGATTTCGGTAAACCGGGCTTTAAAATCCTGCGCAATAGCGATGATGCCGTTCTCGCGAAAGACCGACACGTTGTCCGTGTTGTAGAATTGGGCAATAATGCCGTCGGCCTTCCATTCCTTCGCCCATTTGAGCACGCCCTCAAAGGTGTGTTCGACGCGATATGAAAATGGCATCTTGCATACCACCCATGGATCGTGTTTCTTAGAATAGCGGACAATTCCTTTAAGCAGGTTCTTGGCGTATTCTTCCGTTAGGTCGGTAAGTAAAATAACACGTGGCATGATTCCTGTTTTTAGGGTTACAGTTTCAGGGAGCGAATAAAATCTGTCAGGGTTAGTTTCTTTTTCTGTTCCGGTATGTCCAGCGGCACGACGATTGTTTCGATGCGCAAGCGTTGTCGGTCGTCTATCATTTTTTTGAGGAAGGTGTCTATCTCCGCCCAATTGTGTTTCATCGGCAAGTAGGAAACGGCGTGGCCGGTGTTTTCGACAGTATAGAAATAATACGGCGTGTGGAGCGCTTTCAGTTGTCCGGCGATGTACTTCGAGCCGTAAAAACCTACATGGCGGAAGCGGATATGATCATAGGGCACGTCCTTGTCGGCATCGCCGTGGAAGAGGAGCAGGGGCGCGGGGCGGGCGTTCCATTTCAGCTTGCCGGAAGTGCTGAAAACAGCGCCGGCAAATGAGATAACGCCGGCATAGCAGAACCCCGTCGGCAGTCTCTGCGATAGCGGCGCGGCATGACATCGTTCATATTCGCCCTGCAATACCGTGATAGCGCCGGCGCTCGACCCGCACGCGATGATTCGTCCGGTGTCAATTTGCCAGTCGGCAGCATGGGCTACCACGTAGCTGGTGGCGTCAAACAGGTCTTCGACTGCCATTGTGATACTGCCGTCGAATATCGAGACCACCTGTTCGAACAGTTGCCGTTTTCCCTGTCCCGGATGCAGCTGCGCTTTGAGGTTGTGCATTCCCAGCCGGTAATCGATAGCGACCACCGTGTAATGGTTATGCACCATCTGCCGGTAGAAGGATAGATAGTCCTTCGCATCGCGCGCGCCGGCGGCAAAGCCGCCGCCGAAGACAAAGATTATGCAGGGGCGGTTGCCGGTCGTCGCCGGCGTATCATATTTATCCAGCCGTAGCGTGTCGACGCCCTTGACGGCATAGATCAGCGTTTCCTTTCGGATGCTGTCTGCCGCAGAAGCCTGTGCTGATCGCGGCAAAAGTAGCGTCGCGGCTAGTAGGGCGAATAATAAAAGCCCAAAATGTCTATATATTTTCATCATTCATTATTTATCATTCTACCACCTGCATTTCGTCCCTGCGGGACGGCACAAACGGCCATTCATCATTTCATTCGTTTTCATTCCCCGTAGGTTCGCTTAACGCTTCACGTCCCCCATCTCTACGGTAAGTTTACCGCCGTTGATGATGTCGCGGAAGAAGATATAGTAGTTGTCATACGGCTGTCCATTGAGCGTGGCGCGTTGAATGTATTTGTTGGCGGCACTATTGTTGACGGCTTCGATAGTGAAGGTCTTTCCGTCGGCGACCTTAATCACCGCGCGGTCGATGACCGGACTGCCAAAGATATATTTTCCGCCTGCCGGTTCGACTTGATACAGCCCCATTGCCGACAATACATACCACGCCGACATCTGCCCCACATCCTCATTACCCGACAGTCCGTCCGGCGCGTTATGGTACATCACGGACAACGTCTCGCGTACCCTGTCGGCCGTTTTCCACGGTTGCCCGACGTAGGGATACATATATATTATATGGTGGCTCGGCTCATTGCCGTGGGCATACTGCCCTATTAGCCCGCTGATGTCGGGCGAGGCGTGCTCGCCCAGCGAACCTTCGGCGATAAACAGCGAGTCGAGTTTTTCGATAAACCGCTCCCGGCTGCCGAACAGCCCGACCAGTCCTTCGATGTCGTGCGGCACAAGCCATGTGTATTGCCACGCATTGCCTTCGGTATAGTCATTGTCGCGATGCACCGATTCAAAGGGATTGAACGTCGGACGGAATGCGCCGTCGGACGAGCGTCCGCGTACAAAGTCGGTAGTCGTATCGAAATACGCCGCGTAGGACTTGCTACGTTGCAGGAAATACCGGTAGTCGTCGGTTTTATTCAGCACCTGCGCCACCTGTGCAATACTCCAGTCGGCGATGGCGTATTCCATGCACTTTGCCAGGGCCTCTTCCTCTTTATCGTAGGGGATATAGCCGTATTCCTTCAGGTATTTCAGGCCGCGTTCGTCGAGCATGGCTGAGGCGCGCATCGCCTCGAAAGCCAGCTCGTGGTCGAAGCCGTCGTAGCCTTTCAGCAGGGCGTCGGCCACGACCGGAATGCCAGGATTGCCCACCATGCAGTCGGTTTCGCAGCCCATCAGGTGCCATACGGGTAGTTTACCCTGCTGCCGGTAAATCGTCAGCATCGTGCGGATGACGTCGTTCATTTTCTCGGGATGAATGAGGGTCATCAACGGATGTGCCGCGCGGTAGGTATCCCACAGCGAGAAAGTCGTGTAGTTTGTAAATCCTTCGCCGGCGTGCGTCTGCCCGTCTGCGCCGCGGTAGTCGCCGTTGACGTCGCAAAACACCGACGGGGCCACCATCGTATGATACAATGCCGTGTAGAATGTACGTTTCAGATGTTCGTCGCCGGTGCGAATGTCGATTTTAGAGAGTTCGTCGTTCCACGCTTTATCGGCTAATTGTACGGTTTGCGCAAAATTCCATCCGGGCAATTCGGCCTGCATGTTCATCCGGGCGTTATCGATGCTCACCGGCGAGAGCGCCACCTTAACGTACAGTTCTCCGCCGTCGGGCATATCGAAAAACGCCAGGCCATACACCTTCTCGCCTTTCTTTTCGCGGTCGGATTCCTCTTCGGTCATGCCTGCCGGCGTCGTTGCTGTGAAGCGTGTGATAGGTTTCGAGAACACGGCCGTAAAATACACCCGCTGGTCGCGCGCCCATCCGCTCGAGTAGCGGTAGCCCGACACCACCGTATCGTTCTCCTGCACGAGGTATCCTTCTACCGGTTTGTCCCAACATTGCCCATTTTCGAGGTCGATGACCACCTTCGTATCCGTCGCGGCGGGGAAGGTATAGCGGTGGAAGCCCACGCGCTTGGTAGCCGTCAGCGCGACATCGATATTATACCGGTCGAGGTGGACGGCATAGTAGCCAGCCTTCACCGTTTCGGTCTCGCGGCGGAAGAGGGAATAGAGTCCGGTACGGTAATCGCCGGCTGCGCCGCGGCTGAGGGTTACATGGCCGACGGCGGGCATCAGGTTGACGTCGCCCAGGTCGCCGATGCCTGTACCGCTGAGGTGCATATGGCTAAAGCCGATAATCGTCGAGTCGGAAATGTGGTATCCGGAGCACCAGTCCCACGTCTGCGGGATGTTCGACGGCCCCAACTGTACCAGTCCGAAGGGAACGTTAGCGCCGACGAACACATGCCCGTGCCCGCCCGAGCCGATGTATGGGTCGACGTATTGTGTATAGTTCGGCTCCTCGGACGCTTCCCACATCAGGTCGATACTTATTATGACAACTAAGAACAGTATGGCAAATGTGAGTAATAGAATAATCTGTTTCATGTGTTTTATATTTTTATTGTGTATAATTTCTCTGTGTGGGGCGTAATTTATACGTGTACTATACGGTATTCGGTAACGCCGAGGCCGATTGTCTCGGCATGTTGCAATCCTACGCGCCAGTTGGTATTTGGGTGCACGTGGCAGAACTTATCTTTGCCGGTTAAGTCGAGCCGTCCGTCTTCGTTGCCGCGCGAGCCGGGCAGCGAGGGGGCGGCGGTAACCATATCGGCGCAGGCTTGGTCGAGCGCTACGGGGTCGAACGCGGCGGCGATGCCGATGTCGGGCACAAGCGGCACGTCGTTGCTTGCCCAGCAGTCGCAGTCGGGCGATACGTTCATGATGAAATTGACGTGGAAGTGGGGCTTGTCCTTCAACAGCGCATAAGTATATTCGGCGATTTTGCGGTTCATCGTTTCCGACGAATTATTCCACACCGGCTGCGCGGCGTCGAAGCGGCACACCGCAATGCACTGTCCGCAGCCGACGCATTGGCGGTAGTCGATAACGGCTGTGCGGGTAGTGTTGATAGTGATTGCGCCGTAGTTGCAGAAGCGCACGCACTGGCGGCAGGCGGTACAGTTTGCCGTCTCGATGTGCGGCTGTGATGATGAATGCAGGTCGAGTTTACCGCCGCGGCTGGCCGAGCCCATCCCGATATTTTTCAACGCACCGCCGAAGCCGGCCTGTTCGTGTCCCTTAAAATGATTCATGCTGATAATGATGTCGGCATTTGCAATAGCTGCGCCGATTTTCGCCGATTTACAAATATCCGACCCGACCGGTATCTCCACGTATTCCGTTCCCTTCAATCCATCGGCAATAATGACGGGCGCTTTGACGCCGGTCATCGTAAATCCGTTCTCGAACGCGCCTATCTGATGGTCGATAGCATTGGCACGACGTCCGGAGTAGAGCGTATTGCTGTCGGTCAGGAAGACTTTCGCTCCTAACGCCTGCAGGATTTCCACCATCCGGCAGGCATAATTATGCCGGATGTAGGCCAGATTCCCCGGCTCGCCGAAATGAATCTTAATAGCGGTAAACTTATCCTTAAAATCTATTTTTGCGATACCGGCTGCCCGCACCAACCGTTCCATTTTGCCCTGCAAATTGAGCGAGGCGGTCGTGCGCAAATTAGTAAAGTAAACAGTGGACATAGTCATTGCATTTTGAGAATGCAAAGGTAGCGAAAAAATACTAATTGCGCGTGGCGCGCCTGTCCCCTCACCGTCCTATTACCGTTCCCCTATCCGCTCAAAGTAGGGCAGCCGGTGCAGGGGGACGTCGCACGTTATGACGGCGGGGCCTTCGTAGCGTTGGCCGGCTTCGTCCTGCCATATACCGGCGGGGAGCCGGACGGTACGGGAATATTCGGGCGCGACGACGGGAGCTACCAAATACCGGTCGCCTAACATGAACTGGTCTTTGCATTGGGCAAAGCCCTCATGCGGGAAGGCGTATTCCATGTGGCGGGCAATCGGCTCGCCGCTCATGGCCGAATGCCGGGCGGCAGCGATGATATAGCTGCCCATGCGGGCATGCAGGCGGGCGGCCTGCCGGACAATCGACAGGTTGTCGTCATTCAGGATACGCCACGGGGCTACGGAGAACTGCATCATCGGCATCAGAGAGTGTACCTGCGCCGAACGTACAATCAACGGCTGGTCGAAACGGTCGGAGTCGACGCCAAAGAATGAGGTGAACTGGCCACCGCCAATCATATCGGGACAAGTATAGGCATAGCCAAGCAGTCCGGCGGCCAATATGTCGGGGATAAGCAATTGGATAGCCTCCCACGCATAATTTTTATCACCCAAACGTTGTACTAAGGGCTGCCCGCCCATTTTCCAGCAGGCGCGAAATTCATTGAACGGGAACTGTAGTCCTACGGCCGCCCATGCTTCCGAATGGTCGACCGAGAGGGCGTCGGCGCGGAGGCCTTCGATAACTTGCGGGTCGTAGTAGGAATTGTCGCCGGCGTCGAATTTAAAGCCGTCGACGCCATAGTCGGTTTGCAGGGATTTTAGTTGGGTGATGAAATACGCCTCGGCGTCAGGATTGGTGAAGTCATAGCAGGCGCTGACGCCGTTCCACCAGTGGAGCATTGCCGGAATATCTGTCCCGCGTTCCCGCAGCAGGTATCCTTTATCGGCCAGTAGGCGGAATTCGGGGCTGTCGGCGCTGACAAATGGGCATACCCATAACATTACTTTAAATCCCTGGTCATGCAGGCGTGCTATCATTGCACGAGGGTCGGGGAATTTGTCGGGCTTAAATTCAAAGTTACCGTAATACTTCTGCCAGTTGTCGTCGATCATTAGGATACCTGTCGGGAAGTCGTTCCGGACGATGTCATCGGCATATTGCAAGATGTCTCGCTGGTTTTGGTCGTACATCAGCTCAATCCACGTGTTGTATTGAGGCATGGTGAAGAAGAGGCTGTCGGGTATCATTCCCGAAGGGGGAAAATGTGTCGCCGCCGCTGCAAGGAAGGCTTCGCGTAGGGTCGTTCCGGCCTGCCGGACGGCGACGGTTTCAAAGGCTGATACGATGTGCAGGCTACGGCCTTTCACCTCAAAGGTAAAGGGGTAGTCACTCCAGACGTATCGCCCGTTGCTGGAGAGGAATAGGGGCACGACCTGATTGTTATCGGCGCGCATAGATAAGTCGAACGCCTCGACCGGCTGCAGGTAGGGCATTCGCGAACCGAAAGCGACCACGCCGCCCCACCAGTATTCATCTTCTTCAAAGTTGATGACCACGCTATGCGGGGCGCCGGTACATCCTGTGAGGAGGATGCAAAGAAGAAGTAAGTAGTGGATTCTTTTCATAACGTACAAATGTACACATTTTTTTTATACACCCCTATCATGTATGCGGAGATGTTCTGAGTCGTTTAGGATGATTCCCATATATACGGGAATATCCTGAGCTGTTCGGGACGGTCTCCGCGCGTGCGGATATTGTCCTGAGCCGTTCGGGACGGTCTCCGCGCGTGCGGATTTCTTCCTGAGCTGTTCGGGACGGTCTCCGCGCGTGCGGATTCTGTCCTGAGCCGTTCGGGACGGTCTCCGCGTGTGCGGATTTCTTCCTGAGCTGTTCGGGACGGTCTCCGCGCGTGCGGATTCTGTCCTGAGCCGTTCGGGATGATTTCCGCGCGTGCGGATTCTGTCCTGAGCCGTTCGGGATGATTCCCGCACGTGCGGATTCTGTCCTGAATTGTCCGAAGGGTGTATTATAAGCATTCTACTGTGCGGTGAATGTAATGGAAAACTTCTGTCCACTTTTGGGCGTTACGGTATAGAATGTACCGTAGCGAATGACATCTTTGTTTACGTCGAAACCACTTTTAAGGTTAACGGATACCTTATGATAGCCCTCGATGACGGGTATTCTCATATTTGGCGGGCCACCGCCAATGACGATGGACGGGTCGTCGAAGTCTTCGGCAAAGAAGACCGTGCTGCCTCCTTCGGCTGTTGATGGCGGATAGGCAAAGAGATTGACGTCGCCACCCCAGGGGTAGATATAGAAGATAGCTTCAAAGACGTTTTCTGTTCCGGCTTTCTTATAGAGTGTGAGAGCTGTGCTGGGATCCCATGCAGCGCGTGGGTCGGCAGGGTGTTTCAGCCAGCTCCAGCCGTCGAGGTAGATGGCATTAGGGTAGCCGACATTCTCACGAATGTAAAGGTGGCCGGAAAAGATGTCAAGGGTCATATAATATTGTCCCGTTTCTTGTATAAACTTCCACGAAGTGTTGCCGCTTCCTGTGAATACATCAGGGTCAGTAAAGGTATTAGCAAGATTAATTCCGGTGGCGACGACTGTTTGGTCTTTTGTCATGCTCAGCGTTCCTTCGTAGATGAAGAACTGGCCTGATTTAAGGTTCAGCAAGGCGTCGGCAAAGGTAATATTAGACGGACGGTCGATGCCATTTACGAGAATTTTTCCATTTTGGTATTCTAACGATTTCGAGACGTCATAGAGACGTACACTTGTGATGTCGCCGGCTTCGTTAGTCATGACACGTATGCTGATAGGTCCTCCGGCGGTAACGACAAAGCTGTGGTCTTTATTATCTGTAGAGGTAATGATGTTCGTTCCGTTGAAGAGGATATATTGTTCTTGTCCGGCCTTCTTGAAGCGAAATTGGCCGGCCACGATATTGCCCCACATATCGTCAGCCGCTTCACCGGAGCCAGTATTCGGGGGAGACCAGTCCCACCGTTTAAGATTACCTGACGAATAACCAGTCATTTTCATCTTGGAACGTTCAGTGGTAATTTCTCCATCAGCCCAATGTCCCGAAATGGTTCCGAGGATATACAGTTCATTATCGGTCATAAGCTGCCACTGCTGCGCATTCCCGAAGGTAAGTGAGAAGGAAATGGGGTCGAAGGTAATTTTAAAGAATGCTTCTTCGTTTTTGCCGAAGAGGATGTCGCCGGCGGCCATCGCTTTGATTGCATCGCCGTCAAGTCCCCAATAGAGCCCTTGTTGGTCTTGGGAAGCGTGTATTTTTCCTGTGGCGCCTGCGGGAATAAGGTTTTCAAACTCAAAGAGCGCTCCGACTTTTGTCATCGAATATACCGTATTGTTGATGACAATGTAGAGGACGTTAAATACAGGTACGGTAACGTTGGACAGACGCGTTTCGACACTCGATAGCTGGTTGGCGCTGTTGCGGACGCTCAGGGATATGATAATATCACTTGTGGATGCGTTCGGCGGAATCGGAATAAGCAATGATTCATTAATGCTGAACGTCTTTCCGGTCAGCATTTGCGTCTGTTCAAATAGGTCGCCGCCTGCGTAACTTATTTTAATAGCGTATGAACGTAATCCTATGTCGTCGGACAATTCGGCGGCAATGGTTATAGCATCGCCATATTTAAGATTATCCGTCGGGGATACCGATAGATTCTCTATTTTAGCTTTTCCTTCGTCGGAGTCGACAGGATCATCTTTACTGCATGCGACCGGTATGGTTGCAGCCATAATTATAGTCAATAGGAATGACCATTGGAGTGAATGAATTTTTTTCATGATATTTTGATTTTGGATAATTTATTTTTGTTATTCTGGTTATAGTTTTCGTTATGATATACTATTTTTGGCGGTAATGGAAAATCATTAATGATGGGTAAAAAAGCGTTCGCCGTTATATGGCATACTTGAGTTGGTAGCGTCGATATGTATGGCGTTATACAGGATATTGTATCCTGTAACGGCGTCCCATATTTCGGTATTTGCAAAGCGAATGGAATAGTCGGAAAGGGAGTACAGGGATTCCGACATATCAGGAAGATTTAAGCTGAGACTGTATTGACCGGATGGCATATTATCGGGGAGCCCGGCGGAAATTTCGATGGTACGTTCTATATTAGGTAGCCAACGGCGGGGATCTTCGTCTACCGATGCTATATAATGTTCACCTGTCGTTAAATGTGTCAGAATAAGTTCCACTTTTCGTTCATTATAAGGAGGCGCAAATCCGGCATTCCTAAGAATGATTCGTGCAGTAAACAAGCCTCCGGGGGCGATAGAATCAGTATATTCTCCGGAAATAAGCACGAAACGGTAGCCCATCTCCCTTTTGATTTTGTCCATGTAACCTCCGGCGCTCCATCCATTATTGACGGCTTGGTAGTAATCTTCATTGAGGAATGAAAATCGTAGGCGTTTCATCTCGTCGTATGCTTTTAGGCCTGTCGCTGGCTCAATGCCGTCTGGCGGACACGTCTCTCCGCCAATGGGAACAAAGAGGCATTCGCGGCTGAGGTAGTTTTTATCATCCTCTACATTAATGTAGGTACCGTAGTCTGTTTGACTGGCAAGGAAACAATCATTGTGATGGGCAATACGCGCTATGGGAGTTCCTGTAAAGGCTTCGTCGGACGTTAGCGGCGTTGTGCGTTGACAAAATTCCTGTTTGTATGCGGGCGTGCGAACCTGTATGGCTCTACTTATAGGTAATGCATCGAGTAGACGCGTCAGGACTTGATGTCGTGCACTAGCATTATTTAAGCCGTTAGACGAATAGTACCATTCTCCCCATGCTCCAATGAAGCCAGCCTGTACGACGGCTATTACATCTGCATTCTTCTCTAAAAGCGGCTTTATTTGGTCGATATGTTGTATAAGGGAAGATAGTGGCGCATCTGGCTCATTAGCAGCGCTACTATACGCAAAGCGAACGATACACTTGGCGCCTCCCCGTCGAATGATGGCCATATCGTTGTCAAATGCCGATAATGCCTGTGATGATAATGGCGCATCTCGAAAACTTTTTAAATAAAAGTAACGAAATAGCAGGGTAATACTACGCTCCCGGTACTGTCTTAATATTGTTTCCGAGAGCGTGCTACCGGCTCCTAACTGACAATCGGAATATTTGTAGAATCCCCGTTCAGGATTTGGGAATATTTCATCGGTAGTTGTATATTCAACCGATATTGTATGCGGCTCGCTATATTCTGCGGAAATTTTTGAACGCTCGCATGTAGTCACGACTACTGCTATGATAAGAAGAGAAAGTATTTTTTTCATACCCGTTTAATAAATGGATAAGTTATAATTTATTCAGGATGATTCCGCAATGAGGCGGGAATGCACTGATATGTCTGGCCTATTTCCGCAACGAGGCGGAAACGTCCCAGACAGTTTTTTTCGCTTCCGCAACGAGGCGGAAACGTCCCGGACAGTTTTTTTCGTTTCCGCAACGAGGCGGAAATGTCCCAGACATTTTTTTTCGTTTCCGCAACGAGGCGGAAATGTCCCGGACAGTTTTTTTCGTTTCCGCAACGAGGCGGAAATGTCCGGGAAATGTTTTTCTTGTTTCCACCTCGTTGCGGAAACGTCCGGGAATGTTTTTCTTGTTTCCGCCTCGTTGCGGAAACACTCTGAGATGTCTGGGATATTTCCATAATAATGTAGAAAGTATCTTGGACTCTTTCTTGTCTTTTAGATATCTTATGGTAGGCGCACCGGAAGCTTTGGCGGGTGTCCATCATTCGATGTATAAGAGCTGATGGTCGGTAGATAAAGCTATTGAGCATATCCTGTATTTTGCTTTACCTGTCCTTTACCATCTACAATTACGGAGAGG
This sequence comes from Prevotellaceae bacterium, assembly GCA_031278545.1. Lineage (GTDB taxonomy): Bacteria > Bacteroidota > Bacteroidia > Bacteroidales > UBA932 > JAIRKX01. Next base: position 28,239 of record JAITKF010000024.1, read on the forward strand.
GGGAGAGGATACAGGTATTTATATTTGTAAGCATAGGGAGCAATGCCACTATTTAGTTCTATGACACGGTCATATAGGATATCAAAGCGGATGAGGTCGGCGCGGTATTGTCCACTTTCACACCAGAACTCGTGGCTTCTCTCGGTGAGCAGTTGGGCAATGAAGTCGTCCTTTGTGGGGAAATCAGCGAGGGTCTTACGTGTCAATTTGGCGCGGAGACGTACTTCGTTCATCAGGTCAATAGCTTCCTGCGTAATGTTTCCTCCGGGTTTCATCACAATAGCTTCCGCGAGGGAGAGTAGGATTTCGGGGTATCGGTATATAATGATGTCGAGGTTGCTCTGGCCATCGCTGGCAGGTACGGCAGGGTCGATTTCATATTTCTGTGGAATGGGACCAATATCAATATATACGCTTGGGTTGTCTCGATTGTAAGTGGTTCCATTATGTGTATATTCTGGGATGAGGTATGTTTTCCGGGTGTCATTTGATTCAAAGGAGTCGTAAAACCACCACGTGCTTTGTACGGTAGCCCATCCTTTGATGGAGAAATCGGATTCGGGAGGAAATACCATCATATGCCATTGTCCAAGATTAGGCCCTTTGACCGTTGTAGGTATGACGAATATGTACTCAGGGTTTCCGGCGTGCATTCCTGTAAACTCAAATAGATTGGGATAGTCTTCGACGAGTGAATACCATTGGTTTTCGATGACCTCTCGCGCCTGCGCTTCGACTTTGTTATACCATGCTTTGTCGTGGACGGTCTCGTGGAGGTACAGTCGAATGAGGAGAGTCTTGGCAAGGCCTTTGCTGAATCGTCCATAGGCTGCTTCTCGTGGCGCGGGGAGGTACTGGGCGGCAAATAGCAGGTCTTCTTCGATGAACTGTACCATTTCGTCGTTCGATAATCGTGGTAGCGAGACCTCTGTGAGTGGATCGCGCAGGACTTCTATAGGAGCGATTATCAGCGGTCCGTACATGTCGAATAGGATATATGACAAATAGCCTCTCGCACATCGGACTTCGGCCAGATATTTATCTTTTAGGGCGCGGGGTAGTTGGCTGTTTTCAATAGCATCCATGATGATAGTGCAGCGGCTGATTTTATTATGGAATCCATCAGTGCCGTTCCATGCTCCCGGACGGACGTAGAAGAAGCATGTAACGTCAAGCGTTGTTTCGTTGTACGATAATTCCGAGCACATCTTTTGTGCGCCGAATTTGCCGCAGAGGATTTCCGTACAGCAATCGTTGACGAACATTTGTCCCCGCTCGGAATTGGTGTTGATACCGTCCCACCAACTTCCTCTCAGGGGGTAATAGCATGACATGACGAGGGCTTCCAGGTCGTCTTCGCTTTGCGGGAATACGGAGGGATTGATTTCGGAGTAATTAATGGGGTCAAGGCCACCGCAACCGGAGGTTACCCATAGAATGAGGAGGATACTGAAGAGGTATTTTGTTTTCATCGTGAATGAGGGGTTAAAATTTTACATCAAGGCCAATGGTAAACGTTCTGGCATTAGGGTATGCCGCCGTGTAGACGTCGGTCTCCGGGTCGAGACCTTTATAGGGAGTAAGGATAAAAAGGTTGTTTGCGTCGAGATAGATGCGGACGACAGGAGCGACGTTTCCCAGCGCCGTTATTTTCGGCAAGGTGTATCCGATGGCAACGTTCTGCAAGCGCAGAAACCATGCGGGCTGGTAGAACCAGTCGCCCGCGCCGTATTGCGACCATCGGTAAAAGGAGCTGGGTTGCGTGGTCGAGGGATTGTCGGGTGTCCATCGGTCTTTCAATGTTCGCAACCCGTTGTATCCGTATTGTGCGATGCCGTCGGCAGAGGCGCCCAGAGCGATAAAGGTGGGGTCTTCCATTGAGCGACCGAAAAGGCCGTTAATGTCGAAGCTGAGGTCGATGTTCTTCCAGCGAAACCGGTTCGATATCCCGATGATGCATGATGGGTCGGACGATCCCATCAGCCGCGTGTCGGCATCGTCGATGATTCCGTCCGGGCCTCCTGTGAGGATGAACATTCCGTTCTCGACGATAGGGTCGCCGTATTCGTCGCGGCGGTATCCGTTGATGTCGCGGATGACGAGCTGTCCGGGTTTGAGGTCGGGTTGCGATGGCGGCGGCGCCTCTCCTATTTGCAGGATGTGGTCGGCTATGCGCGAGTAGCGCGCGCGAATAGGATCGTCTACGCGTTCATAGACTGATGGCTTCCAGTCGGTCGTTCGTTCGAGCCATCGGTCGTCATAGGTAGAGAATGTGAAGTCGGTAGCCCAGCTGAAATCATTACCGTCGAAGTTCTTTGTATTGACGGTAAGTTCGAGCCCGTGGCTTTGTGTCTTTCCGATATTGGCGATGACGCGACTAATGTCATGGTATATGTTCAGTAGTTTATAGTTTAACAGGTCGGAGATGACGCGGCGGTAGAGCTCGACGGTAAGGGAGAAACGCCCGTCGTAGAGCGCTACGTCGAGGCCGAGGTTCAATTCGGTGGTTGTTTCCCATTTCAGGTTTGGGTTGTCCAGACGGCTTTGAAAGACGCCAACTATCTGGTCTTTATCGACCGTGTTCCACGCCGGTTGGGCGATGTAGGAAGCAAAGGCGTTCTCGACGATGTCGGAATTGCCCGTTTGCCCGAAGCTGGCGCGCAGTTTCAACATCGATAGCACAGGCCGGACAGTCTCCATGAAGGGCTCTTCGGAGATGTTCCATGCCGTGGCGATGGAGGGGAAGTAGCCCCACTTATGATTCTTGGCAAATACGCTGGCTCCGTCGGCGCGGAATGTGGCGGTAAGCAGGTAGCGGTCGAGCAGGGTGTAGTTGACACGCGTAAAGAGGGATTTCATTTTATTTTCATTTCCCCACGACCCGACGTCTTTTACGCCGACACCTGATCCCATGCTGTTCCAGCCAAAGCCGTCAATGATAAAATCATTATTCTTCAGGTTATGCCCGTTGCCGACAAACCGTTCGTACGACGCGCCGGCCAGTACGCCAAGGCGATGTATTGAGCGGAACGTCGCCGAGTAGTTCACCGTGCCTTCGAGGAGGTACTGTTCGTTCAGGTTTTGGTTAATTGTAGCGATGCCGTTCGACAGGCCGCCGTGGAGGGTCGATTTCGGCATGTAGGTCTTCCGGCTTTGGTAGGCGACGTCGGTTCCGGCGGTTATTTTTATCAGCAATTCCTTCATCGGCTCTATCACCAAGTCGGCGTTGGCCAGCAGGCGGTCCATCCGCCCATGATCCTGCACGTTGAGCAGCGAGTATGCGTTGGGTTGGGTGGGCAGCTCGGGGTTGACGGGGTAATCGCCGTTGCTGTCGATGGCTTGAATATGCGGTCCCATCTGCACGGCCGCACGTAGCAGTCCGGAGTTCTCAAACTCGCGGTCGCCCAGGGCTCGGTTGTCGTTGTCGAGCCGCGTAGCGACAAGGTTTACCCCCAGTTTTACGTATTTATTGATGGCATGATCCAAGTTGGCTTTTCCGGTATAGCGCGTAACGGCGGAGTTTTTGATAATCCCTTCGTGGTCGAAATAATTGAATGAAACCAGATACTTTGTGCGGGCGTTCCCCCCCTGTACGTTTAGGTTATGTTGCTGCACGCTGCCCAGCCGCGTGATGAGTCCAACCCAGTCTGTGCCTTCGCCGGCGTTGTCGATTTCGGTGTCGGTGTAGGGCAATTTATATTTTACGCCGTTCCGGGGGAAGTTCATCGCTTCTTCCAGGGAGCGGTTGCCGTAGGGGACGACTTCGTTTTCGAACATCCAGAAGTCCCAGCTGGCGTTGTTTTTTTCGGTCATCCATTCCTTCAGGTTATACAGGTCGAAAATATTGGAATGCTGCTGCACGCCATACGAGATGCCGTAGCTAATCGTTGTTTTTCCTTCGACGCCCCTTTTTGTCGTAATCAGAACTACTCCGTTGGCCGCCCGTGCGCCATAGATGGCCGTGGCCGAGGCGTCTTTGAGGACTTCAATCGAGGTAATGTCGTTAGGGTTTAAAAAATTTAATACGCTTTGGGTTCCGCCGTCGAGGAGGTCGTTGCCGCTGCCCGGTTGCTCTAACTGGGCTACGGGAAATCCGTCGACTACGTACAGCGGTTTATTGCTGGCGTTGACCGAACCTCCGCCGCGGACTAATATGTTCAGGCCTCCGCCGGGTTGAGCGCTGTTCTGGATAATCGACAGCCCGGCGGCTTTCCCTTTTAAGGCATGGCCTATCGACGCCGCCGCTGTCATATTGACATCCGATGCTTTGACCGACGATACCGACCCTGTCATATCCCGCTTGCGTACCGTTCCGTAGCCTATCACCACCAGTTCGTCGAGTTGCGTGGCGGCTTCTTGGAGCGTTACGTTGATGCGGGCGCGGAGGTTGACTGTTTCGATGGCGTCGGTGTAGCCGATGTAGGAGAAACGTAATTGCGTAACGCCGGCCGGCGCGGTGATGGTATACGAACCGTCGACATCCGTTAGCGTTGATTGCGTGTGGCCGACGGCTGATACTGTCGCTCCGATGAGCGGCTCATCGTCGTTGCCGGTTACCTTGCCGGTAATCGTCGTGGTCTTCGGCTGCGCCGGGGCTGCCGGGATGTTTTTTAGCAGTACCGATACCTGATTTTCGCGGATTTCATAGGTGAGGTTCGTTGCTGCAAATACTTTATCGAGGACGGCGGCGATGGGTTCGGCTTCGACGTCGACGCTGGCGGTCTTCAGTAGTTCCGCCGGCACTTTGTCTGAATAAAAGAATACGTATTCACTTGTATTTTCGATATGCTGGAGGATGCTACGGATGGGTTGCTCCTGTATTTTCAGGGAAATTTTTGCCGGTTGCGCCGCTGCCGGAAGGACTGTCAGGCAGAGGAGCAGTAGCAGGATGCAGGGCATTTTTGTAAAAGGTAGGGTAAAGGGTGTTTTATTCATCTGTATTTATTTTTTAGGATATAGCATAATGGTTTTATTGTTCGTATAACGATATTCGATGTTCATGTTTTTGGAAACCGTATGCAGCGCTTTGTCCAAATCGTCGAACAGTACCAGCTTGCCGTAGCATTTCAGGTGCGCTACGCGCGTGTCGCAGATTATTTCCTTGTCGTAATAGCGCGAGAGGCGCCGCGCTAGTTCTTCGAGCGAGGTGGTGTTGGTTTGAATCCATCCATGCCGCCAGGAAGTATAATCTGTAACCGTTACTTCGTCGACCTCGTATCCGCCTTTGTTGTCGGTCGAGAACCGCTGGTTGGGGAAGAGGCGCGTCCGCCGCAGGCCTGCGGCGATTTCGACCGACCCTTCGACCAGTACGACGGTTTGCTCGACGTCCGACGAGTAGGCGGAGACGTTGAATTTCGTGCCCAGTACTTCAATGTTCAGCGCCGATGATTTTACGATAAACGGGCGTGTGGCGTCCTTTTCCACTTCGATGTATATTTCCCCGTCGACGTATATTTCCCGCCGGTGGCGTTCGAAGGAGGAGGGGAAGATGAGCGTCGTGCCGGAATTAAGCCACACATGTGTGTTATCGGCTAATATAATCGACGACCGCCGACCTTTTGGGACAATCAATTTGTTTTGCTGCGTGGCGGTGATTGGTTCACGAATGAGCGCCTCCCCGTTCGTGTGCTCCGTATGGACGGCTATTGCTCCGGAGGCGGTGTAGGATACCTGCGAATTGTTGGATAATACCATTGCTGAATGGTCGACAATTAGGGTTATTTCTTTACTTTCTATAAATGCAGAGTCGGAGAATGCCGCATGGCCGGCCAGCGGCGGCGGCTGTGGTGTGGGGGCGGTAAACAGTAGCGTAACGCCGGCGACGAGGCCGGCGGCTACGGCGGCCGCTGCCGACGTTCCCAGCGCGATGCGCCGGCGGCGGTGTTGCGCTTTTTTCTGACGGATCATTCCTTGCAGGAGCGCCAGACGTTCGATTATTTCGTAGGGTGGTATTTTAAAATCGTTCCATTTGACGTGCTGCCGATAGAACGTTTCCGCTTCCATGATGGCCGGCGCGACGTCCGGGCAGTCGGCCATGACTTGTTGCCAGTAGGCCTTGTCGGACTCTTCCCGGAACAGTTGCCATGTAAGGAAGTGTTCGTCTTTTAAAAAATCAATTGCGGAATAATGAGTGTACTTTGAGGGCTGCATCGTTTATTTTTTTGATTCAATAGATATACGAATGAAGGTTCGGAATATACCCATTTTCTCAAGAAAAAGTGCGCCCGCCCGTGTCCGACGTTCAATTCGACGTGTAGAGCAGGAATAAGTATACGAACAACAGCCGCTGGTTTTCTTTCAGTCGTTTCAGGGAACGGGAGACTAATTTCCGGACGGAGGTCAGGTTCATGTTTAGCATTTCGGCAATCTGTGCGTAGTCCAGTTCTTGAATGAAGCGGAGGTAAATTGCTTCCCGTTGCCGGGCGGTGAGGGTTGAGAGTAATTTGTTTATTTTTTGTTGGATGATGAGCCGGTCGTCCGACCGGACGATGTCGTCGAGCACGGTGGCGGCCAGTGTAAAGTCCATGCCTGTGTCGGCAATCGGGGTAGTCGCCGCGATTGATTTGGATTTATACAGGTCGTATAGTTTATTTTTAACCGATTTCAATAAAAAGTATTTAAAATGAGCGAGCGATTCGTATTCTTTTTCCTTGAAGTAGATTTTCAGGAATACGTCCTGAATGACGTCTTTCACCCATTCGCTTTCGGCGCATAGGCCTTTGCCGTATGCGTACAGTTCATTCACGAAGAGTTGATAGAAAAACGAAAATGCGTCTTCATCTCCTTCTTTGAATTTGCAAAAAAGCGCTTCTTGTTCGGGCGTAAATTTTAACATAATGCTATAAGAGGTTTAACTAAACCGTTGCAAAGGTAGAAAATTTATCGAAGATAATAAATTTTCCTCCCCCGATGCTTCGGATTTTGTCCTGAGTGGTTCGGGAGGGTTTCCGCGTGTGCGGATTTTGTCCTGAGTGGTTCGGGAGGGTTTCCGCGTGTGCGGATTTTGTCCTGAGCGGTTCGGGAGGGTTCCCGCGTGTGCGGATTTTGTCCTGAGTGGTTCGGGAGGGTTCCCGCGTGTGCGGATTTTGTCCTGAGTGGTTCGGGAGGGTTTCCGCGTGTGCGGATTTTGTCCTGAGCGGTTCGGGAGGGTTTTACAATGTTGCGGCGTCGGAGGGGTGAGCGCTGTAAAAAAGCCTACCCGATGGTGGGCAGGCTTTTTAGGTGCATTTGTGTCGGCGTTGTGTTATTTTTCAAAGGGAAGGTAGATGTCCGTTGGACTTAATTTAATGGTGTTATTCGGGTTGCTGTTGTCTGTTAGTAGGATCCACGTGGGGGCTTGCAGGTTGTCGCTGGTCAATGTGAATGTTTTACTGGTGGAGAGCGAATTTCCTATGGGGGCTATCAGGCGGTTAAATGAAGCTACGGAGTAGAAGTTTTCCGCCCACATGAGCATCAGGTTTTTCCTTGTTAGTGTAATTTGGTTGTCGTTTATAATTTCTGTTTTATAGGCGTACGCGCCATAGTAGGCTCCTGCATAGTCTTCGTTTGTCGAGTTGTTGTTGAGTTGGAAGTTGAAGCAGTATTCTCGGCCGTCTACGAAGTCGTATCCCATCCATGCAAAGGATAGTTGGAAATGGCCATTGTCGTCCGGGAAGGCTATGCCGGGTAGTACTGTTTTGACGATGTCCCATTCGTTTTGGCCGTATGATCCCAGTCCGTTGTATGAGAATCCCCATCGGTCTTCTTTGTCTTCTAATAGTTGCCTGCTAAGCGGCCATACTTCGATGACCAGCCGTGCTCCGCTTCCTCCGATGTCTTCAAAGTAGGGTGTGGCGCCGCTGACATAGCGCATTTCTTTTACTTTGATTCCGTTTATTGTCAGTGTGTCGTAGAGCTGGATGCCGGTTAGGGTATAGCGGAATCCCATGGTGGTAACGATGGTGTCGCCGTTATTATTCGGGTGTGTAAAGGATAGTCGTCGGTAAGTTTTTTTTGTGGGTACGGGTAGTCCGACGTTGTAGCGTCCTCGTTTGAAGGACATCCGGGCGGCGGCGTCGATGTATTCTTGCATTAGCGTAGCCCATGAGGCGCCCGGATCTATGGGGGTTAGTGTAACGCGGCTGCCGGTTTTTTTTCCTTTGAGGGTGATTTGTTCGGCTGTTGCTTTGAGGATGATAAATTCATAGTCTCCTTCCATGCCGGCGCCGTCTGCTCCGATGCCGTGTTTGTTGTAGGGGTCGGCGAAGAAATGGATGTAGGGGTTACCGGTATTAAATGTCAGCATCGGCCCGTCGTCGGAAATTAAGTCATAGAAACTGTCGTATGTTTTGGCGGCGTTGTCGCCGTCGTTGACTTCGATTTCGGAGGCTACGGTTACCCTGTTGCCTGTGTTGAATCGGAGGAATAGGGTGTAGCCGCCATATTCTTGCGTGGGCGATGGGTAATAGCTCATCAACCATCCTCCGGTTGAGGATAGGAGGAGGGCTTTGGTTTCCCGCAGGAGGGCTTCCATGCGTTCGGTGGCGGGCGGGTCAAGTTCCTTGTCGTCGAACAGGCAGGAGGAAAGCCAAAGTGGGGCAATTAAGCAGACAAAGAGTATTTTTTTCATTTTTTTTGTAATTAAAAATTAAAGTCCAGTGTGTTGATAGTTGCCTGCCGGCGCTGTACGGTTTCGCGTAGGGCGGTCAGGTCGATATTCCACGAGTCGCGCATATAGTTGTAGACGATTTCAAATTTTGTTTCGATGAGGTCTCTGCCGTTTGTTTCGTCGTTTGGGTCGTCCGGCTCGGCTCTTCTTAGCCGGTCTTCCCATTGTTCTTGCGTTTCGGTTACGTAGACGGAAAGTAGTTCGACGAAGTCTTCTCCTGCTTCGCTTGATGAGTAGGGTGTAATGTAGCCGAGTTTCAGGGCGTCGTCATCGCTCAGGCTGATCCACGAGTCGCTCCTGTAGGTCTCCGGCGTGATGGCTTTAAAATTGGTGCTGTAGGGTTTCTTCTGGTTCAGTATATGTCCAAACTCATGGTGCATGGTGTGGAAAAACCAGTAGTTTAAGCTTGGGATGCTATCTATGTCCAAATTGTTTACGTTGTATAGCGAGATTTTCTGTCCTCCTTCGGCTGTGCCGAGGACTATTGCTCCGTCGTTCCGTACGGCCGGGGAGCCGATGACGTGTATCATTTTCGGGAAGTTTTCGGCGATGAAGTTGTGCGAGCCGGTTATTTCGTCGTAGGCTTCCAGGCAAAGATGAATTGTGAGTAGCGCCAGTTGTTTCGATTTGATGTAGTCGGCCGGCACTAAGTTGTAGTTCATGTCCGATTCGATATCTTCCATCCGGTATTTATATTCAATGTTGTATGGGATGATATAGTTTGCCACAATCCAACGGTCAAATTCATTTTCTTCCCGTTGCGAATCCTTAATAACGCTGATGTCGCTCAGCGGTTCTTCGGTACAGGCGACTCCTGCAAAGGTTAGCAGGGCTGTTGTAAATAAATAGAGTAGCTTTTTTTTCATTGTATTATTTTTTAAGAGTCATTAATTAGCGTGGATTAGGGGTGAAGCCTGCCGCGATGACGTCGGACGGGATTTGTATCGCGCAGCGCGGGTCTCTCGGCGCGAGTACATTTTTCGTTACCGTTATTTCTCCGTTTTCGATAGTCCGGCGGGTAACGGTGATGCCGTATCGTTTCACGTCGAACCAGCGCATGCCCATGTGGATGGTTTCGTGGCGGCGGATGTAGAGCAGGAAGTGAATAAATTTTTCTTGTTTTCCCGCTTCGATGGTGAATCCGGGTGGCTCCAGTGTTTTTTTCTGGGTTGGTTTTTCTGGTGTGTAATAATTGTAACTATCAACCCATGATTCAATCTTTGCTTCTGTGACTAAGTTTGCACCTGTTTTGACCGTATTGTTTACCCAGAGTTTCATGTCAGCCAGGGCGGCGGCGTAATTTTTTTTCATAATGTAGGCTTCGGCGCGGTTGAGCAGGGCTTCTTCGACTGTTAAGGCGGCATATACCGTGCGACGGTAGCCAATGCCGGCGACAGGGTCGGTGTATTCAAACAGGTAGGGCATGCGCGGTAATAATACTTTATCCATGTTGGTACTCGAATATCTCCACGGACCGCTGTAGAAAGTGTTCTCCGTATAGACGCCCCATGGGCCTTCGCTCTGTATGGTTTCCGTATTGGCAATAAGGTTTCCGTGCGAATAGCGCGAGCCGACATTGTAGTTGCCGAATACTAATCCTAATTCCGAATAGGCCGTAATAAGTAGCAAGTTTGCTTTTTCATCGGCGCGGATGTAGGCCTGAGCGACAGGGCCGAGGTAGTCCTGAGGCAGGGTTCCTAGAAACGCATTATCGCGCAGCATGGTTTGCGGTGCAGCGCCTAAGGCCACGTTCGCATATTCGATGACCTTATCCCATTGCTGGTAGTAGAGGTAAAAGCGGGAGGCGAAGGTATATGCCGCATTCCGGTTGAAATGGTATTTCGGTATGTCGTACTGGGAATCGTTAATCAACGGCAGTCCGGCTTCAATGTCGGCGGCCATTTTTTCGTAATCGTAGGCTACCGAGGGGCGTTCATATTTCGGGGCTAGTTCTGTTTCTGGTTTTTCCATGTAAGGGATGCCCAAATCGGTTTCGGACAGTGTCGGGTGGTAGTGCTGGCAAAATACATTGGTCAGTATAAAATGTGCGTAGGCGCGGCATATCAACGCTTCGCCTTTGGAGGGGCGCATGTTGTCCGTATCGCCCAGTTCTTCGATGGCTTGCAATGCATAGTTGGCAGACGCAATAGCGCTATAGCAGGTTGACCATATACTGGCCGGGTTTTCGTTGTCGACTTCTGTTACATCCAGCCAGCTATACAGTTCTTCCATAAAACGGGTGCCGTTGGGATTCCTCTCTCCATAGAAATCGACATTGTCAGACGACAGTTCGGTACACATAATGTAACTATTCGTCGGGTAGGCTGAGACTAAAAGTTTCCTCACTTTTTCGGGCGTGTTAACTTCTGCGCGGTTATCGGGCAGTTCGCTCAGGAAATCATTACACGAGATGTTTGCCAAAGCAACTGCGGTAAACGAAATGAGAATATAGTATTTCTTTTTCATCGCTATGATTATTTTAAAAATTAAAATCCAACTCGTAAAGTAAGGGTGAATTGCTTCGGAACAGGAGCGGCGACACCGCCTGTGTTGAAGAATTCGGGGTCTTGCCCGTTCAGTTTCCGGTCGGCATAAATCAGGAACAGGTTCGTCGCCTGCAGCTTTAGCGACAGGTTAGATAGACGCCACTGGCGGACCATTTTTTCCGGGAAATCATACGCGATGGAAATTTCTTTCATCCGAATGAAATCGCCGCTGGCGATGCGCGCCGTCGAATAATTGTAGGCGCTGTATGCGTAGGCCAACTGGTAGTTTTGCTGGCTCTTCCGGACGCTGGCGATTACCGGAATGTCTGTGATATTTTCATCACCGGGCACCACCCATCGGTTCCGAAACTCTTTTGGCATGGCCGTTAAGTCGGAGTAAGAGTTACTGAATACCGGGTCGAGGCGTACGACATTGCCCATCGAATAGGTAATGAATACGTTCAGGCGCCAGTTTTTATATTTTAAAATATTTCCCAAACTCCCCATGTCGGTCGGGTCGGCCGAGCCGGAGTATTTGAGGAAATCTATTTTGTCGCTTTCCTGAAAATAGATACCCGTACTGGTTATTTCGCCGTCCTGGTTAATAAACATCGGTATCCCGTCTTCGTTCAATCCTACAAATGGAATCGAAAAGATAGACCGTACCGGATAGCCCTCGAGCGTAAAGCCGGTGCCGGAGACCATATCAATGACCCGTTGAATGTTCTCTAATTTGGTTACTTCATTGTTGATATGCGCATAGATAAAGTCGGTAGTCCAGCTGAAATCTTCGGTTTGGATATTTTTGGTCGACAGCGTGATCTCGATGCCGCTGGATTTCATCGTGGCAATGTTTCCCATTTTCAGTATTGCGCCGCCTATGCCCTGTGTCGTAACGGGGGCTATCAGGTCGTAATTATCGCGCCGGTACCAGTCGAATTCCAGGTTAATACGATTGTCTAAAAAGCCGAGATTCGTACCGATATTAATTTCATGTTTCTTTTCGTAGGTCAGCGCGCTGTTTTCGGGGTCAACAATAGTCAGTCCTGATTCGGTAACGCCGCTGGTGGGGCGCCAGGGGTTGTAGCTGCCAATCACCACGCGGGAGTTGGTAACCGACGCCGGGCCGCGGTCGGCAGTCAAGCTGTACGAGGCACGGAGCGTAAGGTGTGAAAGTATGGGGTCGAACACATTGTTAAAAAAGCTTTCTTCATGCGCATTCCATGCTCCCGACACATTCCATGTAGGCAACCAGCGGGACGAGGTGCTACGCCCCAATTTATTCGAGCCTTCGTAACGTAGTGTTCCGTTCACCGTGTATCTTCTCTTATAGGAATAGGTGGCGTTCCCGATGAAGGCGGCATGGCGCGAGTGGGTATTTCCCAGATAGTAATAATCCGATCCTTCTTCTTTTCCTTTTTTAAATACTTCGTAGGCATAGAATGGTATTTCGCCCATTGAATACTGCATCCCCCAGCCGCGGAACCACGACAGATGGCGGTCGACGGAGTTTATTTCGGTCGCCCCGTAGAGATTAATAATATGGGTGTCATCAAATACTTTGTCGTAGGTAATTGCCGCGCGGAAGTCCCAGGAGAGCATACTGTAATCTGTCCGGTTATAGATACCGCCCTGCGGTAGTACGGTAATCGGCACGGCATATACATCATCAGGGTTGCGGTACAGGAACGGGTTGCTGTCGCGAATAACCGTTGTCGGCATTGCGCGGTAGGCTAAGGCTTGATTGGAAAAATCGGTGATAGAATGTTCCTGCGAGCTGGCTTGGTATTTTACTGCGCCCAAAGCTGCTACTTCTAATCCCGGAATGATTTTCCACTTCAGTTCGCCCTGAAATTTTGTGTCGAGTACATTCAAGTCCATATAATTATTGTCCAATTCGTGGAGAATATTAAAGTCGGCATAGTTCCGCTTGTAATATATATTCGGATCCAGCGTGCGCGATGTGTTTAGGGCATAGGAATAGGGGTTAATGTCGAAATCGCGTTTTACTGTTCCGCTCACCACATCGACACTGCGTGCGAGAGTTCCCGGCGCTTTTTGCCGGCGATAGGCGGTATTGGAAATAAGGTTGATTGACACGTTCGGTAGGAGGTTATACGTTGTATTTAAGTTGGCCGTATAGCGGTTTACTTGGCTCGATTTTGTCCATCCTTCGTCTACTAACGCGCTCAACGAGGCGTAGAACGATGCCTTATCGTTCCCCGATGTAATGCTGACGGAATGGTTGTGCATGATGTTATGGTTAAACAGTTGCTCGAACCAGTTGGTATTACGGTATTCCGCTTCGCGGAGGTAGGCATTGCGATATACTTCTAAGTTGATCATTTTCCCGTTGTATATCAGTTCGTACATTTTTCCGTATACGCCGCTTTCACTGGCATTCGCTATTTCGGCTAAATTTAACCAGCCTTTTTTTTGCATTTCTTGGTAGACTCCCATTTGGTCTTGGGAGTTCATGATGTTAAAATTGGTGTAGCTTGGCACCATCCGGTAGGTAAACTCGCCGGTATAGCTAATACGGTTCAGGCCTTTATCACCTTTTTTTGTGGTTACGACAATGACGCCTGCCATGGCGCGCGCGCCGTAAATAGACGTTGCCGAGCCATCTTTTAGTATTTGGAAACTTTCAATATCTTCGGCATTTAATCCGGCGATGGCCGAACTGATGAGTGTGGTGGCGTCGCCCGACGAAAGGGCGTCGGCGTCTACTTCGACGACGTCTTCCAATACAATCCCGTCGACTACCCACAGGGGTTTCGAGCTGCCGTAAATAGACGTCGCTCCGCGTATGCGGATTTTAGGGGCCGTCCCGAAAGTTCCCGATACATTTTGTACGGATACTCCGGCTGCGCGTCCTTCGAGCGCGCGGCTTACTTCGGCAAGGCCGTCCAGCTTGGCGTCGCTGGCCGAGATACTGGTAGCGGCGCCGGTAAAAAGGCGTTTGTCTACCTTGGTCATCCCGGTAACGACCACTTCGGTCAAAGCCACCGCGTCGAGTTCCATATTCACGTTAATAATCGAGCGTGAGCCGACTTCTATTTCCTGTGTTTTCATTCCCATAAACGAAAATATAAGCATCGCTTTTTCCGGTACGTTAATAGTGTAACGTCCGTTCTCGTCGGTAAGTACGGCAATGGTTGCTCCTTTTACAGAGACCGATACTCCCGATAGAGGCGCAACGCCATTTTCTGTTACAACGCCGCTCACCTGTTGCCCCGATTGCGCCCACAAGGGACCCCATCCTAAGCCGAGCAGGCAAGCGAATAGCACTACGGTTTTTTTCATAAAAAATTATTTATTAATAAATACATATATATCTTCGAGCTGTTTCAATACTTTAATATGAAAATAGCAAAATTGGAACAAAAGTAGTAAAATTTTTTATATTCGGAAAATATTATTTGTTAAGGCAAGGGTTGGCAGGTTCAAGTAGCAAATACAACTGAATTATTCTAGGCTGCCCCCGCAGGCCTTCCCCGACGAAGAATACTATCAATAGGAAATGATAACCATTCGTCCACCCCCGCTGGCGGGATGCCCGTAGGGCAGGGGGAATAGTTCTTAATTCAAAAAAATCCTCTCTTTTCAACTTTTTTGGCTGGTTTTAAAAAAAGTCATATCTTTGCCGCCAGTTCAATCGTTGATTAAATTATTTAGTTAATCAAAATCCCTTTCTTCTTTTTCCTCTCTCTCATTTTTAATCATTTCTATCGTCCGGCGTCCATTTTGTCTCCGGCGCCCATTTTGTCTGTTTTATTTTTATAAAATCCTTATTCTCTTTTACTTATTATTTGCCATTTTCTTTAAAATATAATCATTCTTCCCCTTTTTCGTTCTGTACTTTTTGCCTTTCAACGCTCTGTTTTCATATCTATTAAGGCAGCCTAAACAAGCTCATTTGCCCCTTGATTCCTCCCAAAATTCGTCTCTTTCCACAAAAACTGTCCTCTTTTCTTCTGATTTTCAACCGTTGCAATTTTTTTGATTAACTAAATAATTTAATCAAAAACCGACAACCTTTAATAAATGAAAATAAATAAATTAAATAACATTACAATGAAGAGACTAATTTTACTATCAGCTTTAACGCTATCCATGACGACTATTTGTGGACAGCAAAGCGTGGTGCGCGTTGAGCAGCTCGGCGCCGATTACGTCGCCACGCTGCCGACCGTCAGTTTCCGCGTCTACTGGGATACGCCGCCCGACAACGTGCGCCATCTCGACAGCGTGTGGCT
>JAITKF010000050.1 GCA_031278545.1 Prevotellaceae bacterium
ACAAAAAGGGGGCAGGCCGAGCCGGATTAATGCCGGCTCTTTGCGAACACAGGGAAAACCGTGCGGATACAAACCGCGCGGTTTTTTATGTCCCCGCACCTGCCAATCCGTCATCAAAACTGCCAAATTGTCGCTAAAAGCGCGGCGTTCCGCCTTCCGAGCGCGGCGCGCCGCGCTTTTAGAATCAAATTTGTCCTTATTAGGGTCAATTTGGGAACTCTTTGGGGCCTGCGGCGGGTATAATGCAAGGGCTGCAAATAACGAGAAGCCTGCAAGAACGACGTCTTGCAGGCTTCTCTAAGTGCATTTTTAAACACAACAGGCGGAAAGAGAGGGATTCGAACCCTCGGTACCCTTACGAGTACAACGGTTTTCGAGACCGTCCCGTTCGACCGCTCCGGCATCTTTCCTCTTGTATCGGTCGTCCCGCGGAGAGAGAGGGATTCGAACCCCCGGAACCTCGCAGTTCAACGGTTTTCAAGACCGCCGCATTCGACCACTCTGCCATCTCTCCGTTCTTTTCGGGGTGCAAAGATACAATTTATTTTTTTATTGTGAATCGTACTTGCGTTCAATGCTATTTCTTCAGTGCAAGGTTGTCGAAGCAGAAGTAGGCGGGGGTATTCATTCCGGCTACGCCGGTGTCGCTGCTTTGCATGTCGAATTTTATTTCGGTTACCGCGCCCAGGGGCAAAAGGTCTACGGGCGTCCATTTTGTGATGATGCCGGGAGAGTCGGCGGTGCGGAAGTCGGCTAAATATACGTCTATCGTGCCGGTGGAGTTTCCGTTTTTGCCTATTCCTTCGATAACGAGCTTAAACCAGTCATGGTTTGCATAGCTGAAGGCTCTTGCGCTGCCTCCGCCCTGTTGCATGCACAGTACGGCGTAGGTGGTGTTGGTAATATAGAAATGGTCGAAGAGGCATTCCTGCGTATTATCCTGAAAGGAAATGCTGCATTGTCCGGACCACCCTGTCGGGTCGTTGTATCCGGTGGCGACGGCAAAAGTTTCGGAGCCATTATATCCGCCGTTGCCTGTTGCGGGGTCGCTGTAGTATACGCTGCACTGGTTGATGAATCCATCGGTTAGCATGTCGTTCCAGCGCGATATGGCGATGCCTCCGCTCCAGAAGTTGTAGCCGCCGTACCAGATGTCTTCATTGATTAGCATGTACAGTTCGGTGGCCGCATTGTAGTAACCGACATACTGCTGCGGATGCCCGTCGTAGAGGTTTGCACCGTAGGCGGTGGGGCCGGCGAGGTAGTCCTCTATGCCCGGTTCTTCAAAGTCGATGATGTGATTGAAGTCGCGGACGCTGACGGTGAATGTTTTGTTTACCGTCGTGTTGTTTCCTACGACGGTGATGGCTATTTCGCCGTCTTTTTCGGCAAATGTATTCGCGAGCGGCGGGGCGGTAATCGATAGCGTAGCGCCTTTGATGGATGCTTTCCATCCGTCGGGTTTGGTGATGATTATACTTCCGACGCCGGAGAGGGTGATGAGATATTCCCGTGTTTCGTCGTAGGAGAAAAACAGGGTGTTATCGATTTCGAGGGCTATCGTAAGGTTTTCGGCCTTAGGAATCACAATGACGACTCCGTTAGCAAGGGTGAATGTAACGGCGTGTTCGTCGTCCGATACATCGGAGAAGAACGAATCGCCGGAGTCGCCCGACGCTTTTACAGGTTGTCCGTCTGCACCGGTAATCTGTATGCCATTGACCGTCCAGTAGCCGTCGGCGTCTACGCCCATGATAGGCGCGATGCCCGATACCGGCAGTTTCTGTCCTTGTGCGTCGGTGAGCCAGTCGGTCGATCCGTTGGCGGTAATTGTCCAATAATAGACGCCAGCGTCTTCGCGAATGCCGATTACCGGGGCGTTTGTTCCCGGCGCGCCGTTGTTGCCGTGGTTGATGGTAATCGGTTCTCGGTTGCCGCTAAAGGTTATCGTGTAGCCGTTGGCGGTGGGGGTGATGTGGGTAATCACGCTGCCGGCGTTTAGGGCGTCGACGATTGCTCTTATGGCGTCGATTTCTGTGTTCATTTGATGGACGCGGTCTTCTAATGTCTTTACCCGTTGTTCGAGGTTGTTGACGTTGTTCCACAGGTCGCTGTCGTCGTACTTCGAGCAACCCGTAAAGCCTGCGATGAGCAGGATTGTAGCGATAATGGTTACGTGTTTTTTCATGTTGTTTGATTTTTTAAATTGTTTGTGTTTTTAGTTTGTGTATTTCCCTTGCTGCATGTCGTCATACGTGGGGTTGTATCCGCAATTTACGATTTTCCATGTGTTGGCATTGAGCGCGGGAATGACGCTCTTCAACGGCTCAAAGTTTCTCAATTGCGGGAAGCCTGTGATGGTTACAGCGCCGGCTTTTTTCAGTGTGCTGAATCCGGAGAGGTCGGTGAACTTTGTGTAGCTGGTACCGGTGAGCGTCAGCGTACCGGTGATTTCGTCGAGCGCCGGGCATTGGATGGCGGTCAATTGGTGAGAGCTGGTCAATGTGCCGATGGCCATATCGCCTGTTACCCGTTTCAGTTTCGGCAGGCTGAGGGTGGTCATGCTCCACGGATAGGTGAAGGAGAATCCGCTGAGGGTCGTTGCGCCCGAGGCGTAGCCGGTGATTTCTTCGAGCGCGGGCAATTCTAGTACGTCAATTGTAATCAGTTCGAGCCTGCCTGCCGATTGGAGGTTGGGCAGCCGGACGGTTACCAGATCGACTGAGGAATTGCGGAAATTGACTTGGAGTAACCCGACGACGTGTTCTAACCAGGGCATTTCAACGGTAGCCATGTCGTTTGTTCCGCCGTCGAGTTCCAGTCCAGCCATCGTTTTGAAGCCGGATTGTATCGTTACAGGAAATCCTGTCATTCCCCTTACTGGGGATTTAAGGAGCAATTTGCCGGGGAATTCGTCGTTACCGATTAAAGTAAGTCCGGTCATGGTAGTACCGGTGAGCTCCAGCGAACCAATATCTACGTTTCGCACGTCGATTTCGGTCAGGTTCGTAAGACCGGAGGCGTTTATTGTGCCGACGCGTTTTAATGAAGGCGGTATAATCGAAGTCAGGTTCGTCAGGTTGTAAAGATACAGCGTGCCGCCGATGCTGTCCAGCGCGGGGAAGGCATCGAGGGAGGCCAGTTTGGTTAAGTCTACCCGCAGGAGGTTTTTCACGTACTTCAGCGCGGGGAAGTGCAGCGTCGCAAGATTGGCGGCATTGGGTATCGTTAAGCTGCCGGCTGATGTAAGCGCCGGAAATTGCAGGCCGGTGAGCGTAGCCGACGTGGCGAACGACATGAGCCCGGCGACTGTTTCTAATGCCGGGAAGGCGACTTCGGCCAGTGCGGTTGCATTGGGAGACAGGTTGCCGTTTACTGTTTTTAAGGCGGGGAAGTCCAATGCCGCAAGCGCCGTACAATTGCTCAGCGAGAATGTGCCGGCGGTTTCCAGTTTGGGCGCGGCGAGGGTGTTTATTTTCGTCAGGTAGCTTACGGCGAATGCGCCCTTGACGTCGGTCAGCGCCGGGATATTCACCGCCGTTACTTCCCGCCAGTAAGATAGCGTAAAGCTCCCGCCGACCGTTTGCAGCGCCGGGAAGTCGATGGCGTGCAGGTTTTGCGTGCCGTTGCTGCGTCCTTGCATGGTTACGTTTTCAATAACTTGTTGCAGTTTCGGGAAACCTATGCTTGCCAGTGAGTCGACGTAGTATATCCGGAAACTTTTGTCGATCGTAGTTAGTTCGGGGAAGTCTAAGGTTTTGATGGCGGTTGCCTGGTCAATGTTCATGTCTAAGCGCATGGTTGCGAGTTTGGGAAAACGGACGGTCTTTACCTTTTTCGACTTTATCACCAGTTCGCCTGTTTTCTCCAGATTCTCGAAGGCCGTAATGTCTTCTCCCATGTACATGGTATTGATAGTAATGCCCTCAATGATTACTTTCAAGTGTTCCATGCCTGCCAGCGAATGAATGGTGTCCTGCCCGCTGGCGGCGCCTATGGTCAGGCTACCGTTGATTTGGTCGACGTCTTTCAGTGAGGCCGTAAAATCATTCACGTCGGCTTGCGAGAGTAGTATCACGTCGCCGTTATGCGAGACAAGATGTCGCTCTACGCGGTAAGCGTAACGATGCTTTGCGCCGTTATAAGAGGTTATGGTAAAGGCTTGCTCCTCGTCCCAGTTGGTAATGGTCGACGGGTCGGGCGTAATGGTAGCGTTTTCGCTCAGGGTAACGGTAGCCGTAGCGCCTGATAGCGAGAACCGCTCGGGTGCGGCGATTATAATCGCGTCGGGCGATAGCGCTCCTTTTAGTGTAACGCCGTTTTTCACCAGCGTGAATGCGACGATATAGTTATCGTTGCCTTTAAAGAGGCTTTCGTCGTCTTTGTTGCATCCGGCAATAAACGCCGTTGTTGTCAGCAGTAGCAAATAGTATTTTATTGTATTCGTTTTCATTTTTATTCTTTTTTAAATTAATTCCTAATGACTCATTATGGTTTCACCCATTTTCCATCCAGCAGATCCTGATATGAGGGGTTGTAAGCGTTGTGGGTGGCCGACCAGTCTGCCGGCGAGGTGAGCGACGGAAAGGCGTTCTGTAGGCCTGTGTAGTCAATGAGCGCTCCCTGACGGGTTACTTCTATGGCTTTTACGTTAGTCAATGCGGCAAAGCCGTTGAGGTCTTTTAGCCTGGTATTGTTTCTGGACGAGCTTTCTGAATGGATTGTCAGTTTTCCGTTAATCGTGGTTAGTTTGGGGAAATAGAGGGTTTCAAATCCACGATGGGTAGTGGAGTAGTCATAGCAGGCGCTTAAATTAAAGTCGCCGCCGATGCTTGTTAATTCAGGACAGGTTATAGTTGCGGCCGAACTTCCTATGGCCGTCAGGAAAAAGTAGCCGCCTACACGTTGCAGTTTTTTGAACTCTACAGAGGTAAAGGTAGAGGAGGCGCTCATGGCGTAGTAGTCAATATAGAGCCTGCCTCCTACTTCTTCTAAGTCGGGGAGACTGAATGCGTGCGTCTGGCGACTGTAATCACTCGTCATATAAATGCCTTTGTTGACTTTACGGATACCCGCTACATGTACGTTGTTCATCTCCGCCGAGGGTAGGTATAACGAGTCTATTTCGCTGAAGCCATCCAGTTTTGGGAAGGGAGTGGTCGCCGCATTGGAGGCTCCGCGGGGATTAATGGTCAGGGTGCCATGGAATATTTCATCGCCTACGAGCTTGGCGCGTACCGCATCGGCTAATATCTGTAATTCGCCGATAGTTATTCCCGTTACGTTAATTTCGGAAACTAGTCCATATCCTTGCCGGAAGTCAATAGATAGGAGGCCTATCTGCTGCAGGGCGGCGGGAAATGCAATTGTATCCATTGCTGAAAATGTAAATGTAAACGTGCCGACGGCCTGTAATGCGGGGAAGCCTGAGAAGCTGGTTAACGCGGGCAGGTTGGAAAGGTTAATGGTATTTATATTCGTCAGTTTCGGGAAGTCGAGTGTGCTCAATCCGTCGCAATACGAGTAGTCGAGGGCGCCGGCGCGTTGCAGTTCCGGCCAGCTTATTTCCGAGAGGATATTCAAATTGCCGAGCGTAATGGTTCCTGTGACTTCCGTTAATTGGGGCGTGTCGATAAACGATAGCTGCGGCATCCGGGTGAGGGTGATGCTCCCTCCCTTTTTTAGTCTGGGGAGCGCTATTTTGTGTAGCTTCGGGAAGTAGGAGATGTTGATGGGGCCGGCTTCTTCTAAGGCAGGGAGGGCTACAGATGTTAGGGCGGCGGTGGAGTTGGTGGCGGCGGTGGAGAGCGTCAGGCTGGCGGCCGTTTGTAGATTGGGTAAGTGTAATTGAAGTAGGGGGCAATTGAGGCTAAGTTGTGCCGATATGTTGGTTAGCTCGGGTAGTTCTATAATAATTGTAACGGTGTTTTGCAGGATTATTCCACCGGCGCTTTTCAGGGCTGGCAATGCGACTTTTTCAAGTCGTTTCAGGGCGGTAGCTGTAGTGGTTCCGCCAAATTGTAACAGGCCGCCTATGTGCTCCAGATTCTCCAGCCCTTCTAGCCCGGTGAGGGCGCAGGTGGGTTGAAGGGTTAGTGCGTAGCGTATTTCTTTGAGGCCGGCCAGGGGGGCGAGCGAGGTGATGGAGTCTGTGCCGGCGGTGCGTCCGAGGGTCAGGTAGCCGTCGAGATGGGTGACGCCCCGTTGTCCGAAGGCGTCTACGTCGGCCTGGGTTTCGAGGAGTACGGCGCCGCTGTGGGCAGTGCCTTGGCGGATGAGCGTATATCGGTATGTTGTTTTTGCGCCGTTGTGGGCGGTTACGGCAAAGAGTTGTTCTTCGTCCCATTCGGTGATGGCGGCGGGGTCGGGATATATCGTTGCGTTCTCGCTGAGTACGACGGTGGCCGTGGCCCGTGTGAGCGAAAGGTTTTCAGGGATGGTGACGGTTATCGTCTTGTCGACGATGCTGGCGTGGAAGACCGCGTCGCCTTGTTGTAGGCTGAAGGCGGTGATGTAGTTGTCTTTTCCTGTGAAGGGGTCTTGTTTTTCTTTGTCGCAGGCGGCGATGAGCGTTGCTGCCGATAGTGAGAGCAGGCAGGTTTTTAGGCGGCGTGTGTGTGTGGTTATGTGTGTTTTCATTATTTATTAGAAGTTTAAGTCGGTGGGGATGTATGATTCGGTGGAAATTTCGCCTACGGCGGCGCCTTGTGCATTGATGGCGGTGTGGATTTTGACGAAGTCGATGTATTGCAGGTTGGCGGGGGATCCGTCTACGTGTATTGCGTCTTCAATCCAAAATTCTCCGCTTCCGGGGTGGTCGAGGCTGTTGTTGATGCTGTCGACGTAGCCCCAGTCGTAGCATTTGGATGCTTCTAATCCGGCGTCTATCCCGAAGGTGGAGTTGAGGCAGGTGCCGATGAGGGTGTAGTGTGTTTCGGTGATGAATTTTGGGTAAGCGGTGTAGACGGCTCCGGTGCGTCCCATGTTGTCTGTCCAGAGGGGATATTGGTTGGTGGAGGCTGGTTTGTAGTAGGTGATGGCGTATCGTTGTGTGGTTTCGGGTTTTCCGGTTTCGCTGCCTCGTAGTTCGTACCAAGTGTCGTCGGGTAGTTTGTTTCCGTTTTCGTCTTGCATGACCCATACGACGCCCGATTCGCACCAGCCGGGAAGGGGGTTGCCGGCGATGCCTAAGTCGGGGAATCCTTGTTTGTTTTCTACGCTGTGGTCGAAGCCGACGATGAGGTAGCCTCCAAATGCGCCGATGTGGAAGTAGGAGGCGCTTTTTCCGCACCATTTTTGTAAGGCGCTGAGGGCATCTGCCGGGGTTGTGGCTTCGAGGCTGTTGATGAATTGGCCGGGGGCGGGCATGTAGTAGAAGGCGTCGGTGGCGTATTTGTTGGCGCCTCCTGTGCGTTTGTGGGTTCCTTCGGGGGGGGTGCAGGCGACTGCTACGGTGGCGGATGTGTTGGTGCTTTGTTCGGTGACGGTGATGCGGTATGTTCCCTGCGCTGGCGGGGTGAAGGTGAAGTAGGCTCCGGTGGCGGTGGTTTGTATGGTTCCGTCTACGTTCCATTCAAATGTTGTGGGGTTGCTGATGTTGATTATTACGGGCGTGAGGATAAGGTTTTTCCCGACTGGTACGGTCATTGTGCGTGGTTCATTTGCGTTGTTTGATGAATAGTATCGGCCGTTGTCGAAGAAGAGGGTGGGTTGTTGTTCGGGTAAGACGGTTACGGTAATTGTTTTTAGGTCTTGCCCGTCGTCGGTGGTGATTTTTAGGGAGAGCAGGTATGATTTCATGTCCGACTGGTTAAATGTGTAGCTGGCCGTTTCGCTGACTGTTTTGCCGTTGAGCCGCCACAGGTATGTGGCGTTTTCTGCATGGTCGGCTTCGGCGATGAATGTTTTGTCGACGCCTATAAAGGCTACTGCGGCGGAGGGTAGGGTGATTTGCGGCGGTAGTTTTTCCAGCACCGAAATCTTCACCTGTCCCCCTTCCGAGCCGTTTTCGGCGTCGACGCGGAAGTTTGCGAAGTATTCGCCCAGCTTGTCGGCGATAAAGGTAAAGGAGGGTTCGGTGGAAACAATTTTCCCGCCGATTTTCCATGAGTAAAGCGGATTTATCGCATTTTCCACAATGGCGGTCAGGGTTACGCTTTCGCCTGTTTTCAGTTTGTGTTCGCCTGTTTCATCTACGCCGGTGAAAGTGATGGTGGGAGGGGTTGGGGTCTCTTTGGGCGTCTCCTTTTCGCAGGAGATGAGTAGGAATAGGCTAAGAGAGATGCTAAGCGTTATTCTGGTTGCATGTTTTTTCATGGTGTGTGTGTGTGTGTTCATTATTTATTGTGGGTTTGTTTCATTGTGGCGGGTCGTACAGCTTCGTGTTCGATGGTCGTACAGCCTCGTGTTCGATGACCGTACAGCCTCGTGTTCGATGGTCGTACAGCCTCGTGTTCGATGGTCGTACAGCTTCGTGTTCGAGGGTTGTGTTATACGGTAAGCAGGTTGTCGAATACATAGGTGTTCGGGGTTTTTAGTAGGACTGAGCCGTGGGAGTATTGGGTGGTTATGCTTAGTTTATAGTCTCCTGTGGGCAGGCTGGGGGGTACGATGAATGTGATTCTTGAGGGTTCGTTGACCAGGATGGTGTTGGGGGGGATGGGTGTGATGGCTCCGGAGGCTTGTTCGGTGAGTTTGATTCCGTTGTCGGGGTTGTCGCCGACGAGGCGGATTTTGATTCCCGCAAGGTTGACGCCGCCGCCGGGGGTGAGTCGTGTGTTGGTTTCGCCGGAGGCTACGTCTGTGACGGTGTTGATGACTAAGCTGCTTTGCGCCATTCCGAGGACGTTGACGTGTAGGCTTTTGATTTTTTTGCGTACTTCGGCGCTGGCGGTGGTTTTTACGTGGAGGGTGTGCTGGTCGGGGTCCCATTTGGCGTGGTCGCCTAAGAATACGCCGTTTACTATTAAGCTGAAGTAGCCTAAGCCGAAGTATACCGACGCTCCGTTGGCCAGCTCTTCGGTGGCAATTTCTTTGAGGATGTCGAGGGACGAGCGGAGCGTCGAGGGGTTCAGGTCGGTGCGCCGTTGTACGGCGAGGTGGATTAAGTCGTCTTCTTTTAAGGATTTGGTGGTTATTACGCGACCGAAGCGGTCGTCTTTCTTGTCGGTGAAGAGGAGGTCGTAGAGTTCTACCATTACGGCGTCTTTTTCGTTGGTCATGATTTTGTTTGTTTATTTGTTTATTTGTTTGTTTATAATCTTTCTTCTTGCCCTGCGGACGATAAAGCCGCTACGCGGCCGGATAAATGGCCTGCGGCCGATAAAAGCCCTTCGCTACGCTTCGGGCGATAAATGGCTGCTTCGCAGCCGGTGAACGCGCTTCGCGCGGTGAAACTATTTTATCTACTTTATCCATTTTATCTTTTTTATCGCTGCGTAGCAGCTACTTTATCGGCGCGCAGCGCCTTTTATCCATTATTGACTGCAATTTTCCTCCACCATATTCTGATGTGTGGGGTTATAGCCGCAGCCCGTAACGCTCCACTTGGCGGGGTCGGTAAGCGGAATAACGCCGGACAATGAGCAGAAGTCTTTCAAATTCGGAAAACTGCTAATGGTTACGCCGGCGGCAGACTTCAACGCACCGAACGCAATGCCGGTGAGCGCGTCAACAGGGCTGGCGGGGGCTGATGTATTAATAGTGAGCGTGCCAGTAATGCTTGTGAGTTTTGGGAAACTGATGGTTTGCACAGTACTATTAGAATACGCTGTAATTACTATGTTTCCTGCTACGCTTGTCAGTTCGGGTAGTTCCAACTGAGCCATCTTTGACCACACTATATAGTTGAAACCGCTTTCGCCAATGGTTTCGAGTTTGGACAGGTTAAGCGTGGTAAGTGCATCCAATCTGTCCAGCACCAAACCGCCCACCGAGGTCAGGTTCGACAAGTTGATGTCGGTAACTTTGTTAAAACGGCCAATGTTAAGCGTGCCGGTAACGCGTTCCAGCCAGGACAAATCAATGGTTACAACCTTTTGAATATATTTCGCCTGACTGTTTGTTACCGGAATATCCAGGCCACCCACTTCCTTGAACCCTGCTGCTACGGTTATGGGAAATGTAGTCATAAGAATATTCGTCGGGTTCACAGGAAAGTTAAAAACTAACGAGCCGGGGAATATGTCAGGGCCTTTCAGCGCCAGGCCTGTAGTAGTAGTGCTCAGGTGGTTGCTGCTAAAGATTATTGAGCCTATCTCCTCTATGCCGGTTATGTCAAGGGTCGAAAGGTTCTTAAGGCTGTTGACATTGAGTGTGCCTACTTTCTTTAATGAGGCCGGCAGGGTCAGCGAGGTTACTGCCGGGAAGGAAAGGGTTAGTGTCCCTACTTCCTCCAACGCCGGCGGCAGTGAAAGCGAAGTGGGGTTCGGAAGGACAAGATACAGCGTACCCTTCACTGTGGTCAGGTTGGGAACTTGCAGGGCAGGCGTTGCAATGAACCCATCGGCCACATTGTGGACCTCGCCGATTACTTTTAAATCGCCGACTGTAGTCAAGGCATTGATGTTTACCTCAGCAAGCTTGGCGCATAATTCTATGTCTACTCCGCCTGCGGTGGCTAATTGGGGCGCCGTGAAGCTGCTCGCCTCATGAACACCGAATAGCCTGAGCGTACCGCCCACTGCCGTCAATTTCGGGAAGTTGATGGCTTTCAGTTTGTCGAAGTCATAAGAGCTTTTTCCTTCTACATTGATATCTTCCCCTACCTGTTGCAGCGCCGGGAAGTTCATTGTAACCAAAGAGTCTGCATAATAGATCTGCAAACTTCGGTCGATAATGGTCAGTTCGGGGAAATCCAAGGATTTAAAAATGGGTTTCTCTATAACACCGGTGGAGGCTGTGTACTGGTCAAAGCTCAGGGTTTGGCGCACGGCCGTCAGCTTGGGGAAGCTCACATTTCGCACGTATTTCGACAGCACTTGCAGTTCGCCCACCGTTTCAAGGTTCTCGAAGGCGGTGAGATCGCCATGATAGGAGGTATTCACCACGATGCTGCCCACGCTTTTCAGGCTGGCCAGCGGCGCGAGCGAGGTAATGTCGTCGGTGCCGGTTGTGGCGCCAATGGTAAGGTGTCCGTTGAGCACGGTGTAGCTGCCCTGCCCGAAGTCGTCCACGTCAGCCTGGGTTTTGAGGATTACCGCGCCGTCGCGCACGAGGTCGCTCTTTTCCACCGTATAGAGGTACGTGGATTTCGTGCCGTTGTAGGCGGTTACGGCAAACTGCTGT
>JAITKF010000101.1 GCA_031278545.1 Prevotellaceae bacterium
AATAACATGCTTTACAAAGTCGTTTTTCTCTACGTCGAAGATGGCAACGTATTTCACTTTCCTGTTAAAATACAGTCGACAAAAGGTTCTACGCACACTCTCGTCTAATAAAATATTGACATACGAAACAGTGTCTTTATAACCAATCCGGGCAATATCAACCTTTGCGCGGGCAATGGATTTGACAATCATAAATCCTTCGAGTTCCTCGACCGTTGTTTCGATTTTGCCGCTTTCTTCTGGCGTTTCTGACGTTGGCGCCGGCTGTTTTTCTTCCTCCTCGCCGGCTTTAAGCGCCGATTTCAGGCGGTCAGAGATTAGCTCATTGATGTATGACGATATTGATTTCTTTGTTAGTTCGGTAAATTGTTCCAATACCGTGTCTGTAATCCTTCCATCATACACTTGTCGGGCAAATAGTTTGACAAAATCCACGCCCGGAGCTTCAAATTCGTGCTTTAACAAAGCTTTAAGCTCGTTGGTATACTTCAACTCATTTGCCGAACTTAATATTTTTTCGACATCAAAATAGGATTTGTGAAATTTTTTGAGTTCTTCAATGGTATATTCCTTCAGGTCGCTTAAATTCACCTCTAAAAATGGTTTTTCGTCCATTATATTTCGTTCTTTTAAGTCCGTATAGAAGCGGTAAAGAATACCATTAGTCAGTATACCGAATTTTGCTTTCGATACCGTAAAATAACGCAATAATTGATTGTCATGCAAATTCAAATCTTGCGCCCAATGCTTACACTCGACAAGGATTACAGGCGTCCCGTCTTTGAGTATGGCATAATCTACTTTTTCACCCTTTTTCGTGCTCACGTCGCAAGTGTATTCGGGCACGACCTCTAAAGGGTTAAACACATCATAGCCTAATGCCTGTAAAAACGGCATAATCAGAGCATTTTTTGTAGCTTCTTCTGTTTGAAGGCTATCTTTTAGCTTTTCTGTCCTTTCAGATAATTGTTTGATTTGGTCCTTAAAATCCATAAATTTTCAATTTTAAAATTATTATTTTAGCAAAGGTATAAATTTTATTTGATATAATCATGATTACATTTATCCATTATCCTATTTTATTATTTTTCTTCGCATTGCAATTCCTACATAAAATTTGTAGGTTCCCATACGTTGTTGCGACACCCTTCGACACAGGTATAATGTGGTCGAACTCCAAATTTTCACGACTTCCATCACCAAAGTGCTGGTGATTTCATAAACGCACACCATAATAGATATTGTATTTTAATTATTTATTCCATGTGCCCACAGAATATATTCGTCATCACTTAACGCCACTTTTTTATATTTAGTGTTTGTATTATTCTTAAAATAAAATACAAATGATACTTTTACGTGGGTTCCGCCGTTTAGTTCGCAACACGGCGTCTCTTTTCCGCAAGGGGGACTTTTTTTAAACGTGCTATTTCTTTGGCAAGCGCTACCAATTCTGAGGAGATTTTAGCGTTGGTTTCGACCAGTGTCTTTAAACTTTCGGCGTTATGTTTGTTTGTGTCTGCATTGATTTCGACGGCCCTTATCAAAGCGTCAATGTCTAATGACGCATGTTTAGCCGGCTTTGGCGATTTGGCGTCTTCTTGCTTGGCATCTTGTTTTAACATCTCCCCCTCGCCGGTGATATTTTTTCCTGATGCGATAGCGCGCAATATTGCGTGTTTGACATTCGGGATAGTGCCCCCATTCTCCCAATTTTGAATTGTTCTTTCATGTACACATAGCATTTCTGCTAATTTTTTTTGAGAAACACCTAAATTTTTACGTATTTTAATAATGTCTAAATCTCTCATAATCAATAAATATTTTATAATTCAACACTTTTTAACAAAAATTAACATACAATATTGTGTGTAATCACGAAATATTGTGTAAATTTGCATTCACAAACAACCCCGAAGGCACCAAGCAGACGAATAGGAAAGGTGGTCTTCGCAAGCCATCTGAAAAGGGACACGAGATTAAAAGGTGAACTTCGGGGGAAGAAAAACAGGCAAAATTTCGTGTTCCTTTTTTTTAATTGCGACAAAGATAGAGAATATAAATAATAAAAAAATAGTAATGTTAAAATTGTACAAATATATGAAAAAAAATCAAATTCCGCGCCATGGTTGGATTAGTGATTTGGCAAAATTAGCCGGATGCACGCGGCAGACGGTGTCGAAGACTATGTTTGAAAATGCAACAGGCTGCAAGGCAGAACTTGTGCGGCGGCTGTACAGGGCAAAATATATAAATAAAAACCAATAAATAACAACATGATTATGCAACACACAATAACATATACTAAAACCGAGTTGTCGGAGGCTATCCGTGAGGCGTTCCATATCGACGCTTTTGATACTGGCGCTATTCGCGAAATGGCTATTGAGGGCTTTTGCGCCCGATTTAGCAACGTGTTTATTTCACCCGACGAGGTGGCCAATATGCACGGGGTAGGCATTGCCACCGTACGTCGGTATATAGCGGACAGACTTATTCCGGTTGAGCCACATGCAGACAATGAGCGCTACCGTATCCGGTTGAGTGACGCGCTTCGGCTTGATTTTAAAGAACTGCGTAAACAATTAAAAACAATCAACCAATAAAAAAAATAACCATGACATCCCCACCCCCCCCGCCGAGCTCTTCGACCAACTGGCCGACCTTACGAACCCCTACCCGCAAGCCTTAACAGTAAATACACTGCACGCGAAAAAACAGGGAAATAAGAAATGCGCTGCGCGCGATGAAAAAGAAAACACTCAACAATTAACAATTAAACAAACAAAAAAATGAAAAAAGAAAAAAAATCCTACATCATCCGAACATACAGCGCAGGTGTATGGTTCGGCCACATCAAGTACCTCAAAGGCACGGTATGTATTTTAACAAACGCCCGTCGCCTGTGGTACTGGAGTGGGGCGGCAAGTCTCTCGCAACTCGCGATTGAAGGCGTAAAAAATCCTGCCGAATGCAAATTCACAGTAACAATTACCGACCCCGAAGGCGTCTATCTCCCGCAGGTTATCGAAGTACTTCCCTGCACACAGCAAGCCGTTGAAAACATTAATAATGTGCCGGTATGGAAAAAGTAATCCGGGAATTTATATCCCTGCCTGAATACGTAGCCGGCAACAGCGACGGCTCCGGCAGAGTCTCCGGCAGAGGCTCCGGGTACGATTCAATTTGTTGAATAACAATTTGGTTATTGAGCTACACATTTCGTTTTGGTGCGTCCCCTTTTTCGTGGGGAACGTGAAGCGCGTTAATATCGGACAACTGCTCAAAGGCCTTCATCGGTATTGCCGAATGCAACTAACCCTACGAAGATCATAAGGCCGTTACCGGACAAAATTAAACTACCCTATTCCATTTAGAAAAGGATTACTACTAAGCCAACTATCGTGTCGGCCATAAGAATCAAAATTTTCGTACTTGTTTTTTCATCACATAGGCGCTTTCGGCTTCGGGTACTCCATGAAACGCTAATAGTCGAAAAGAGTCGCCGGCGTGCCGGAAACATTTTAGCAACGTTCATTATTCAAAATTTTTCCGTAAGTTTGTAATGGAAACAGCAATTTATTACTGATTTATGTCTATACAGGAAATGTCGGAAAGTATGTGCGCACAAGCGTCGGGCAGCAAGGGTTCGGGAGGACTTATTGTCGAGAAACGCATGTTGGCAGAGAATATTTATTTGATGAAAGTGTATGCGCCGCGTATTGCAAAGGCGGCTTTACCGGGGCAATTTGTCATTGTCCGCGCAAGCGAACACGGAGAACGTATTCCGCTGACTATATCGGATTATAACGCCGTGCGCGGCGTCGTAACGCTGGTTACGCAGGTGGTTGGCGTGTCGAGCCGGTTGATTTGCCGCAAGGCGGAGGGTGAACGGCTGACGGATATTGCCGGACCGCTGGGACGTCCGTCGGAGTTTGTGTACAAAACTCCAGCCGAATTAACGTCCGGGCGCTGGCTGTTTGTCGGCGGCGGACTGGGCGCAGCGCCGGTATATCCACAGGTGAAATGGTTACACGCGCACGGTGCAACCATTGATGTTATTGTGGGAGCAAAAAGCGCGTCGTTGTTGATTTTTCAGGAGGAGATGAGAGCTGTATGCCGCACCCTGTATATCGCGACCGACGACGGCAGCGCCGGGCAGAAAGGTCTGGTAACCGACGTCATCCGGCGGCTGGTGGAGGAAGACAGGCAAAGCTATGAGACGGTG
Organism: Prevotellaceae bacterium; assembly: GCA_031278545.1. Taxonomy (GTDB): domain Bacteria; phylum Bacteroidota; class Bacteroidia; order Bacteroidales; family UBA932; genus JAIRKX01. The sequence continues at coordinate 4,229 of JAITKF010000101.1, forward strand.
GTCGCCATCGGGCCGATGATTATGATGAAGTTTGTTGCACAATTAGCACAGCAGTATCAAATCCCATCGGTGGTGAGCATGAATACGCTGATGGTGGACGGTACGGGCATGTGCGGCGCGTGTCGTGTGACTGTCGGCGGGAAAACACAATTTACCTGTGTCAATGGCCCGGAGTTCGACGGGGCGCTGGTCGATTTCGATGAAGCTATGAGGCGCCAAACTATGTACCGAGAAATAGAAATCAATGGCAAATAAAATCCCCCGTATCGAAGCCCGCGAGCAAGATCCGCAAATGCGGCGGGCGAATTTCAAGGAAGTTTGTTTAGGATATACCGACGAGGAGGCTATGCTGGAAGCTACGCGTTGCCTACAATGTCGTAATCCGAAGTGTGTGCCGGCCTGTCCGGTGAATATCCGGATTCCGGAGTTTATTGCCAAAACGGCGCAAGGGCGTTTTGTGGAAGCTGCTGGTATTATTGCTCGCGACAGTTGTCTGCCGGCGGTTTGTGGACGTGTGTGCCCGCAGGAAACACAGTGCGAGGGCTGCTGTATCCTCGGCATCAAGGGGAAACCGGTGAATATCGGGAAACTGGAGCGATTTGTGGCCGACTATAACCGCGATCATGGGACCGTTTTTCTTACGAAAGAACCGGCCAACGGGCGGCGCGTAGCGATTGTCGGCAGTGGTCCGGCGGGGTTGTCGTGCGCGCACGATTTGGCTAAAAACGGTTACGAGGTTACGATTTTCGAGGCCTTACATAAGGCCGGCGGTGTGCTGGAGTATGGTATCCCGGAGTTCCGTCTGCCGAAGGGAACGGTCGTGAAATATGAAATCGATAATTTGAAGCAATTAGGCGTGCATATCGAAACCAATGTCATTATCGGTCGTACGCTGACGGTCGATGCGTTGCTGGATGAGGAAGCATTTGATGCCGTCTTTATTGCCTCCGGCGCGGGACTGCCTAAATTTATGAATATCCTGGGTGAGAATCTGAACGGCGTCGTATCTGCCAATGAGTTTCTGACCCGTAATAACCTGATGCGCGCTTACGAGGTAACATCCGATACTCCTATATATATCGGTCAACGTGTAGCGGTGGTCGGCGGCGGTAATGTGGCGATGGATGCTGCCCGCTCCGCCTTGCGTCTGGGCGCAGAGGTAACGGTCGTCTATCGTCGGACAGAGAAAGAACTGCCGGCGCGGATAGAGGAAGTGCATCATGCCAAAGAAGAAGGCGTAATATTCCGAATGCTTTGTAATCCGGTGGCGGTACTAGGCGACGAACGGGGCTGGGTGCGCGGTCTGCGGTGTGTCTGTATGGAGTTGGGCGATCCCGATGAAAGCGGTCGCCGCAGCCCGGTGGTCATTCCCGACTCCGAATTTGAGATGGCGACCGACATGGTGATTATGTCGCTGGGCACTTCGCCCAATCCGCTTATCGCAAGTACGACGAAAGGATTGGCCATTGACCGGCGGCAGTGTGTCGTGGTCGACGAACATGGGGCGACATCTCGTAAAGGAGTATTTGCCGGCGGCGATATTGTTACCGGCGCTGCTACCGTCATTCTCGCTATGGGTGCGGGACGCAATGCTGCCGCCGCTATCCATCGTTTTCTTACCAAACCTGCCATGCCGTCATCGTCCATTGACTAACTACTACGGCCATTATTCAATATTATGCACCATCCTGTAACTATATGCAGCATCTTGCTCCTTTCAGGGCTTGGCGGGGTTATCCTTGTCTCTATCCTCGTTCTTGCACTTTGCGTCGCAGGATTAGCTATCAATCTGCTGCTATGCAAAAATGGGACGTTCCCAAATACGCATATTCGCGACAATAAGAATATGCGCAAGCACGGTATCACCTGTGTGCAAGAAGATGAACTGAATCGCGCAGGGAACATGCAGGACGGTAAGGACTCCGAAGGCAGGTGCGGCAGTTGTACGACGGTGTGTCCGCTGAAGAAATAGGGATGAACTCCTTTAACTCCTTCAACTACCTCAACGGCAAATGAACTATCTTGCGCATATTTTCCTTTCGTCGTCGCCACCGATGCAGGTGGGTAATTTTATTGGGGATTTTGTGAAAGGACAGCAGGTGGCAGGCTATCCGCCCGATGTGCAGGAGGGGATCCGGCATCATCGCGCAATAGATAGGTTTACCGATATGCATCCGGTGGTACAGCAGACGAAAGTATTGCTGCGTGTGCCGTTCGGACGCTATGCCGGCATCGTCCTTGATATGTATTTCGATCATCTGCTGGCGGTGCATTTTGACGATTATTCGACGGTCAGGCTGCCGGTGTTCGCTCGCCGGTTCTATTGGACGCTGTGGCGACATCAACGCATCCTACCACCGACCGTCAAGGAGATTATGTGGCATTTCATTTTGACTAACCGACTGTGTCGTTATGCAACGCTCGAAGGACTGAAAGGGTCACTGGATATTATGGTGCGCTATAAATATATCCCGATAGATACGGCATTGACTATATCTTTTCTACAAATGCACTATGCGCGGCTGGAGGCGGATTTTGCGGCGTTCTTCACGGAGGTGGTGGAGATGGACTGATGGGAAAAGAGGCAGAATGAGGAATAAGATTTTAGAACTACAAATTACGAATTGCCTGTTACCTTAGAGCATACATGTCAATAAAAAATCCGGCTATCGCATAGCCGGATTTTTTATGTGTTCATTTTGTGCTTGCCTGTTAAAAGGGCAGGTCATCCTGCGATTGTGGGTTATTATTAAAAGGGTCGTCGATAGGCGCTGCCGCAGGGGCTGCGGTGGGCGTATCGGTTACAGGTGTTGCCATGGCCGGAGCAGACGGATAGGCAGTTGCGCTAACTGCTTCTACTTCCATTCGCCACGGACGGACACTGGTGTACCATTTGCCGTTAAATTCTCGCGATTGTATATCAAAATTGACTTTCAATATATCGCCGATGTTGTAACGGGCGGCCTCGATAACTTGTTCGCCCCACAACGATAAACATATCTGACGCGGAAATTGACCGGGGATTTCAATAATAATATCCTGCCTGTTCCACGTGCCACGTTCGCTTGAGCCGCTTTGGACATCAAGCTTCTTAACTAATTTGCCACTTATTTCGAATGCCATAGTCGTATTATTTTTCGGTTTCTGTATTTTGTTGTTCTTCCGTATTTTCTTCTACAGGCTGCGGGCCAGGGAAAACGTTCAGTAATTCTACTTCAAATATCAAGGTCGCTCCCGGTTCGATGATAGAACCATAGGGCGCTTGTGTGCCGTAAGCCAATTCGCCGGGAATATAGAGAATGGCTTTGGTGCCTTCGCTGAATTGCTGGAAGCCTTCCGTCCATCCTTTAATCACTCGGTCTAATGGGAATTTGGCCGGTTGGCTACGTTGATACGACGAGTCAAATTCGCGGCCGTCCAATAACGTGCCTTTGTAGTGTACTTCTACCGTATCGGTCGCCGCCGGTTTGATTCCTGTTCCTTCGGTCAGTATCTTGTATTGCAACCCGCTTGCTAAAGTTACTACGCTGTCGGCTTTTTTATTCTTTTTCAGGAATGCATCTTCGGCTTCTTTGTTTTTGGCTGCTATTTTAGCTGTTTCTAATTCCTGCTGTTTCCTTATCAGGCGTTGAATGATGGCTCGCGATGCCATAGGGTCGAAACGTAGCTCGCCGTCGGCCAGGACGTCTTTTACGGCTTGTAGCAGTGTGTTCAGGTTGATGATAGCTAATGGAGAGCCTTCTTTAAAATTTTCGCCTAAATTGATTCCAAGAGCATAACTCAACGAGTCTATCTGAGCAGGCGTTAGCGCGCCGATAATACTATCTACCGTCTGTTCTTCATGCTGCTGGAGTCCCATAAAGAAGTTCCGAATACAACTAAGCGCCTGTTCATTGCCAAAGCGTAGCGAGTCGTTTTTCACCACGCTGAACAACGCATTTTCCAACGTATCCACATAGATAAATGTTAATTTTGAATTTTTTAAGCTGCCTCCAAAATCAACTCCAATAGCATAGCTGAGCGAATCAACTTCGGCTTTGGTTAGTTTAAAATTGTTTTTTTGTGCACAACTTTCGGCTGTTATGGCAAATAACACCGAGGCAAACAAGAGCATTTTTACTGTTTTCATTTTTTTCATTTTTGATAGTTTATATTTTAATTATTGTTGTTTTCTTTTGTGTGATTGCGGTTGGCAAGGCAGGTATAGCAACAGAGTTTGTACAGTATACGGGCGGCGAGATTGGCATCGTTGGCGTTAGCCGCCGTTTCGCATAAGTCGAATCCGATAATTCGTCGCCCCGACTGTGCTACTTGTTTTAGCAGATATACGGCTTGCGGATAGCTTAAGCCTCCCGGCACCGGTGTGCCCGTGTTCGGGCAGCAGTCCGGCGTCAGTCCGTCGATGTCAAAGCTGATATATACGTGTTGTGGTAATGATTGTACGATTTCGTCCGTATGCGCAGCCCATGTTTTACCGTGGAATGCCTCTTCCTGCCAGTGGCTGTCGAGGAATGTAATAATCCGCTTGTCGTTTTGCATCAGCAGGGATTCGTCGTGGCAATAATCACGCACGGCTACTTGCGTCAGGCGTTGTAGGGCGGGGAGTTGTAGGGCGTTGTACATAATGGAAGCGTGCGAGTAGGTAAATCCTTCGTAAGCCTTGCGTAGGTCGGCATGGGCGTCAATATGCAGGATGCCGAAGGTTTCGTATTGCTCGCTCAGTGCACGTAACAGTCCGAACGGCACGCTATGTTCGCCGCCTACTACCGCCGGAATACGTTGCGCTGCTAATTGATTTTGTGCTTCCTTGTATACGTATTGATTCATGGCTTCGCAAGCGGCGTTGATTTTCGCCGTCTTATCCGTTAATTTATCCGATACGATGCCTTGTGCTAAGGCGGCTATAATTTTTTCAGCGATAGCCCGGTATTTTCTGTTTTCTTCTTCCAGTCGGGCGCTGAAGGGGGTTGTGCCGATTTTTATTGTCCATGCTTCGGCTACATCTTCATCAAATAAATCAACCTGTGCCGATGCGCCGATAATGGATTGCGGAGCGTCGGCCGTTCCCGGACGGAATGAGGTGGTTACGTCCCACGGTACGGAAATCAGCGCCAGTATTGCTTCGTCAAGCGAATATGGAAGGGCAAAATAGCGCCCGTTGGGTTGTCCTATATCATTTGGATTAAACAATATCATCTTTGATAAACAAGGATGCAAATGTACAACTTTTTTTCATATTTTCATTGACGATTGAAAATTAAAAATTGAAGGTGGATTCAAGCAGTAAATTCATTTCTTCCGCCAGCTGGTAGAGATGGGGGAGGGTGATAAAAACAGCGCCATGATAAGTCCAAACATAATGCCAAATTCGGGGACAAAAAGTGTAACATCAAGGAGCGATTGGAAACTTATTAAAAAGATGAAAAGCACGGTGAATAATCGGTGGTCTTTGTCGACTAAAAATAATGGCAGACCTAACAGAAATAGTAATAGCGCAAGCCCTACGACACCATATTCTAAGGTTGCCTGTAAGTATTGGTTGTGGCAGTCGACCATTTCGTTTCGGTGCCAGATGTTCACAAAGGCGCTGTCCGTTGCGTGGCGTTGATGGCGTATGGAATCCGTGTAAAATTGCGCACCCTGCATTCCATAACCTAGTAGTGGCTTCGCTTTGATTAGCGTGAGCGCATTTTCAAATAAGGGGATGCGCGGTTCGCTTTTAATTTTCTCTATTCCCATCCGGCTGTGCGAACTGATTCCGTAAAACGCTATGGGAAGCGTAAGGAGGCAGGCTATCCAAAAGAAAATCCGTGACCGCGTATATAGGAAATAGAGGAACAGAAATCCGGTCAATAAGACCGACATGATAAATCCGCTACGTCCTTCGGTGCCTAATAAAACGACAATAAATAGGCAGGATGGTAGCAGTATGAGCAGGTTCTTTTTTGTATTCCGTGTCTTGAGTTGATGCATCCACAGGCATCCGCAGGCAACCAGTCCTAAGTTTAATGAAAAATCGAAACCCATGTGATAGTTAATGTACTCCTGCCGGATTGTGATAAAAGTGTGGTATTCTCCCTGAAAAAGGATTTGCCATAATTGAATGCAAACGATGCAGGCTACAACCAGTAACCCGCTTCCGATGATGCTGTAATAAATCGTTTTTCGATTTATTCGTGATAAAATACCGGAAAATCCTAAAAGGCCAAATCCTAAAAGAGACAGGCGGTGTTCGACTAACAGTTTAAAATCGGGATATGGATGTTCGAACGGGTAATATACGAAGGATAGCAGAAATAGCAGGAGCATGAGTAGAAAGTAGCCATTCCGCTTCGTGAGGATACTGTGCTTCCATGATTGTTTGACTATCCATTCAACCGTTGCGCAGATGAACAGCAGGATTAACGGGATCATCCTGTAAGGAAGCCTGAAGGGGAAAGCGAGAATCAATAAAATGACCGCACATTGGGTTGCCCATTCGAGTATTTTTAAGGTGTGGTTTTTGCTTACTGTGGGGTTCATGTCAGAGGTATTTTTGTTGAATATCGGTTACTATTATCGGTTTGCGTGCATGGCGGACGGCAGTGCACATGGCCCACAGTTTTTTCCATTTTTTAGGGGAAGAATCATACCATAGAACCTGTTGAAATTCTTGAAACAGGCGCCAATGCATGCTGTTTCGGAGCGCTTTATGCGCTTTTGCGGTGCGTAATATGTTTCGTACAAGGTAATATTTTCGCCATACGGGGTAATCGGGGATGTATTTTGTGGAGCCAAAGCGTTTCACCTGCATGATTCGATCGCCTAAAAAGTGTTTAAGTAATATGTGGGTGCATTCGACAATTCGATAACCAGCTGCTTTTACGCGCGCGCAAAATTCAAAATCAATCCAGTCCATAAAGAAATCTTCGCGATAGGGGCCGGCCTTCCGGTAAGCATTCAGGGCAATAAGATTGCCGGAACACATTACACGCTTTTTTTCGCAATAGCGGCTACCGGCCAGCTTTTGCTCCGTGTTCATCTGTCCGAAATCGTGTTTGACGGAAAAGATACCGACGCCGGTATAGTCGGTGTAATCGTTGACTTCTGTAAGGTATTCTGCGAAGCGGTTTCCTTCAAAGATACTGTCCTGATCCATCGTCAGCGCCCATTCCATTTGATAGCTGTCGGCATATTTAAAACCGATGTTCAACGCTGCCGCAATCCCTTTGTTTTCGCCGATAAAATGATATAGGGCATTGGTCAACCCTAATGTATCCAATAAAATACGATGATTGATATCCGAATTATCAACGACAAATACATACCGTACATGCCCGGCATACTGCCGTATGTTCTGCGCAATAGCTGCGGTTGGATTATACCACGTTACAACGGCGCATAAATTGTCTTTTGTTATAAAAGATTTCATCAGATGTCGTTTGAATTTGTATTTCGGCAATATTGCCTAGTGTTATTGCTTACTGCCAAGTGAAAATTCCGGTCTCATCTGCGGGAATAGCAGGACGTCCTGTATCGATTGTGCGCCGGAGAGCATCATCACCAGACGGTCGATGCCGATGCCCATACCCGATGTGGGCGGCATGCCGAACTCCAACGCCCGGATGAAATCCATGTCGATGAACATCGCTTCGTCGTCGCCTTTGTCTTTTAGTCGCGCCTGCTCTTCGAATCGTTGTCGTTGGTCAATCGGGTCGTTGAGTTCCGAATAGGCGTTGGCTATTTCTTTGCCGTTGACGAAGAGTTCAAAGCGTTCGGTCAGGTTCGGATTCCGGCGGTGGCGTTTGGTAAGCGGCGATAATTCGACGGGATAGTCAATGATGAAAGTAGGTTGAATGAAATGGTGCTCGCAGGTTTCGCCAAAGATCGCATCAATCAGTTTGCCTTTGCCCATGGCCGGCGTTGTATCGATGTGCAGTTGTTTACAGACGTCGCGCAACAGCGGTTCGTCCATGCCCGAAATGTCGATACCTGCATATTCTGCAATGGCTTCGAGGAGCGGCAAACGGCGGTAAGGACCGCCGAAGTCTATTTCCCGGTCGTCGATATGTACGGTAGTTGTGCCGTTCACTTCTATAGCGATTTGCGCAAACAGGCGCTCGGTGAAATCCATCATCCACAGATAATCTTTGTAGGCGACGTAAATTTCCATGCAGGTAAATTCGGGGTTGTGCGTGCGGTCCATGCCTTCATTGCGGAAATTGCGCGAAAATTCATATACACCCGTGAAGCCGCCGACGATGAGGCGTTTCAAGTATAATTCATTGGCGATGCGCAAATACAGCGGGATGTCCAGCGCATTGTGGTGCGTTACGAACGGTCGCGCCGATGCGCCGCCGGGGATGGATTGCAGCACGGGCGTATCGACCTCCAAGTAGCCTCGCTCGTTGAAAAATGAACGCATGGCGTTGATTATCTTCGTGCGCTTGATAAACGTTTCGCGCACGTGCGGGTTGACAATCAAATCGACATAGCGCATACGGTAACGCTGTTCAGGATCGCTGAAGGCATCGAATACCGCGCCGTCCTTTTCTTTCACTATCGGCAGCACGCGCAATGATTTGCTGAGCAGCGTCAGTTCTTTTGCATGGATTGACAACTCGCCGGTTTGCGTAATAAAGACGTAGCCGCGGACGCCTACGATGTCGCCGATGTCGAGCATTTTTTTGAATACGGTATTGTAAAATGTTTTGTCGTCGCTTGGGCAAATGTCGTCGCGGCGGACGTAAATTTGGATGCGTCCGTGCTCATCCTGCAATTCAAAGAATGACGCCGCGCCCATGATACGGCGTGTCATCATTCGTCCGGCAATACGGACGTCCATAAAACGGTCGTCGCCGGCCACAAATTCGTTCCGCAGTTGCGTAGTCGTTACGTTGACCTCGAAGGCTTCGGCCGGATAAGCCGGGATGCCCAGCGCTTCCAGATTTTGTAGCGATTCGCGGCGGATGGCTTCTTGCTCGCTTAATGTGAGTGATTCCATAAATTAAATAATGAGATAATTTTTGTATTCAAATAGTCGTTTTCCGGTGCACTTTTCGATACTGTACAGGAGGCGGTCTTTTAGCGAGAAGTTTTTACGTTTGATGTCGAACACAAAGTCCCAATCCTGTCTGCCGATGCGCTCGTGCATTACGTGGGGGTGCGTGCCGCCGAACAGCGCCAGCGAATTGACTTTCGAGTAATCGTACAGCGAGTCGGCCGGCACGACGGCTTTTTCCGTATATAGTTGTGTAAAGTTATTTATCTTCGCTTGCTGGAAATAGGGGTTTTTAACCCATCCGTAATGATAGATGACGGCGTCAATCGCTTTGACTCGCAGTTTACGTCCCTGCTTACGGAATCCCTGCGCGTCGCGGTATGAGCGAATGGTTTTGTCGTTGCGAATGATACGGATTTCGTGCTTGTACCATTCGCGGGAATCGCCGGTATAATGGTAATTGCCGTAGAAATGTATGTAATTAAAGAGCAGTCCTTCGACGGCGGGATTGTCTTTATAGTCGTTCATGGCCTGTTGTACGACGGGAATGTACTGTTCGTGGAGCACTTCGTCGCCCTGAATGTAAAAAGCCCAGTCCGCATCGGGCGAAAGGGCGTCGAAGGCTTTGTCGGTTTCGACGGCCAGCACGCGGCCGTCGTGTCGCAGGCTGTCGTCCCAAACGGAATGAACGATTTTGATTTTATCGGAGGCTATCATCTGTATCATTTCCAGCGTATCGTCGTCCGAACGACCGATGCATACAATCATTTCATCGCAGAGAGGTAAAATGGAACGAATGGCTTCCGTAACAGGATAGTCAAATTTCCGAGCATTTCGTATAAATGTAAAACCACTGACTTTCATATAGCAATTTAAAGTCTGCAAAGTTACAATTTTTTTAATATCTTTGCGGACGATATGGAAAAAATCTGGAAAGTAAAGGAATCGGGCAATCCGGTGTCGGTACGTCATTTGGCGGCGGAGTTGGACATCGACCAAACGCTGGCCAATTTATTAGTGCAACGTGGCGTAACCACATTTGCGGAAGCTAAAATGTTTTTCCGTCCTCAATTAGCCCACCTGCATGACCCGTTTTTAATGAAAGATATGGATAAGGCGGTAGCGCGTATCCGGCGGGCAATACAAACGAATGAACGTATTATGATTTATGGCGATTACGACGTGGACGGCACGACGGCTGTGTCGATGGTTTATTCGTTTCTGAAACGATTCAGTCCGCATGTGTCGTTTTACATTCCCGATCGTTATAATGAGGGGTACGGTATCTCGTTTCAAGGTATTGATTATGCAAAGCAATCGGCGATTTCGTTAATTATTGCGCTCGACTGCGGTATTAAGGCGAATGACAGGATTGATTATGCCCGCGAACGGGGAATTGATTTCATTATTTGCGACCATCACTTGCCCGGCGATGATATTCCACAGGCGCTGGCCGTCCTCGACCCTAAACGCGCCGACTGTGGGTACCCGTTTAACGAGTTGTCGGGCTGCGGCGTGGGATTTAAGTTGCTACAGGCATTTTGCGTGGAGGAGCATGCTCCCTTTGAGCAACTCATTCCCTTTTTAGACTTGGTGGCGGTCAGTATTGCGTCCGATGTAGTGCCTATGATTGGCGAAAATCGTGTACTGGCCTATTACGGGCTGAAACAACTCAACGAAAACCCCAGCCGCGGCCTGCAGTCGATAATCAGATTGTCGGGGTTGGACAGGCATCGTCATCCTATTTCGACCGATGATATTTTATTTAAAATAGGCCCGCGTATTAATGCCGCCGGGCGTATGGAATCGGGCAAAACGGCGGTCGATTTGTTGACGGCCGATAATGAGGAAATAGCTGTACAAATGGGGAATGCCATCAATATGTATAACGACGACCGCCGCAATGTAGACCGCGAAATTACGCAGGAAGCAATCGCAATGGTCGACCGGCAGGGGATGATGGAATCGAAAAAAGCGGTCGTGCTGTTTAATCCTTCGTGGCATAAAGGCGTGGTTGGCATCGTGGCTTCGCGACTGGTCGAGGCGTTCTATCGGCCGGCTATTGTGCTGACCGAATCCAACGGCATGATTACCGGGTCGGCACGCAGTATCCCCGGATTCGACTTGTACGAAGCCGTCGAATCTTGCGCCGACCTCTTGGAAACGTTTGGCGGGCACATGTACGCTACCGGCCTGTCGTTGCGCAAAGAGCATCTGGATACATTCCGCATTCGCTTTGAAAAACAAGTTGCCGCCACGATTTCCGACGAGTTGCTAACGCCGCAAATTGACGTCGACACCTACCTCGATTTCAAACAAATTACACCGAAGTTTTTCCGTATTCTCAAACAGTTTCAGCCATTCGGTCCGGGTAATATGTCGCCGGTGTTTATTACTGAAAATGTGTACGACAACGGCAACGGTCGCAGAGTGGGTAACGGCGACCACCTCAAGCTGGCGTTAATTCAGGAAGAGGAGCCTTACCGTCCGATTTCTGCGATTGCATTTAATTATTCCGAGCATTTCGACTATATGCGCGCCGGCAATCCGATTGATATTTGTTATTCGATTTTCGAAAATTACTACCGGGGCATCGCTAACATCCAGCTAAACGTAAGAGGTATTAAAGAACGGGGCGAGATTGTTTAATCAAGCGTTAGGCGAGTCGCAATTCTTTCAATAATATATCAACTCAGGGCGACTTTTGTGGGAATTATCACCGATTGTTCGGAGTAGAAATGCCCCACATGGACACAGTAAATTTGTTTTTCAGGCAGTGTT
>JAITKF010000036.1 GCA_031278545.1 Prevotellaceae bacterium
ACCAGACTCCGAATGCTGTACCAGTTGTGCTTCGTACACGGAAAAAGGCGCATGCAGTGGCTGCAACACTCGAATTGTGTATACGAAAAACGGATGTGGCGTTACGACTAGTACAGGAAGCGAAACTGATAGTTCGTGCACTGATGGTTGCTCGACTAGCTGCGAACCCTGCTTTTCGTCTTGCTTCTCACAATGCATAGGAGAGGGACATAATACTAATCAATTTTGCGTACCGCAATGCCGTAGGATTTGCGGATGCTAAAAAGTAAGAAACAGAAGAGAGCGCCATACATATAAGATTCCATCAACAAATCGTGTATCGATTTTGTAGAAACCAAATTTTACAATAATGTAAAAATAGACAGAAATTAAAAGTTAGAATAGCGTTTTTCCCAACCGCCATCTTCGTTGCGCCATCTCCTCCCTATGCCACGTTAAAACCTGAACCCTGCCTTAGGCACGCTTCTCTCAATATTATTTTTCCGGTATGAATAATTTTTTTAATTTTGCAACCTAAACTTATTTATAATGGGTCAGACAATATTGACAGACAACTGCAACATGTTTTCGCTGGAAGAAAACGAACAGCTGATACCCGGGGGTGTCGCCAACTTTTTATTATCAGACACTAAGGGGCTGCCGGTGTTCCCGCCGGAACGCTATTCCGTGAAACCGAACCTGCCGTTCTTTTTCAACGGCCTGCTGATGGGCGTCTGCGTAAAAGGAGAAGCGACGGTCAGTATCAATTTCAAAAAATATACGCTGAAGGCCAACTCCACATTGATTGTGCAACCCTCGCTGGTATGCCGGATAGAAAAACAAACAAAGGATTTTGCGTTCGAAGGCTTTTTCTTCTCGTTCAATTTCTTTGTAGGCCTGGTGCTGCCTGCCGACTTCAGAATCCTCTTCCAGATTAGCCGGCATCCCTGCTTGGAGGTCGGGGAGGAGGATATGGCCGTCTTGCGGGGCTACTACCGCAACCTCGTTGACCGCTACCAGCAGACGCACTTGGCTTATCGCGTACAAATCATGCGGGGACTGCTCTACGCCATGCTCCTTTACATCGTATCGCTCTACAAAGGCAATGAAACCATCCGTTATTCGGGTACGCAGACGCGGCAGGAAGAAATAACCGCCAAATTTATGACCCTGCTGAACGATTATTATAAAACCAACCGGACGGTGGCGTTCTACGCCGATAAATTGTGCATCAGCAGCAAATATTTATCGCAAGTCGTCAAAACAACAACCGGACGGCCGGTGCTGCAGTGGATTACCGACCGGGTGGTTAGCCAGGCCAAAGTGCTACTCCGAACCACCAGCATGTCGGCTTTTCAGGTGGCCGACGAACTGAATTTCCCCAACCCGTCGTTCTTCGGGCAATTCTTTAAGAAACACACCGGCACGACGCCGTACAAATTCCGCCGCTCCTGATGTCCATGTTGTATTCGACCCGACGCCTGCGTGGCGTCGCCGTCCTTATGGCGCTGATGTGTGCCGTCGCGGCGCAGGCGGCGGCCTTCGACGGCCCGCCGGACAGGCCGCAGATCTCCGGCATAATCAACGATGTTACTAACGGCAAACCGCTGGAATATGTATCGGTCGTACTCCTTAACAACCAGCGCACGGCGGTCGCCGCAACCGTAACCGACGAAAAAGGACGCTTTGCCCTAGCCGACGTTCCCGAAGGGACGTATGTTCTGAAAGCATCGTTCGTAGGCTACACCGAACGCTATATCGAAGTAGCCGTAGACGTATCGACCGGCGACATCCGGCTGCCGCCCATAACCCTTGCCATCGAAAGTAAACGGCTGGACGACGTCGTCGTCGCCGTTGAAAAAAGCATGATAGAACATCATATCGACAAAATCGTAATCAACGTAGCCGACTATATCGGGAGCGAAGGCGGCAATGTGGTCGACATCCTGCGTAAGATCGCCGGCATTACGGTCGACAACGACGGCAATGTGTCGCTCAATGGCCAGCCGGCGGCCATTTACATCGACGGGCGACCGTCGAACCTCTCGAAGATGGATTTGCTGAACATGCTCTATTTTATCGAAGCATCGGAAATCGACAAAGTAGAAATCATCCAGAACCCATCGGCCAAATACGACGCGGCCGGCGGAAGCGCCATCATCAACATCATTACAAAGAAAAATTCCCTGAACGGCTGGAGCGGCTCGGTACAGGCCGGCGGCGGCATATTCCCCGACGCCCGAGACCTCCTCAACGGCAACGGCGGCCTGACCATCAACTATCGTAACAAATGGCTCAACTCTTCCGTGAATGCCGGTTTACGTAGCGACCGCCGGTTTAGCCGTTACGAAGCCGATATGGAATTGGGCGACGTCCGCCAATACCAGTACCGCTACAGCGAAACGGAGAATACCGGACGGTCGGTGCGGATGACGACAAACTTTTTCATCGACTCCAAAAACATCATCGGTTTCCTCCTCACCGGCGGATGGAATCGCACGGAAGGAGGGACGGACGAAGACCATTCCTACACGGAAAACTACACCGCCGGACGCCTGACCGAACGTTCCACCGGCATCGACCGCACGGACAACCGCCTGACAAACTATTCGGCAAACGCCAACTACCAGCATATTTTCAAAGAAAACACGCACGACCTGCTTGTCAACATCGACGTTATGCAATACCGGACACAGCCGTGGAGCCGCCATGAAAACCGCTTCTACAATGCCGCTGGCGACAGCATCGCCCTGCCACGTATTTGGCAAAATACAACGCGACAACACGTCGACATATCCTCGGCGAAGGTCGACTACATCCGCCCGTTAGGACGCAAGACCACGCTCGAGGCCGGCGGCAAATGGTCGCAAACGACCACCGACAACAGCCTCCTGTACGAACATTGGAACCACGCACAATGGCAACGGGACGAAACGCAAAGCAATGACTTCCGCTACCGCGAACGCATCGGAGCAATATATGCATCGGTAGGCGCAACGCTATCGAAAAAATGGCAAGCGAAGGCCGGCCTTCGCTGGGAAAATACATCGAGTAGCGGCGACTGGCGCCGCGCCACCGGCGGCGATACTACCACCAGCCAACAATACAACGACCTGTTCCCGACAGCCTACATCGGCTACACCCATTCGATGGAACAATCATTTTCACTATCGTATGCCATGCGCATCCGGCGCCCCGACTATGGAACCCTTAACCCCTTCCGCCATTACGCCAACTACTACACCTACTCCGAAGGTAACCCGCGCCTGCTACCACAATATTCGCATACACTAAACGCCGGCTATCGCTACGAAAAATTCAACGCCAGCCTATACCTGCAACATGCCACACAAGTAATCTCCGAAGAAACAACCGTCGACACTACCTCGCAAACAGGCTACCCGGTAACCGCACACACCTACGGCAACTTCGGCCAAACAACCTTCGCCGGACTGACCGCCTCATGGTCAAACCTCTTCCCGGCCATCTGGTGGTCGTTCAACCTTTATCTAAGCGGACTATACGCCGCCTCATCCGCCAACGCCTACCACAACAACGGCTGGTTTGGCAACCTCTATATGGAAAACACCTTCTACATCGGCAAAACATGGCGCGCCGAACTCACTGGTAACGCACAAACACCCCTCCCTTACGGCTATTACCGCATAGCAGGAAACTACTCCCTCTCGGCAGGCCTGCGCAAAAACCTCTGGAACCACAAAGCCTCCCTCTCCCTCTACATCGACGACTTATTCAACAGCCAACACTCCCATATCCTGACCGACCGGCACGGCCAACGCATTGACATGCATAATACATGGAGCAGCCGCCAAATCCGACTCTCGTTCAGCTACCGTTTCCGGCAAGCCATCAAACCCCGCGAACGCATCGGCAACACAGAAGAACAAAACCGACTAAGAAATTAACACAAAACCTCACTCCCCCACAAAGAATCGAATAATTTCCCTACCTTTGCCTCCTCGAAAAACAACAATAAAAACAACCACACACATGAACACCGAAGAGCTATTTAAAAAAATAATCGCCCACGCCAAAGAATATGGATTCATATTCCCCTCAAGCGAGATATACGACGGCCTTAGCGCCGTGTACGACTACGGACAAATGGGCGTCGAACTAAAAAACAACATCAAAAACTACTGGTGGCAAGCCATGGTACGACAACACGACAACATCGTCGGCATTGACAGCGCCATCTTCATGCACCCGCGTATCTGGGAAGCATCGGGACACGTAGGCGCCTTCAACGACCCGCTGATAGATAACCGCGACAGCAAAAAACGCTACCGCGCCGATATACTACTCGAAGAACACCTAACGAAAATCGAAGAGAAAATCGAAAAAGAAATAGACAAGGGCCGACGTAAATTTGGCGACACCTTCGACGAAACGCAATACCGCGCCACAAACCCCAACATCCTGCGCAACGCCACCAAAGCCGTCGACATCCGGACGAAAATGAACGCCGCACTCGCGGCCAACGACCTCGACGCCCTCAAACAACTCATCATTGACTGCGAAATCGTATGCCCCCTATCAGGCAGCCGCAACTGGACCGACGTACGCCAATTCAACCTCATGTTCAGCACACAACTGGGAAGCCTCAGCGACGAAACAAACACCATCTACCTACGCCCCGAAACAGCACAAGGCATCTTCGTCAACTTCCTCAACGTACAAAAAACAGGACGAATGAAAATCCCATTCGGCATCGCACAAATTGGCAAAGCATTCCGCAACGAAATAGTTGCTCGCCAATTCATCTTCCGCATGCGAGAATTTGAACAAATGGAAATGCAATTCTTCGTCCGCCCGGGCGACGAACTGAAATGGTTCGAATACTGGAAAACAGAACGCCTGCGCTGGCACCAAGCCCTCGGATTAGGCCATGAAAAATACCGCTTCCACACCCACGAGAAACTCGCACACTACGCCAATGCCGCCGCCGACATCGAATTTGAATTCCCCTTCGGATTCAAAGAACTCGAAGGAATCCACTCACGCACCGACTTCGACCTGCGCCGCCACCAAGAATTCTCCGGACGGAAACAACAATACTTCGACCCCGAAACCAACGAACGCTATATCCCCTACGTCGTAGAAACATCCATTGGACTCGACCGCACATTCCTCGCCATACTATCGGCCGCCTACCACGAAGAACCATTAGAAAACGGCGAAGAACGAACCGTACTACGCATCCCCCCCGCGCTGGCCCCCGTCAAAATAGCCATACTCCCATTAATAAGAAAAGACGGTCTCCCGGAAGAAGCCCGCGAAATCATGCACACCCTGCGCCGCCAACATCCTTGCCAATACGACGAAAAAGACAGCATCGGCAAACGATACCGCCGGCAAGACGCCATCGGAACCCCCTTCTGCATCACCATCGACCACCAAACACTCGATGACCACACTGTCACCATCCGCCACCGCGACACCATGCAGCAAATCCGGATACCCGCCGGAAACATCCACCCATACATCACCACATAACCCCAAAAAACACGCACACGATGGAAGAACTAACCGTTGGTACAAGAGTCCAACACGAACGCTACGGCGCCGGATACGTCCTCACAGCCGCATTGACCAACTATGAAATCATCTTTGAACGCGGCGGCAAAATGTCGCTCCTCAAATCAACCGCCATGCACGAAATGGAAATCGTCGACACTCCAGAACCCGACGACAAAACCCCAAAACTCACGCTGGCCGAAGTCGAAAGCGCTCTCACGCTCATCTTAGACCGCCACAACGGACTGGAACACGACGTCGAACTGGGCGACCGCTGGAAAGGTGGCACCCTGACACTCGTCCCCGCCAACGACTCCCTCCCGAAAGAAATACCCATCGACGTATTCTTCCACAAAATTGTTATGCTACGCGACCGCCTGCGCGTACTCGAACAAAACATCAACAGCCATAAAGGGCTCTCCGACGAAGACAAAGTCGGCCTGCAACAGTACATCTCACGCATCTACGGCAGCCTGACTACCTTCAACGTCCTGTTTAAAAACAAACACGATTATTTTGTAGGCACCGGCGGCGGCAATTAACCGCCCGCTACTCGAGGCTTCATTTTAATACCGTTACAAACTATCGCCGAAATCAGCCCTAAATTGGGCGACGAGCCGTTCTGGCCAGTCGGATACGGGAGCGAGCCCGCCCATGAAGAATCGCAGGACAGGGGGTTCGTAGGTGAATTTCAAACCGCCTATTAGGTGGCGGTTTTCGTGAAGCCATGTGAGACGGTCTTCTACGTATTTTATTTGGGAAAGGGTGAATACGCGCCGGGGAATGGCCAGGCGGAGGAGTTCCATATCGGCGAGGGTTTCGCGGCCTTCGGCGTCGCGCTGGTTAGATATGGAGCCGCGTTCCATTCCACGTACGCCGGAGACGAGGTAGAATGCGGCGGCAAGGGCGCCTGCGGGGTATTGTGTTTGGGGTATGTGGTGGCACATGGTCATGGCGTCGACGTGAGCGCCGAGGACGCCCGGGGGGGTAACCATCGGGACGCCGCGTGCGGTGAGGGCGTTGACGAGGTAGGCGATGAATTGGGGGCTTTGGCGGATCATCGTTTCGTCGAGGGTTTCGTATAGCCCGACGGCCATGGCTTCGATTTCGCGGACGGATATCCCGCCATAGGTGAGAAATCCTTCAAAGAGGGGGACGAGGGCTTCGAGTTCGCGGTATATGGCCGGGTCGTTGGTGCAGATGCCGCCGCCGCGGGAGGAGCTGAGCTTGCGGGCGGAGAAGTAGACGATGTCGGAGAGTGCGGTTATTTCAGCGATGACTTGTGCCATCGTGGCGCGGGCGTATCCGGGTTCACGTTGGATGATGAGCCATGCGTTCTCGCCGAGTAGGCTGGCGTCGAGGACGGTTCGTAGCCCATACCGGTCGGCCGTTTGCCGGACGTCGCGCAGGTTTTGGAGGGAGAATGGTTGTCCTCCGATGAGGTTGGTGGAGGCTTCCATGCGGATGAAGGGGATGTTGTCGCGGCCGTGTTGTTGGATGAGGGCGTCAAGTTTTCCTATATCCATGTTTCCTTTAAAGGGGTGTGTGGAGGCGATGTGGTAGGCTTCGTCGTGGAGTAGTTCGGCGATGTGTCCGCCATATTGTGTGATGTGGGCGAGGGCGGTGGTGAAGTGGTAGTTCATAGGGATGAGGTCGCCTTTTTTTTTGATGTATGCTTTGGCGAGGATGTTTTCGGCGGCGCGTCCTTGGTGTACCGGGAGAAGGTATTTTTTCTTTAGCACATCTTCGGCGGCGTGTTGGAGTCGGGAGAAGCTTTGGGAGCCGGCGTAGGCGTCGTCAGCGTGCATCATGGCAGAGAGTTGCATATCGCTCATGGCGTTGGTTCCGCTGTCGGTGAGCATGTCGAGAAATACGTCGTTGGTGGTTAGTCTGAATGTATTGAACCCGCCTTCGTGCAGGGCTTCCAGCCGCCGTTCGATGGGGGGCAGGTGGAGTTTTTGTACGATGCGTACTTTGTGTAGTTCTAAGGGGATGTCTTCTCCGTTATGGAATTTGATTTTTACAGGGTTGTTTGTGTTCATCGTGTTTGCTATTTATTTAAAAGGGCGCAAAGGTACGAAAAAATGACGTGTGGCTGTTTTGTTTGCGGCGATTTTTTAAGATATAAATAACATAGTGGGGAGATGCGTCGTAATGTAGGGGGAATGTGTCTTAAGTTTTGCGTTTTTTTTCGGAGGAGAGGTAGGTGTAGATGGCGGGGATGATGTAGAGGGAGAAGAAGGTGGCGCATAGCATTCCCCCGACGACAGCGATGCCCATGGCGATGCGGCTTTCGGCGCCGGCGCCGGTGGCGGTGGCTAAGGGGAGGATGCCGAGGGTGGTGCAGAGGCTGGTCATCAGTATCGGGCGGAAGCGCGAGGCGGCGGCTTCGCGGATGGCTTCGGCCATCGGGAGTCCGGCGGCTTTGCGTTGGTTGGCGAATTCGACTATCAGGATGCCGTTTTTTGTAACGAGCCCGATGAGCATGATGATGCCGATTTGGCTGAAGATGTTCATCGTTTGTTCCCACAGATACATACTCAGGAGGGCTCCGATGAGGGCTAACGGTACGGTGAACATGATGGTGAGGGGGTCTCGGAAGCTTTCAAATTGGGCGGCGAGTACGAGGTATATCAGTAGCAGGGCGAGGATGAATGCGAATAGAAGGCTGGAGGTGCTTTCGACGAAGTCTTTTGAGTCGCCGGAGAGGGTGGTGTTGTAGTCGGCGTGGAGGACGGTGCGGGCGATGCGGTCCATTTCTTCGATGCCTTGCCCGAGGGTGTAGCCTTTGGCCAGGCTGGCCGATACGGTGGCCGATACGAAGCGGTTGTAGCGGTACAGTTGGGGGGGGGTGCTGCTTTCGCGGATGGCGGCCAGGTTGTCTAATTGGATGAGTTCGCCGGCGTTGTTGCGGACGTATATTGACGTCAGGTCTGATGGTTTGCTGCGGTGGCGCCGGTCAAATTCGCTTAGGATTTGGTATTGTTTGCCGTCCAAAATGTAGTATCCGATGCGTTGTTCGCTCATGGTGAGTTGGAGGGTCTGGGCGATGTTCTGGATGTCGAGCCCGAGCAGGGCTACTTTTTCGCGGTTGATGGATACGGTAACTTCGGGTTTGGTAAATTTCAGGTTGACGTCGCTGGCTGAGAATAAGTGGCTTTCGCTTACGGCGGTCATGAATGCCGGCAGGATCATTTTCAGGGCGTCTAAGTTCTTTGCTTGAATGACGTATTGTACCGGCATTCCGCCGCGCCGCCCGCCAAAGGATTGTTGTTGCTGTACGAATGAGCGGGCGCCGGTCAGTTGCCGTACGTTGGGCATCAGCGCTTCGGCTATCTCTTGTTGCGACCGGTCGCGGCGGTCGGCGTCGACCAGTTTAATGCGCGCCCACGAGGAGTTGACCGACCCCATTCCGACGCCCGACATGATGTTATCGCGTTCGGCGTCGGGGATTTCGTTTTCAATCAGTTTTACCATCTCTTCGGAGTAGCGCAGCATGTAGTCGTAGGTAGCGCCTTCCTGTCCTGTCGAGTTAACCGTGATGTATGATCGGTCTTCGAGGGGCGCCATCTCCGAAGGGATTTGTTCCCACAGCCACACGATGGCTACGCCGATGAGGATTATCACGATGACCGCTATGTAGCGGTAATGCAAGAATCCGTCGAGCGATCGGCGGTAAATCGAGGTTAGCCATTTGAAGAAGGGTTCGGTTACGCGGTAGAGCCAGTTGCCGCCGTCTTTGTGGCGTTTCAGCAGTTTGGTCGATAGCATCGGTGTGAAGGTTAGCGCTACAAACGCCGAGATACATACCGACCCGGCAATGACTAAGCTGAACTCGCGGAATAAACGACCGGTAACGCCTTGTAAAAATACGATGGGAAAAAATACCGCCACCAGCGAGATGGTCGTCGCAATGACGGCAAAGAAAATCTCCTTCGAACCTTTCAGCCCTGCCTCCAGTGGCGACATGCCTTCTTCTATCTTCGTATAAATATTCTCCATCACGACAATCGCGTCGTCTACCACCAGCCCGATGGAGAGCACTACCGCAAACAGTGTAAGGATATTGATAGAGAACCCCGCGAGGTACATGATGAAAAAGACGCCGATGAGTGAAATCGGTATCGCCAGGGCGGGTATCAACGTCGTGCGCCAGCTGCGGAGGAACAGGAAGATGATGAGCACCACCAGCGCAAACGCTTCGAAAATCGTATGCTGAACTTCGTTGAGCGATTGCCGGATGAATATCGTATTGTCGAACGATATTTCGGTGCGGATGTCTTCGGGTAAATCTTTTTTCAAGTCTTCCAGCACGGCTTTTGCATGGTCGACAATCTCAATATAGTTTGCGCCGGGCTGCGGGATCAGCACGCAATTGACCGACGGAATGTTGTTGACTTTTACAATCGACCGGATATTCTCCGCCTCTACCTCCGCTTTTCCGATGTCGCTGAACCGTACCACATGCTCGCGGTCTTCGTATACAATAAGGTTGTTAAATTCGTCGATATTCCGCAGCCGCCCCAGCGTGCGGACGGTCAGTTCCGTGTTGTTCCCCTCGATTCGTCCCGAGGGCAATTCGATGTTCGACGCCGTTACCGCATCGCGCACATCGAGGGGCGTCAGCCCGTAGGCCGCCAGCCGTTGCGGGTCCATCCGCATCCGTATAGCCAGCTTGCGCGAGCCCCATACCCCTACGCTACTTACGCCCGGCACGGTCTGTAGCCGTTCCTTAAACGTATTCTCGGCATACATGCTCAAATCAATCAACGAACGCTTGGCGCTGCTTAATGTAATACCGAAAATCGGCTGCGAATCGGCGTCGGCTTTTTCGACCACCGGCGGATCGACGTCCTTCGGCAACCGGCGCATCGCCCCCGACACTTTATCGCGCACGTCGTTGGCGGCGGTTTCCATATCCACTTCCAAGTTAAACTCTACCGTGATGCGGCTTTGCCCGTCGCGACTCACGCTGCCTATCGAACGGATGCCCGGAATGCCGTTAATAGCCGACTCCAGCACTTCGGTAATTTGCGTTTCGATGACGTCGGCATTGGCGCCCGGGAAGGTTGTCGTAACCGTTACAATCGGCTGGTCGACGCTCGGGTAATCGCGGATACCCAAATACGTAAACCCGATTGCGCCCAACAAAATTACAAGAATATTCAGCACTGTAGCCAGCACCGGACGATAGATGGTAGTGGATGAAAGAGACATGACGTTTTAATTCAGTAATTGCTATTTATAATATATTTCACGACGGTCTTCGCGGGGCGTTTCCAATGCGTCGACAGTATTTTCTTTACATTCGGCCACGCCTGTCCCTTGTGTAAACACGTCGTCCGGAAATTTTTTTACCTGAGCGATAAGGGAACCGTCTTGACGAGGCTTAACGACTAATATATATCTCATGACGTTATTTTTTTCGCAAAGATACATTTTTTTTGTGATGCGTGATACATAAGGCATACCTGCGGAAGATGAAAATAGATGAATTATCAAAAATCTAATATTTAAAAAAATTCTTATCTTTGCAGTCATATTATTTTAAAGAGTTACATAATTTAATTATTACATGTTATGAGAAAAAGTTTTATTGTCTTAGGAATAGCCGCTCTGTTAGGGATGTTGGGAGCGGCTTGTTCAAACCCGAACAAGATGGTAGAAGCCGCATCGCAAGTTCAAGTAAAATGCGAGCCGGCTGTATTGGAAGCCCGCGCGGATATTATAGAAGCCCGTTATACGGTCTCCTTCCCCGCGAAATTTTTTCACCCGAAAGCTATCGTAGAGATTACGCCCGTGCTGGTCTATGAAGGCGGCGAAGAAGCGACTGTCTCGAAGTGGCTGCAAGGCGAAAACGTAACCGAAAACCATACGGTGATACCCAAAACCGGTGGTGGTGCTACGCAAACCGTCCAGTTTGCATGGAAGCCGGGCATGGAAGCCGCCCGATTGGAACTGCGTGCCACATTGCAGTACAAAGGCCGGACGACGGCATTCCCCGCTCCGTTTAAACTGGCCGACGGTACGATTGTTACCTATAAACTGGTCGACACAGATGGCGTCGCTGTACTGGCGCCCGACGCCTATCAAAAGGTCTATACCGAAACCCGCGAAGCGCAAATTAAATATATAATCAACAGCGCGGTGGTACGTTCGTCCGAATTATCAAAAACCGACATTAAGGCGTTGGAATCCTTCCTTGCAGAAGCGGAACAGGATGCACGTAAGCAAGCCAAAGGCACCGATATTATTGCCTATGCGTCGCCCGACGGCCCGCTGGATCTGAATACGGGACTGTCGTCGAACCGCGGGAAAACAGCTAAAGATGCGTTGACGAAAGCTACGCGGAAGGTAAAAAGCCAGGGAGTGGTCAATGTATCGTCGATTGCCGAAGACTGGGACGGGTTCCGCGAGTTGGTCGCCGAGTCGAACGTGCCGGATAAAGACTTAATTTTACGTGTCCTCTCGATGT
This sequence comes from Prevotellaceae bacterium, assembly GCA_031278545.1. Classification (GTDB taxonomy): domain Bacteria; phylum Bacteroidota; class Bacteroidia; order Bacteroidales; family UBA932; genus JAIRKX01. The sequence goes on from JAITKF010000036.1 coordinate 11,993, forward strand.
ACACCGACCCTGTTGTGCGCGAACGCGAAATTAAAAACATGTCGAAAGTATATCAAATTTTGGCCGACAAAGTATTGCCCGAATTACGCCGCGCCCGTCTGGTCGCTCAGGTCGACGTGAGCAATTATAGCGACGAGGAATTAGTCGCGTTGGTGCGTCAGAACAATCTGGAAGCACTGGATGTAGAGGCTCTGCTATACGCCGCTACGCTGGTGCCCGACAATGCGAGCAAAATCACCGTGTACGGCAAAGCGGCGCAGAAATTCAACAACTGGCGCGCTTATAATAATCTGGCATACGTTTATCTGGCAGAAGGCAGAACGTCGGACGCGAAAACGGCGCTGGCTAAAATTACGACAGAGAACGATATTGTAAACACCAACAACGGAATCGTCGCCCTGCGCGAAGGCCGGATTCAAGACGCCGAACGACTGCTGATAAGCATCGCCACGCCGCAAGCCCGCGAAAATATGGGCGCGATAGCTATCATCAAAGGGAGCTACACCGACGCCGTTACTAAACTGGCGAACACCGGATCGTTCAATGAAGCGCTGGCCGGCGTATTAGTGAAGAATTACGACAAAGCATCCAATATTCTGAAAAATCTCGACAGCGCCAAAGCTCATTATTTGAATGCAGTGATTGCCGCCCGTAACGGGAATGCGTCACAGGTAGCCGCCGAACTGCAACGCGCCTATGCGCAGGACGCCTCGCTCAAAACGCGTGCACAAACAGATGTGGAGTTCGCTAAAGTGAAAGACAGTATTTGAATACAAACTTGTTTATTTTCCTTTCTTTTTGAGGAAGAGCCCCGTCGTAAGATGGGGTTCTTTATTTTTAGTGAAGCGTATAATACGTTCAAATAGTAATTACAACGGAGAAAAAAGAAATATCGTGTTTTGGATGCGCTCCCGAAATACGATGGAGAAAAAAGCCTTATTTTAGTTGTTATGAGAACCGTAGCCATAGGATTATTTTACTTACTTCTTCCTTCTAAAATTAATCGCAGAGCAAGAAAATGACTTACCATTGACTCGCTGTGGTGTGATTTGCAGCCACGTGCAATAATTCAGTTGCATTTACTAGTTGAACTTACCACGTTCCTCTCTTTTAAACTTTTTTTGGCTGATTTTAAAAAAAGTCATACCTTTGCCGCCGATACCGTTTTTTTTGATTAAATTTCTTGTTTAATCAAAACCCATTTCCTCCTTCTCTTTTTTCTTTATCTCTAAGTACTTCTATTGTCTTTTTGCCTTTGGCTCTCATTTTTCTCATTTTGTTATTCTCTATTTTCAATGGCCTGATAATCGCAGGCTTTTTTTTCTCTATGCACTAAACAGGACGTCGATTCATCCCCTAATTCGTCCCCCGATTTTCACTCTTCAACTCGCTGTTTTCACGTCTATTAAGGCATCCTAAACAAGCCCATTTGCCCCTCGATTCTTCCCC
>JAITKF010000082.1 GCA_031278545.1 Prevotellaceae bacterium
GGGAAGAGATGAAACTGGAAGACGAAGTCCTCGAAGAGCTCCGCGAGAAGGAACGGCAAATCGACGAAAAAGAGAAAACCATCGACCGATATAAACAAACGGTGGACAAACTAAAAAAGAAAACGAGTGAAAAAGACCATGCACTCGAGGAAAAAGACCGGCTCATCGAAAAACTACTCCGCGAAAACGCCGCCCTCCAACAAAAAACAAATAACCCTTGAGAATATTAGACAAGTTCATACTCAGAGCCTACTTTGGCCCGATGGCGCTGACGTTCTTCATCGTCCTCTTTGTCCTATTATTACAATTCCTATGGGTCTATATCGACGAGTTGATAGGCAAGGGACTGTCGGTAGGCGTAGTATGTGAATTTATGTTTTGGGCGATGGCATCGTTTGTACCGCTGGCCCTGCCGCTGTCGACCATGCTCTCGTCGATTATGACGATGGGGAGTTTTGGGGAAAACAATGAACTGTTGGCGATGAAAGCCACCGGCATCCCCTTGCAGCGAATTCTGCGGCCGCTGATGGTACTATCGGTGGTAATCAGTATTGGGGCGTTTTTCGCGGCAAATAACCTAATCCCTTATGCCAACTTCCGCATCCGGACTACACTGTACGACATTAAGCAAAAAAGGGAAGAGATTAAAATCCCCGCCGGCGTGTTCTACAACGGCATTGAAAACATTACCCTCTTCGTCAGCCGGCAGGACGAAAAAAGCGGGCTGATGCACGACATTATGTTCTACGACCACCGCGCAAAAAAAGGCAATACCAACGTAACCCTCGCCGATTCGGGTTACATCCGGCTGACACAAAACAAGCAACATGTTGTATTTACCCTCTACAACGGGGAAACATACGAAGAAGGCGACCGCCGCTCAAGAACCGATACAACCCTCCCCTTCCAGCGGCGGCTGTTTAACGAACAGACTGTACTGATGCCGCTCGAAGGATATGATTTCAAACGGAGCGACGGCTCGCGATTTCGCGACGACGCCCAAACCCTCCACATCGGACGCCTGTCATTTCTGGAAGACTCATTAGAATCGCTCCTGACGGCCAACCGCGACCGGTTTGTACAATCAATATTCAACGCAAACTTTATCCCACGCGGCTTCGAGATGGATTCGGCCACACAAAACCGCTATATCTATTCCGCCCCGTTCGATTCGCTGTTCCATGCGTTGCCGGTCGAAAAACAACTGAAAGCCGCACAGCAAGCCAAAAACGGAACCGACCGGATGCTGACGCAAATCATCACCTTCACCACCGAACAGGAACAAAACCACTACTCGTACCGACGGATGCGCATCGAATGGAACAGCAAATTCGCCCTGTCAATTGCCTGCCTGATATTCTTCTTTATCGGTGCGCCATTAGGCGCCATCATCCGTAAAGGAGGACTGGGAATGCCCACCGTCGTATCCATCTTCTTTTTCATTATCTACTGGGTCATTGACATTACTGGACGGCGACTATCGCGCGACGGCGCATGGGACCCGACATTCGGCACATGGATCTCCTCCTGCGTCCTGCTGCCCATCGGCATCTTCCTGACATATAAAGCGACAACCGACTCCGCATTGCTGAACGCCGACAAATACGTAACCGTATTCAAAGCCATCTTCAAAAAGAGGAACCGGAATAAAACCGCTGCAAACAACCAACCGGACGACCCCACTCTCTCCGATATAAAACCCTAAACCCTCCACACCATGCCGCTTCGTATCGTCTACATGGGCACGCCCGAATTTGCCGTAGCGCCGCTGAAAGCCTTATTCGACGGAGGCTATCAGATAGCCGGCGTCGTTACCGTACCCGACCGGCCGGCAGGTCGCGGCCGGCATTTACAGGCCTCGGCAGTAAAAACATTTGCGCTGGCACACGGCTTACCGCTGGCGCAACCCGAACACCTACGCGACGACGGCTTCCTCCGCCGGCTTCGGGAATGGCAAGCCGATGTATTCACCATCGTGGCATTCCGGATGCTACCCGAAGAAGTCTTTTCCATACCGCCTCGCGGAACATTCAACCTGCATGCCTCGCTACTGCCACAGTACCGCGGCGCGGCGCCCATCAACCATGCCATTATGAACGGCGAAAAACAAACCGGCGTAACCACCTTCTTCATTGATAAAAACATGGACACGGGACGCCTGATCTTCAGCGAACCAACCGCCATTGCCGACGACGAAAACGCCGGCCAACTGCACGACCGCCTGATGGAAATGGGCGTACGCCTCGTGCTCCGGACGGTCGACGCCATAACCCGCGGAACGGTCGACACCATACCGCAGCCACGCATTCCCGAAGGGAAGCTGAAAACGGCGCCGAAAATCACGAAGGAAACACGACAAATCAACTGGCGCCACCCGGCAGAAGCCATACATAACCGCATCCGCGGACTGTCGCCCGCACCGGCCGCCACAACATCCCTGCTACACCGTGAAACAAAAACCCTTACACTGGTCAAAATCATAACCGCCACCTGCGACAATACCCCGCACAACCTCTCGCCCGGCACACTCCGCACAGACGGCAAACGATTCCTGAAAATCGCAGGCGGACACGGCTCCATCGCCATCACCCGCCTGCAACCCGCAGGCAAACAAGCCATGAACATCGCCGAATGGCTCGCCGGATTCCGCCACCCGGAACACTATCTATTCATTTAACCCCCTAACACCCATCACCTACATGAAAGCAATAGCCCTGTTACGCGAAAACTTCAGCGTATCGCTCACAGCGGTACGCACCAACCGGCTCCGCACAAGCCTGACAATCCTGGTTATTGCCATCGGCATCATGTCGCTGGTCGGGATCCTGACCGCCGTCGACGCCATTAAAGGCTCCATCACGACCAGCTTTAACGACATGGGTGCAAACACATTTACCATCCAAAGCTGGGGGCGTAATTTCCAGATTATGAACAAACGCATCCGCAAACGCAGCTACAGCCACATCACCTACCAGCAGGCCGTAGCATTTAAGGAACGCTATACGATCCCGGCAAGCGTGGCCATCAATACGTGGGTCACAAGCGGCGCCACCGTGAAATACCTCTCGGAACGCACCAACCCGAATATCGGCGTGGAAGGAACAAATGAAGACTACCTGATGGCCGAAGGCCTTGAAATCAACATGGGACGTAACTTTACACCCTACGACATCGACAATGCCGCGTTCGTTACCATCATCGGGAACGATTTGGTAACGACCCTGTTTAAAGGAAAAAACCCGGTAGACAAACAGGTCGTCCTGGCCGGCCACCACTATCGCGTCATCGGGACGTTGAAGCCTAAAGGGTCGGCATTCGGCGGCAGCGCCGACCGCCGGATTATCATCCCCGTAAGCAATGCCCGCAGTGTATTCGGCACGCCGAACCAGAATTTTTATATGGAAATCAATCCCCTGAACCCCGACCATGCCGACGTCGCTATCGAAGAGGCCGAGGGGTTATTCCGCCTCATCCGCCGCCTGTCGCCCTACGATGAGACAGATTTTAATATCGAACGAAGCGACGCGATAGCCGAGATGATGCTGGACTTTATGGGCTGGGCGACGCTGGTGGCCGCCATCATCGGCCTGATTACGCTGCTGGGCGCCGCCGTCGGCCTGATGAATATCATGCTGGTATCGGTCAACGAGCGCACCCGCGAAATCGGCACGCGCAAAGCCATCGGCGCTCGCTCGCGCACCATCCGGCAGCAGTTTTTGTTTGAATCCATCGTCATCGGGCAGTTGGGCGGGCTGATGGGGATTGTCATGGGCATTATCATCGGCAACGTCATTGCCGCGCTCATCGAGGCTTCGTTCGTCGTCCCGTGGCTGTGGATGCTGCTGGGGGTTACGCTCTGTTTCCTTGTCAGCATCGCCTCGGGACTCATACCGGCGATACGCGCCGCACGGTTAGACCCCATCGAGGCGTTGCGGTACGAATGAGCAGAAACGGGAGGGGTGGCTACGCAGGTAAAAAGAGACGCAGACGGGGAGTGGTCCCCATCCGCGTTTAAATCAATCCGCATCAATGGTTAATTGTCAATTGATTATTATTCGTCCCGCCGGCCCGGCAGGGCTTTTCCTGCATCGAGGCGCGATGCTTCCTTGCACCGGAGGGTTTATCCTACCCTTAACGGCAATTCGTAGGTCAGCGTGCGGGGAGCGTTGAGCAACTGGCGACTGTTGACGAATCGTGTGACGATTTTCAGCGTGTACATCTCGGCAGCGACGAAGAAGACGCCTAAACCGGTCATGCCGTCGGGCGCGATTTTGATTTTGTCGCCTTGGATAAGCAGGTCGCCGTTGGGGGTGATGGAGCCGTCGGTCAAGTGGGTGTCGAGGTCGGTTACCAGCGAGATATAAGCGCCGCCGTCGGTTTTTACGAACAGCACTTCGACGCCTACTTCTTCATTGACCGTTTCCCGCATGCCGTTGGTCATCGTTACATCGAACGTGAGCTTGTGCTTGTCGGGGTCGAAGACAAGGTGTGAGCCTATCCACTTGCCCAGCATGCGCGGCACATGGTGAAAATTACCATCTTGTACCGACGAGCCTTCGAGCAGGAACTTGCGTTTCCATTCATCGCTCCGTTCGAGGATATCTACAATGGTCTTCACGCTTAGTTCCGAGTCTCGTCTTTAATGGCTTTTGCCACATCGATGTTGTGCTTTGTGTTACCTACTGTGGAGACTTCGGCGATATAGTCGTTCTCCTCATGTGTTGTGAGGAGGTTGAGGCTGAGCCGCAACTTCCAAAAGTACTTTTTCATAATTCTTTTTGTTTTAAATGGTTTGTATTTATTTAATTAAGACACTCCGACGGCCGGCCTATTGCACACATCCGTTAGGGTACACGCGCCGCAAGATTGCCGCTTCATGACTTAGGGTCTTTTATTATGGAGTATACATCATCGTTCTTAGTTTGTAGTGACCGTCCAGCCTCGACTCTCTGCGATGCTTCTGTCGCAGCCGGATGTTAAAATTAGCCTCTTCATTGTCATGTTTTGTTATTTTAGTTAATTTTGTACTCGTATATCTATTTTAATAGTTGCCGTTTTTATTGATTAAATTAGTTAGGTAATCAAAAAGAAATGCAACGGTTGAAAATCAGAAGAAAAGAGGACAGTTTTTACGAAAGGAGACGAATTTGGGGAAGAATCGAGGGGCAAATGAGTTTGTTTAGGCTGCCCTAATAGAGATGAAAACAGAGCGTTGAAAGGCAAAAGGCAGGGGACGAATTAGGGGAAGAATGGTTGTCTTTTAAAGAAAAAGGCAAAGAGTAAACAAAAGAGCATAAGGATATTATAAAGATACAATAGACATAGGTAGCGCCGGAGAAAAAAGGGGCGCCGGACGATAGAAATGATTAAAAATGAGAGCGTGGAAAAAGAAAAAAGAAATTTTGATTACCTAACTATTTTAATCAACGATTGAGCCGGCGGCAAAGAAAAGATATGACTTTTTTTAAACCAGCTAAAAAAGTTGAAAAGAGAGGAATTTTTTTGAACTATGAACTATTCCTCCCCCGCCAGCGGCCGAAGAGCAGGGATGGTTGCTGGCGGGTCTGTGCCAGCATGTTGAAGCATAATACGGTTAATAGTCGTTCTGCAAATAACTATTTAACTTGAGATTTATTTGCAATCAAATAATTTCCCGTACCTTTGCCGGCCATGAAAGCCACCGCCGGTAGTACTATATCCGTTTTTTCGCTTGACAATCCGCCGACGCTCAACGCGTTTTCCGAAGGGGTGGTCATTCCTGTTGACAAGCCGCTTGGGTGGACGTCGGCCGACGTGGTACGCAAGGTCAAATTTGTATTGCAGCGCAAAACCGGAAATAAAAACCTGAAAGTCGGGCACGCCGGCACATTAGACCCGCTGGCGACAGGCGTTTTGTTGCTATGCACCGGCAAAGCGACCAAACAGGTCGAAACCTTGCAGTCCGAAGAAAAAGAATATGTCGCCGAAATAGAGGTCGGCGCAACTACGCCTTCATTCGATTTGGAAAAAGAAATAGATGTTCGCTACCCCTGCGAGCATGTTACTCGTGAAATGGCCGCCGCGGTGTTGCAGCAGTTCATCGGTGCGCAGGAACAAGTTCCGCCGGTGTTTTCCGCCAAAATGGTCGATGGAAAACGGGCATATAAATGGGCGCGCGCTGGGCGGGACGCCGCAATGAAACCCGCCGTAATTACTATTTATGAAACAACATTACTCGCATTTCAATGGCCTAAAATAACGGTACGTATCGTATGCAGCAAAGGCACGTATATCCGCGCTTTTGCCCGCGATTTCGGACTGGTTTTGCAAAGCGGCGCCCATCTGACCGCTCTGCGCCGTACGCGTAGTGGAAAATTTAGTGAGCTGAATACTATAACAATAGAAAATTTTTTAACTTTTTTTACCGGAATTTAAAACTTTTTTCGGAAATTTGCGCTTAATTTAAGGTGTATTGTTTCTTCACAAGAATAAATAGGCCATTTTTGTTACTATTAAACTGTAAAATACATGAAATTGTCACAATTTAATTTTAAATTTTCAACCGATTTAATTGCAAAATATCCGGCAAAATTTCGCGATGAGTCGCGATTGATGGTCGTGCACCGCGACAGTGGGAAAATAGAACACAAGATATTTAAAGACGTCATTAAATATTTTGAGGAAAAGGATTTAATGGTCTTTAATAATACCAAAGTGTTTCCGGCGCGGTTGTACGGGAAGAAAGAAAAAACCGGCGCGGAAATCGAAGTGTTCTTATTGCGCGAACTCAACAGCGAACAGCGGCTGTGGGATGTACTGGTAGACCCGGCGCGTAAAATCCGTATCGGCAACAAACTGTATTTCGGCGACGATGATCTGATGGTAGCTGAAGTCATTGATAATACAACGTCGCGCGGCCGCACGGTGCGTTTTCTGTTCGACGGTACACACGACGAATTTAAAAATGCCTTGTTTGCATTGGGCGAGATGCCTGTCCCACGCTGGGTGCGCAAACAAAATGAACCGATTGATGAAGAGCGTTATCAAACAATCATGGCCAAAGAAGAAGGCGCGGTAGCTGTGCCGGCAGCCGGATTGCATTTCAGTCGCGAATTGTTGAAGCGAATGGAAATCAAAGGTATTAAAACAGCGGAAGTAACATTACACATGAGTTTGGGCAGTTTCCGTGTGATTGATGTCGAAGATTTGTCGAAACACCGCATGGATTCCGAACAAGTCGTGGTGAACGAAAAAGCCATAGAAATTGTCAACCATGCAAAAGAAAATAATCGGGCGGTTTGCGCCATCGGCGTTACAGTGCTGCGCGCTATGGAAACCGCCGAAACTACGCACGGACGGTTAAAAACATTCCGTGGCTGGACGAATAAATTTATTTTTCCGCCCTACGAATTTTCCGTGCCGACGTCGCTCATAACCAATTTCCATCTTCCGTTTTCCACGCTGCTGATGGTAACGGCGGCATTTGGCGGGTACGAACAAATGAAAAAAGCTTACGAGGTGGCGGTCAAAGATAAATATCGCTTCGGCACGTACGGCGATGCCATGCTGGTGTTGTAAATTCCCGTCCTCAAAAAACGCCCCTCTCGCTCCTTTGAAAAATGGCAGATGATAATGGTGTTACAGCTATTCCGCCCGACGTTCCTTCAGCGGGGAATACGGAACGGGAAGTGGTATACTATATGGCTATTGAACGTATCCCCGGCGTGGGCAGTACGCTGGCCAAACGGTTGATTGCCTACTGCGGAAGCGCCGAAGCGGTATTCCGTGAGAAAAAAGCTGTTTTACAAAAAATCCCCGGCATCGGGATGATGATTGCCCGGGGAGTAGCCGACCAGCAAGTACTGTCCCGCGCAAAAGAAGAATATGCTTTCTTGGAAAAACGCGGTTGTCGTGTGCTTTGCTATACCGACGATGATTATCCTGACCGCCTCAAACAGTGCGAAGACGGGCCTGTTGTGCTGTTTGTCGCCGGAACGCTGGATCTCAACCGGTCAAAGGTCTTAAGTATTGTCGGGACGCGCCATGCTTCCCCCTACGGTACGAAATGGTGCGAGGAGCTATTGAAGCAAATGCCCGAAAGCGGGTATTCGCCTATTATTGTAAGCGGATTGGCCTACGGTATCGACATTTGCGCCCACCGTGCCGCCCTGCAATACCAACTGCCGACGATAGCCGTAATGGCTACGGGATTAGATAAAGTATACCCGACGTTACACCTTTCGACGGCCATGAAAATATTAGAAGAAGGCGGCGCATGGGTAACAGACTTCTTTTCGAAAACAATACCGGAGCGCATCAATTTTCTACGCCGAAACCGTATTATTGCCGGCTTGTCCGACGCCACATTGGTCGTTGAGTCGGGTGCAAAAGGCGGCGCGTTGATTACCGCCGATTTAGCCTTCTCGTACAACCGCGATGTACTGGCCTTGCCCGGCCGTGTAACCGACGACCATTCGCGCGGCTGTAACCAACTTATCCGTAGCAATAAGGCAGCGCTGGTAGAAACCCTGTCCGACATTGAATGTGCTTTAAACTGGGAGCGTGACAAACCGGCTAAAGAAAGGCAATTAACCCTTTTCCCAAAACTCTCCGCCGATGAACAATTCATTGTCGACAACCTAAAAAACAAAACCGCCGAAACCATTGACGTCCTTTGCCGGGAAACCCGTATGCCGATGGCGAAATTGTCGGTCGTGTTATTTTCGCTGGAAATGAAAGGACTCGTACGCACGTTGCCGGGGAAACAATATGCGTTGATTTGAAAACAGGAAATGGATAACATCCTTCTAATTTGCTGTGTGGACATTCGACCGATCTCTATTTTACCCCGCCTTTACCTTTTTCCTAAAATCCCGCCGCTGTTTATTCCTTGTGATATACTACATCGAACCGTCCAAAATGAATGCGATTACTGCATTCAAACCGTCCGCTTATAATACAATATCCCGTATCGAATAACGTAATAAAAGCAATGCCGTCAGGCAATCTTGTTCTGAACAAATAGACGTCTGTCAATACACATTCGTGGCCTTCACGAGGATTGTTTATTGTAAATTGCAGGGCGTAGTTGTCTTTTTCTAACAGTGCAAATGCTTTGATTTGATTATACTCCAGACAATGAAAAAAGAGAACGGAACGCTGTCCCGAACAAGGAAAATCACAGATTGTATCGGTATAATTGGTATAATAGCGTCCGCCGACATATACCCAGCCATCTATCACACATCCGAAGGTATTTTTGCCGGTGGTTGTTTCTTCCGGCAAAACCGAAATGTCAACGCGTTCATCTTCAAATAAGCATCCTGAGCAGTTATTCAACGAAACCGCCACGATTAAAAAGATATAGATTTATTCATAACATTTGATAATTAGAAGATATCATTTATTCCGACCGAAATACCGAATTGATGAAGCGGAAGCCGTTGTTTTACGACAAAAGACTGGTCGTGATAATATACATCGAATTTGGAGCATTCACTCATAATAAACCGTGCATCCATCGACAGTCCTATGTGTGAAGACAGCCGGTAAATACCGCCTAATCCAAAACGTCCACAGACGGCCTGTTCGTAAATTTTTCGTTTATTTCCATAAGCCCAATTGTTGTTTGTATACATTGTAAATCCAGTGCCGCCGGTCATTTTTAGTGATATTTGCGATTCTTGAGGCGATAAAAGGTAAATGCCTAATTGCGGGATGAAGGAGGTAATCGTTATATTATCGGATGTATAGTCTGTTTTCCCGCTTGATATATAAGCCCCAAAAAGATGCCGCCTGTAAATCGTGATACTCTAAAGTTAAATTATAAATCGCAAGCAAGTCCCGAACGTAATTTCGCATTGCGTTTATCCGAGAGGCTTGAAGGTCCTGCTACTCATCCAATCAGGCAGGAATGAATATCCCAGATGAGTTGCAAAAGTATGTTCTACCTTCGCTACGGTATTCTTTACAGTAGTATCTATTTCTTGTGCCTGCAAGTTGCCGGATTTTGCTAAAATCAGGCTTATCAGTATTACGTATAATTTTTTTATAGTACATTTAGTAAAATTATATTGAGGGATATTTTTGTCTCTTTGTGAATATTAACAACAAGACATATTCAAACCGTTTCTTCCGTCAGACTTTCTTTCGTTCCGGATTTAGGTCCAGCGCTGTTTCCGAAACATTGACAATGTAGTCGCCCAGCTTTTCGCATTCGATAACCAGATCGAGGTAAATCACGCCGGTGATGTATTTATATTTATTTTCTTCGAGGTTTTGCACATGCTCTTCCTTCAGTTGTGTGCGCATGGCGTTGATTTGTTTTTCGTATTCGTAGGTGCGCTCGATGGTCGCAAAGTCTTTGTCGCTTTTGTTGAGGATATCGTTCATGCAAGCGTAGGCTTTTTCCAGCAGGTCGAACAGCGCATTGATGCGGTCGCGCAAATCCTGATCAAACCAGACGCCTACGTTTTTCTTGCGCAACATGATCCTCGCCAAGTCGTAATTGGAATCGCTGACACTTTCGATTTCGCTAATCGCTTTGTACATCGCTTGCAGCCGGCGACTGCTTTTCTCGCTTAGTTCGCCTTCCGAGATTTTGTTGAGGTAGGTCGCAATTTCCATTTCGATGCGGTCGGCTTTTTCTTCATCGAGTTCAATTTTCCGAAACAGCTCGTCGAATTTTTCGGGATTGATTTCGCGGAACAGTTCCCGCAACAGTTTAAATTGCTTTGTCGCGCGTTTTGCATAGCAGATAATTTCCCGCTTGGCTTGTTCCTGTAATAGCTCGGCAGTAGACATCATGCCCCGCTGAATATATTTCAGACTATTGTCGGCCTCTTCCGTGCTGTTGGATTTGACCATCCACGTAACGGCTTTCACCAGCCACGGCGTGAACCCGATAAGCAAGCATACGTTGCACAGGTTGAATAGCGTATGGAACATCGCCAGCCCGATAACACCCGACCCGTAAACGCCGGCGGCATCCGCCTCGAACGGCGACAGGCAGCCAAGCAACCCCTCGATCCATTCCAGCAGCCGGATGGCCGGATAAAACAGGGCAAGCACCCATATCAGCCCGATAATGTTCAGTACAAAATGCGACCGTGCGGCTCGTTGTCCCTGTACATTGGCCACTGTTGCCGCGCGGTTGGCGGAGATTGTGCGTCCGATATTTTCGCCGGCCACCATCGCTACCGCCATATCAAAAGGAATCCATCCGTAATAACAGACGACCATAATTAACGCCATCACTGCATTGGACGATTGCAATACAACCGTTACTATCGCTCCGATGGTAACGAATAGCAGCACGGAGATATAGCCCATGCCGGTGTAGCTCGTCAGGAAATGCTGTACCGGCAAGGTGTTTCCTATCATTCCGGATATGGTTTTCAAAGCCGCCAGCCCCACAAACAATAAGGCTACGCCGATAATAAATTCGCCCCACGATTTATTCCGCCGGCGTTTCAGCATCAGTAACGGAAAGCCGACAGCAACAAGCATAATAGAGAGGTCGTATAGTGAAATAAGGGGTTGAAAGCCGACGGCGGCAATAATCCATGCCGTAACGGTAGTGCCGACATTCGCTCCCATAATTACTCCAATGGATTGGGTCAGGGTAAGCAGTCCGGTATTTACAAAGCTGACGACCATCATTGTAATCGCGCTTGACGATTGGATTACGGCAGTTACAAAAAAACCCGTCAGCACACGCTTAAACGGGGTTGAAACCATATTGCTCAAAACAGTACGCATTCTGTTACCGGCCAGCTTTTGTAGTGCTTCGCTTAGCATTTTCATTCCGAATAGAAACAAGCCAAGCGAGCCGATTAGCATCAAAATGTCAGATATGATTTTCATCTGTGTTTACGATTTCGGGTTCTTTATTAACAAAGATATAAACACAGCGCCTATTTTAGGGCAATTTAAAGTTATTTTTTTATTAAATCGACTGTTCCACGATCGGTGCAGGCAGCTACTAACGATGCGATAGATTGTTTAAGATGAGGATGTATGAGCGCCGGAGCGAGTTCATTTAACGGGCGCAATGCGAATAAGCGTTCGTGCATTCGCCGATGTGGAATGGTCAGTTCGGCGCACGTGATAATCCGGTCGTCGTATAGCAAAATGTCAATATCAATCGGGCGAGAAGCGTACTCGTCGCCTGTTCGCCGCCGCCCCAACGCCGCTTCGATGCGTTGCGTAACCGATAGCAACGGCAACGGTTCTAAGGCGGTCTCTAATACTAAAGCCTGATTTAAGAACCAATCGGGCGAGGCGAAACCCCACGGTTCGCTTTCGTACAGCGACGACTGCCGGATAATGCGTCCCGCCTGCTGTTGCAGTTGTATCCGCGCCTGCCGCAGCATATTCTCCCGGTCGCCCTGATTCGTACCTAATAAAAGAAAAACCGCCATTTCACTGTACGCTACACTCCTATAAGAATCCTAATTCCAGCAGGGCTTCTTCGCTCATGCGGCTGCGGTCCCACGGCGGGTCGAAGGTGAGGGTGAGACTGACGTCCGTCACACCGGGCACATCGCGCACGGCGTCATGTACGTCCTGTAACAGTTGGTCGGCCAGCGGGCAGTTGGGCGCAGTGAGCGTCATGGTAACGGTCGCTTTGCGGTCGGCGTCCATATCAATGGCATAAATCAATCCCAAATCGTAAACATTGACGGAGATCTCGGGGTCATATACTTGCCGCAGAGCGCGTACAATATCTTGTTCGAGGTTCATGTGCATTTTCTTTTATTTGTTTATGGTTTTAAACGCCAGCGCATACATCTTCATTTGCTTGATCATGGCCAGCAGGCCGTTGGCGCGCGTAGGTGAGAGGTTTTCCTTCAAACCGATAGTATGGATAAATTCCAAATCGGCGGCTAAAATCGCTTGCGGCGGCTGTCCCGAGAGCGCCTGCACCAGCAACGATACGATGCCTTTGGTAATAATGGCGTCGCTGTCGGCCGTGTAGTATACGCGCCCGTCCTCGTAGCGTGCATCAAGCCAGACGCGCGATTGGCAGCCGTTAATCAAGTTCTGCTCAACCTTGCTTTTCTCAGGGAATGGCGGCAGCGATTTTCCTAATTCAATCAGGTATTCGTACTTGTCCATCCAGTCGGGGAAGAGGGCAAATTCCGCTTCAATTTGTTGTGCTTTTTCGGCGATAGTCATACTCATTCTGTGGGTTCTATTCGCATGCCCACAGCGCCAACGCTTGGGAGGGTTTCGTGGCGCATCAGATGGGCAATGGTAAAGGTGTACAGGCCGGATTGGGTAAAACGGACACGGTGACGAAATCCAAGCCGTGTATCGAACCAGCGACCGCCTCTTTTGCCTGTCCACACTTCCCGTTCATCGGTCAGACGGTACTCTACCGTATCGCAGGCGGTAACGCCCGACGGCGCGGTGGCCGCAACCGACAGTATCAGGTTGTTGTAGGGATAGTCGTCGTCGTGGCGTAACGTCAGGATCATGTCGTAATAATGCACGGTGTCGGTCAGTGGCAGTGCAATCGTTACGATGCTGTCCTTGTGCCATCCGGACGGATGAATGAGGCGTTGCGCTTCGGCGATGCTCCCGTCGTTACATGCCGTGCACATACATGCAGCGGCGAATAGGCTAATGGTATTCTGCAATATTACTTTCATTTTACTGAGCCGGTTTCCCGGACGATGTTTGTTTTTGTTTAGAAGAGGAATGATGTCGGCGGTTTTTCTGTTTTGACTTTCGTTTTTTGTCGAATCGCGTGATACTATCTTCGCCCACGATGGTTTGGTAGTGGTTTAATACCTGCGCATTTTTTTCCGGATGGTTGCTTAGTGCTGGCGCTTTAATGCCTTTTTTATTGAGCGAGAGAATTTCTTTGACCTGTTCTACGGGCATGATAATCACATCGTCGGAATCGTTAGGGCTATCCGTAAAATACATCAGGCCTTTCAGGACGTCGATTTTTTGCAGGAAGAGCTTTCCTTTGGCCGTTTCGATTGGTTCGGTTACCTTCGGGAAATCTTTTTGAGCATCGACATACGTCGAAATTTCGTGGTTGAGGCAGCATTTCAATCGGCCGCACTGTCCTGTGAGTTTTTGCGGATTAAGCGCCATTTCCTGCCAGCGCGCCACGCTCGTGTTGATGGTCGTAAAGCTCGACATCCATTGCGAACAGCACAACTCACGTCCGCAAACGCCTATACCGCCAATCAACCCCGCTTCCTGCCGCACGCCTATCTGTCTCATTTCAACACGGATATGAAACTCTCCTGCCAGTCGCTTTATCAGTTCCCTGAAATCGACTCGCTCTTCGGCAATATAATAAAAGATCGCTTTGCTGCCGTCGCCCTGAAATTCGACGTCGCCGATTTTCATATCCAACTGTAGCGCCGCTGCTATCTGTCGCGATTTAATCATCGTAACATGTTCTCTGGCGATGGCTTCCTGCCATTTTTCAATATCAAATGATTTTGCGCGGCGGTATATTTTCCTTAAGTCGTCATTGCCGAACCGGATATTTTTTCGCATCAACTGTCGGATAACAAGCGGCCCTGTCAGGCTGACGATACCGACGTCGTGTCCCGTAGAGGCCTCTACCGCCACAATGTCGCCGGGCGCAAGCACCAACTCATTAACATTACTGTAATAGCCCTTGTGCGTATTTTTAAAGCGAATTTCGCAAATCTCGTATACTTGTCCGTTATAGGGGAGGTCGCGAAGCCAGTCGTGCGCCGCCAGTTTGCAGCAACCTTGACATGCCACCACATCCCATTGCTTCTGCTCATCCAGCCGTTTGCAACAACCACGTTCGCAATCATTAGTATAATCTATTCTCATAGTATTTGTTTCATTTCAGAGGCTACAAAGATACGTTTTTTTCGTGAAGCGTAAAGCGTGAGGCGACAGCCGCAGGGGACAGGGCAATGAACAATGCAATCAAAATAAAGCGTCTCGCAATCAAAAAATGGTATGTCTTTGTACCTTCAAAATGTAAAAAACGATGAATACATCAAAACAACCTATCACGCCTGCTTCGCGTCCACCGAACATCGAAGGGATTTCGTTTTTTTAGTATTTAGTTCTACCCATACCTCAAAACTCTCTGATGTTCTATTATCTACCGTGTACCATACGCCAAAAGCTTTGCAGGGCAAGGGCTCTAGTAAATCAATACTTTTATATACCGTCGCTTTACCAACAAGTGTCTCCGGATATACTGGCAAGGTTTCCCGACACACTGGAAAAATCTCCCGGAATACGGCAACCTTGCCGGGCGCCATTATCTATTATTTAGCGCCGTCAGCTTTAGCCGACGATAATGGGAATGGTTGTACGTCCGCTTGTGGTAATTCTTTTTTGGTTTGGGTTATCTTTTTTCTTTGCAGGCGTCGTGTTATTCTATTTTCACGCTTAACGCCTTTAATTGTTGCCATCCGGCGCGGTCGGTGAGGCGTACCATAAAATGATAGTCGCCTGTGTCAATATCGGGGGGGATGGTTATTTCGGCGGTGGCTTCGTAATGCGTCAGGCCATCGGGGATGGAGAACGAGTGGTTGTATATAAAAGGGTTGACAGGCGCTTTTTGGGGTTCGGCGGGACATTCGACGGCTTCGCCGCTGTGCGAATGGTGGTCGAAGTTTTGGTGTATTTCAATGTTGTAGTTTCCCAGCGCCTGATTGTCCGTAAACACTGCGCGGAAGATAAAAGTCTCGCTGCGCCGGAGCGTCGCACAGTTTGGCGGGAACGCGCGACTGTCGCTCATATCAATGGCCGGCGTTTCTATATCCTTAGCCCCGTCGCGGCTACAATCCGCCGCGACGAAGGCAATCAGGATACATAGTAGCATTCGCTTATGCATACGATGACGATGACCGGCAGGCTATTCTGAAGCCGCTTCGATTTCTAGTTCCGCTTCGGCAGTAGTTGTCTGTCCTTCTCTGTCTTGTACGGTGAGGTGCAGATGATACTCGCCTGCCGGCGCTTCGGACGGAATGTCAATATGCTCGTGAAATGTGGCATTTTTCACACCGATGTATGCGCCTTCGGTGTATGGCTTTTCAATTTCAAAACTGCCGCCGTCTTCCTGATGAATTTCAACGTCAATTCGAGCAATTAACCCTTCCGCAACAATGTCCGCTTCGAGGTGCAGTTCGTCGCCGGCTTTTACGGTTCCTTCGGGGCCGTCGTGGCTCCCTATTCCAGTGATAGCTACTACCGGCTTTGCCGGCTTTGTGTCATCGTCTGTACACGCCGATACGGCACACAGTCCAACGCTCGTGAGGAGCAATGCTCCTAAAATCATTTTTTTGTTCATAATGTATTATTTTTTAGTTTAACATCCGTATTTGCCTCCATTAAAATTGCCAGCCAATCATGAGGGACATGCTTCGCCCCGGTTCGGGGATGTCGAGCAGGCGGTAGTAGCTTGTGTGGTCGAAATAGGTTGCGTTTAGCAGGTTCTCGACTCGTAGCGTAATGCGCAGTTGCTGGCGTCCCCAGCGGAACGACCGGCCGGCCGCCAGCGCCAGCGTATGATAGCCGTCCGTCGGCTTTTCGGGCGGCACAATCGCGTATTGGCGGCCTACGATTCGATAATGCAGCGCAATAAATCCATCGTCGCCTGTCCATGCCGTCTGTGGGATATATTGCAGGCGTAGCGTAGCCTCCGCAGGCGGGGAAAAGGGCAGGGAATAGCCCTCCTTATCGCCCGATAACTGCCGCGCATGTACATATTCGCCCGTCAGGGCTATGCGTATTTTGTCGGACAGTCGCCCGTCTACTGTCGCCTCAAGGCCCCAGCGGAATACGCGGCTTTGCGTGTGCGTGTACAGTTGCAGTCCCTCCCGATAGTCCGACGTGGGATTCAGGTAGATGTAGTTCGGGAAATAATTCCAATACGGCTCTACCATGCATTCAATGCGCCCGTTGCTCCAGTGAATGCCGGCGTCTAACTGGTAGGACTCCTCCGGGGAGAGTTCCTCTGCGCCTTTCTCGTAGCGAAAGAGGCTGTAATTTACTCCATCCGCGCCCAATTCTTTGGGAATGGGGGCGCGGAAGCTTTTGCCGACGTTCGCTTTCAGCGTCCACGACTTCAGGCGGTAGTTGACGCCCGCCGACGCGGTTATGCAAGTAAACGTCCGCCGTAGCTGCGCCGCCCGCTGCTGATAGACGCTGTCGCCGTCGGCGAGGGGCGTTTTATACCAGTCGCGGTACGGTTCGATGCGTGTATCTATCCGGTCGAAGCGCGCGCCGGCGGTAAGGATAAGGTCGTTGGACAGCAGGATTCTATCCATTGCGTAGAGACCGGAGGCGGTTGTTTTGAAATCGGGAATGATAAACCCCCATCCGCCGCGCCTGTTTTGCTGGCGTTCCGCCTCGACGCCCGCATGGAGCGCGTGCCTGTCGCCCCATAGATAGGTCAACTCCGCGCCTGCGCTATAGGTCTCCTTGCGGAAATGCCGTTCCAGCGCATTGGGCGGAATAGGCATATAGCCGTGCGATACCGGCTCAGCGTATTCGTCGCGTCCGTTTTGCTGGTAGGCTGCGTGCGCCTCCAACCGCCAGTTGCCCGATTGCCATTCCGTGTGATTACTTATTTTAAGATGATTAACCGAATGATAAGGCAGGTCAATATCCCGTCGCGAACGGTCGTAGTCAATGCTCGACAGGCGCACTTCGAGGCCGTGGGCGTTAGCAAAAAAGCCGTTCTCGGCATGTACGTTGGTCATCAAAAACGTGGTGCGGAACGTGCCGTCTTCGTAGCCCAGCGCCAGCCCTGCGTTCTGCTCTTTCCCTGCCGTATTACGCAGCCGACGGTCGCGCAACCGGATGTAGTAAGAATAATATTGAACGCTGTCGGCCTGCACCTGTGTGTCGGCGTAGTCGACCAGCGTCATGGTGGCACGATACCAGAAACGGCGGCGCCGTCCGGCTATCTGCGCCGCCATACCGAGGGATTCATTGACGCTCCTTGCCGTCAAATTGACCTTCGCCTCTACGTTCCGGAGCGGTGCTTTTCCGTGACGTACGTTAATGACCCCGCCGATGGCGTCGGAACCGTACCGTAGCGCTCCCGCTCCTTTGATAATTTCGACCGCCTCTATCGTAAACTGGTCGATTTCGAGCCCATGTTCCTCGCCCCAAGGTTGCCCTTCGTGCTTGACACCGTCTTCGGCTACAATCATCCGGTTGAAGCCCAACCCCCGTATCGCTGGTCGCGATTGCCCGGCGCCGATGCTTGCGGCCTGAATGCCGGGCAAGCTTTCGAGGCTTTGCATCAGGCTTCCGGCAAGGTTTTGTTCGACCCAGCGTCCTTCGATCATCTGCCGGTTATACGCCGATTGCATCATACGATCGCGCGGACTGTCGGCCGATACCGTTACGGCCGACAGTTCTGTTATGCTATCGTGCGCAGCCGGCTGTTGCGCGTATACGGGTAACGTAAAAAACAAAGGAATCAACATAATAGATACTATTCTTATCACTGCTTAATGTCATTATTAATGCTACAAAGATACAACTAATAATTTAATACTGCAACATTGCAGCAATAAAAAAATCAGGGCGCACACAGAGGAGTCCCTACGCCCCTTTCCCCACAAAAAAACCGTCCGCTTTCGCGGGCGCGGCTATAACTAATTCTTACATTTTTATAAGCTACTCATCCTGCACGCAGCGTAAGGACCTCCCGTAGGCTATGATGGAATAGAGCTTCACGTAGGATCCGAAGGGGAGTATCATCGCGTGGGGGGCGGTGAAACCTGAGTCCTCCCCCAAATACCAATAGTAGCCTGCAGTCTGAGGGATCAACTCACCGGAAACAGAGCATTCGCCACCGGGCAACCAGCCATTCATATTGGTTTTTAGAGACTCTGTAAAAGCCCCACAATCACTTTCAGAAGAGTTCGCCATTTTACAAAAATCACCCATGGTTGGGACACGCCAAGGCGAGGGACAGAGCTGGGCAGCATATTGTACCACCATACATCAACTGAACAAATGACCATATTCATCTTGGCTATTTGAACGGCAATCGGCGTTGAATGAAAAGCTGCCCAACACACCGTTATAGGTGGTTTTATTACAAGTCGTAACCGTAACCGGCGACGATAAAATCAACCCAGCCACACTATACGTAGCCGCGCTGGTAAAACCAACCCCAGTCAAGGTTAACGTAGGCATGGTACAACTGGTATGAGTAATGCCAGATAGTACCGTAATAGTACCATTGATAGAGGTGTTGGCGCAACCTTGATGATTGGTTGTAGTAACGGTATAGGTAAATGTACCGGTAGCCGTAGGCGTACCACTTATTGTATAGGTAGCCGCAGCCCACGCACCGGACACGCCCGCCGGAAAACTGCCGGCAGTCAAAGTTGCGCCGGCGGCGGTGAGCGTAACCGTGCTGCCGGCGCAGGCGATCAAAGGCGGATTGACGAATGCGGGCGCAGGCTTCGGGTAGACCATTACCGGCGCGGTGTTCTTTGTCTCGCAGAGAGCGTCGTTGCGCGCCTTCACGATGTAGTTGGTACTGGCCGCCGTCGTAAAAGTGGCGGCGTTGAGGGCTATCCACGACAGGCCGTCGTCGAAACTGTATTCTGTGGCGTCGGTAGCCGTGGCGGTGAGCGTAACGGTATCGCCCGCGCAAATGGTATCAGGCTGTGCAATGAAGGAAACAATCGTCGGCGACACGGGAATCAGTCCCGGGCAGCCGGTGCGGTCGGTCAACGAAGTAATGCAACCGGTATAGGCGCGCACGCCTGCGCCCAGCGTATCGCCGTTAACAACAAAGGGCGTCGTGCCGTGCAGTTCGTAATGTCCTGCGCCTTCCGTGGCATTGGGCGGATAGTCGGTCACGTAAGCGCACCAGTTAAACTTTTCGCCGGCGTTGAGCCCTGACAGCGCGACCGTAACCGTCGAACTAAACGTCGGCGTGAGCGTGCCGCGCAGATAAAACCCTCTTCCATTCAATGACCCTGCAATGACCGTCCCCGACGCGGTGGCCGAGGGATTGGTCAGCGTCGC
>JAITKF010000122.1 GCA_031278545.1 Prevotellaceae bacterium
TAATCGGGACATCTTTAAGATTCAATGTAACACGTGCATTTTGTGCAAAAAGCGCAGAGAGCGTAAGGCATTGCATGACGAGCAAGGCCACGCCTGTTCTCCATCCCCATACTCCTAAAAAATGCTTGTGATGGCTTAGCACTGTAAGCTGTCCATCGGTTTGTAATGTTCTTTTCATTCTGTTAATTTTTTCTCATCGTTTTTAATTAAGAGCGCTTGTGAAAGTTATGTTAATAACATATAATACATTTGTTCCAGTAATTGCAGATTCTTTTCTGAAGCCAGATATCACATCTCTACTTCTTTATGTTCTTTTCCTGACGTGTGTCGGTAATAATATGCTATCAATGTTGCGTCGTTCATTTCAACCTTTAGAGTTTGTGTTTACATAATATACAGTTCACGAAAAAAACATACTAAAGTAGAAGGGGGGGATTAGTCAGAGGGGCTATTCGGTCTATTGCTATTTGTTATCTCCCCGACAACTAACTAATAAAAAATGAACGCTGAAGTCTATGATTGAAATACTACTCTTGTTCCCTGTCCACTGGTTAAAAACGACTATCATGCTCCATATCATTTTTATAGATGCCTGAAATCTCATGTGAGATAAAAAAGAATTTACTGAAAATGAGGAAAAAATTTCACGTGAGATGAAAATCATCCCGGGAGAGGGGAAAAAATTATTTCAGGAGAGGAAGGGAACAACAACCCTGAGATGAAAAAATCTCAGGAGAGATGAAACCCATCTCCCAAGTGATTTTTTCTATCTCTCAAGTAGTTTTTTGGGGAAAATACGAAAGAGAAACTAAATGAAAAGCATTAATTACAATAATATCAACATTACGAAAAAAAAATGTACAAATTATGGCACATACGCAGCCGGTAACCATACCGGTCGCGTGGCGTTTTTTTGATGTATGATATATATCTGCGTGGCCTTCTGTGTATAATTTGGAGAAAGTTTGGGGGTAATGTTACACAGAGAGTACAGAGAATCACAGCGGGGCACAGTGGATAAATCAACAAAAAACGCTATCTTTGCAGCCGATGTTTGATTTTATTCATATTAGTATTTCCGACGTATTGGATATTGTCTTTGTGGCATTATTCCTGTATCAAATTTACAAGCTGATTCGCGGCACGAGTGCGATGAATATTTTTACCGGCGTGTTATTGCTGTATTTTCTTTGGTATGTAGTTCGGGCGTTGCACATGGACTTGTCGTCGACTATATTGGGGCAAATTTTGGGTGTGGGGATTTTGGCGATTATCATTTTATTTCAACAGGAAATACGTCGCTTCCTGCTGCATTTGGGCAGTCGGTTCAATACGCAGCGCTACGCATGGTTGCAGCGCATTTTCAATCAAAGTTCGACGGTGACGGTTACGCTTGATTTGGATGCCCTGACGATGGCCTGCCGTAATATGTCGGATACGAAAACCGGCGCGCTGATTGTCATCGGGCGTAAATCGGCGATGGATATGTATGCCGCTACCGGCGATGTGCTCGACGCTAAGATGAATAACCGTCTTCTTGAAAATATTTTCTTTAAAAATTCGCCACTGCACGACGGGGCGGTGATTATCGTGCATAATAAGATTCATGCCGCCCGCTGCACTCTGCCGATTACCGACCGGACAGTGCCGGCGCAGTATGGTATGCGGCACCGCGCGGCAGTTGGGCTGACCGAAAATACCGATGCGATGGTTGTCGTCGTATCGGAAGAGACCGGGAACATTTCGCTTGTCTACAACGGTCATATTACCCGGATAAGCGGCGCAAACGAATTACGTGTAAAAATCGAAGGTTTACTGGCGGTAGAATACTAACGTCCCGCGTCCGGCAGGCGCGCTTCACGTTTTATGTCAATATTCAATGGTTAGTTCAATGGCTTTATTGATGGCAGCCTGCAGGCCGTCGTTTTTTTTGCCGCCGGCGGTAGCCAGAAATTTCTGTCCGCCCCCGCTACCGTCGATTTCTTTGGCGGCTTCGCGGACGATGAGGGAGGCATCCAGTCCCCGTTCTACCAAATCGTCCGACAGGGCGATGGTGAGCGACGGTTTATCGTCGTGTACTACGCCTCCGATAAAGACCAGCGCCGGCTGCGCATTGCGAATACGGAAAGCCAGGTCTTTCACCATGACCGGTGGGATATTCACCGAAAGTACTGCAAGATGGTATCCGTTAACAATTTGCAGGTGTTGCTGTAGATGTTCCTTGAGTTGGGTTACCCGTTCGGCGACAAAAGCCTGCACTTGTTTTTCCAGCTGGGTGTTGTCGCTAATGACTTTGTGGATGGCTTGTACAAGGTTGGGCGAATGGTTAAGCAGTTCGCCGATGCCACGCAGCATATCCTGAAAGTTGTCTATCAGCGTTTCGGCTTTGGCTGCTGACACGGCCTCAATCCGACGGACGCCAGCAGCTACGGCGCTTTCGCCGACAATACGGAAGAGGCCTATGTCGCCGGTGGCACGGACGTGCGTGCCACCGCATAGTTCTACCGACTCGCCATAGCGCACCACCCGCACTTCTGACTCATATTTCTCGCCGAACAGCGCCATCGCCCCCATCGCCTGTGCCGCCGCTATCGGCAATCGGCGATGTTCGTCCAGCTGGCTATTTGCGCGTATCATGGCATTGACCAAATGTTCAACGCGGCGGATTTCTTCGTCGCTGACTTTTTGGAAATGCGAGAAATCGAACCGCAGATAATCGGGACGTACCAGCGAGCCTTTTTGTTCGACATGCGCGCCCAAGACGTTCCGCAGGGCGTAATGCAGCAGGTGCGTGGCGGTATGATTGCACGCCGTAGCCTGCCGGCGCGCTGTGTCGACCTGCGCCGTAAACGGGGAGGTCAGGTCGGCGGGCAGGGTGGCGGCAATATGGATGGTCAATTTGTTTTCCCTTTTCGTATCGAGGATGGCTATCTGCTCCCGTCCGTTGTCAATTGTTCCCGTATCACCGGTCTGACCGCCGCTTTCGCCATAGAAAGGCGTCCGGTCGAATACTAGTTGTACCTGCTCTTTGCCTTTGGTTTTTACGCGACGATATCGCGCAATGTGGACAGTCTCCGTCGTAGTGTCGTAACCGACAAACGACGTCTGCTCTGCCGCCCTTACGGTGACCCAATCGCTCTCTTCGGTGGCGGCGGCATTACGGCTACGCTGTTTCTGGTCTTCCAATTCCTTTTCAAAAGCCGGCATGTCAACGCCAAACCCCTTTTCGCGCGCTATCAACGCCGTTAAATCTACCGGAAAACCATACGTATCATACAATTGAAAGGCCTCTTTGCCGGGGATAATTTTCGTTTCGGCGTGCTTTTCCATGACGGAATCGAGCAGGCGGATGCCCGTTTCGAGCGTTCGCAGGAAGGCTGTTTCCTCCTCGCGAAGCACTTGTTCTATAAGGGTCTGCCGCGCTATCAGTTCGGGGTAGGCCGTACCCATTTCGGCCACCAGCGTCGGCGCCAGCCGGCAAATAAACGGCTCATTGAATCCCAGAAATGTATAACCGTAGCGCACCGCCCGCCGCAAAATCCGTCGGATGACGTATCCCGCTTTGGCATTCGACGGCAGTTGCCCGTCGGCAATCGAAAAACAGCATGCCCGCAGATGGTCGGCAATTACGCGCATCGCCACCGTTTCCTGCGGGTGTGCCCCACAGGTTTTCCCACACAGGCGGGCAATTTCCCGAATAATGGGCTGGAAGATGTCCGTATCGTAATTACTCTTTTCCCCTTGTAGTAGCATACATAGCCGCTCGAATCCCATTCCGGTATCGACATGTTTTTGGGGTAACAACTCCAGCGTGCCATTGGCTTTACGGTTATATTGAATAAACACCAGATTCCATATTTCGACCACCAGCGGATGCCCCTGATTAACCAGTGTCGCCCCGTCGATACGCTGCCGTTCCGCGTCGTCGCGCAGGTCGGCATGGATTTCGCTACACGGACCGCACGGGCCGACATCACCCATCTCCCAGAAATTATCTTTTCGCGAGCCGCGCAGAATACGTGCGTCTGGCAGGAATTGCCGCCAAATCGTCAATGCCTCGGTATCGGCCTCCAAATGGTCTGGTGCGTGGCCTTCAAAACAGGTTACATAGAATCGTTCTCTGTCGATTTTATAGACATCCGTCAGCAGCTCCCACGCCCACGCTATCGCTTCCTGTTTAAAATAATCGCCAAAACTCCAATTGCCTAACATTTCAAACATTGTATGATGATAGGTGTCGTGCCCGACCTCCTCCAAATCGTTATGTTTGCCGCTTACGCGCAAGCATTTTTGCGTATCGGCTACGCGCGGATATTCGGGCGGCGTATTGCCAAGAAACCAGTCTTTAAACTGGTTCATCCCGGCATTGGTAAACATGAGCGTCGGGTCGTTTTTCACCACCATCGGCGCTGACGGAATAATGGCGTGTTGCTTGTTGGCAAAAAAAGTAAGAAAAGTTTGACGGATTTCCTGAGACGTAATCATAATGACAAAAGAGGAATAAAATGAATTAATAATACAATGAATTTTTGCGCAAAATTACAATTTTTTTCGTCTACTTAGAAAAAATCATTATATTTGCACACCACTAAAAAGAATTTTACCTCATTACATGGTTCGATCACAATATAAATTTAATGCCGAAACGCTTTTATTTGAAGTAACTCACATTTCTCGCGGCATGAAACTTAAGCGTTTCCTCTGCGGGTTCTTAGTGAGCGTTCTATTGACCGTGGGATATTACATGATCTACATTCAATATTTCGACACACCGCATTTGCTCTCGATGCGACGGGACAATGCCGACTTATTGGTTAAATACGATTTACTGAATAAACGTTTTGAAGAAGCGAATGGTTTCCTGACGCAAATACAACGTCGCGACAATAATGTATATCGTGCCACGTTCGGCTTGGAGATTATCCCCTTGTCCATCCGCGACGCCGGTTTCGGTGGGGTCGATAAGTACAGCCATCTCGAAAAATCAAACTATGCCTCGACCCTAATCCAAACATCGCAACAATTGGATATTCTTCTGAAAAAAGCATATATCCAATCCATTTCTTTTGACACAATAACGAAATTGGCCGCCATGACCGAACAAATGAGCTATTGCGTCCCGGCCATCCAGCCTGTTTCCTCGGATAAAATGCGTATTACCGACGGATTTCGGTTCCGTATTAACCCGGTAGACGGAAGACCTCAACATCACAAGGGAATTGACATCGGCATCCCGGTCGGAACACCGATATTCGCTACCGGCAACGGAGTAATAGAAACCACTAAATATTCCTTTCTCGGATACGGTAACTGTGTCGTCATTAATCATGGCTTCGGGTATTCTACCCTCTACGCACACCTGTATAAAATTATGGTATCCGAAGGACAAACGGTTAAACGCGGCGAGCAAATAGGACTGTCGGGCAATACGGGCAAAAGTACTGCGCCGCACCTGCATTACGAAGTGCTGTACCGGAGCAAACCTCAAAATCCCGTGAATTACTTCAGCAATGATATAGACATTGATGAATATGAAAAAATCATTGCAAACGCCCAGGAAAATAAAGAATTTGATTGATGCGATACCGATATAAATACAGCCCTGAGTACCTTGATTTTGTAAAGGTCAGGCGAGGCATCTGGCAAGGGATCCGGCGTTTCTTACTATATTTCGCAGGAAGCGTACTGCTGGCTATCGTGTATTATTTTGTTTTTTCGGCATTCTTCTATACGCCGGAAGAACGCGGGTTGCTGCGCGAAAATCAAATGCTCACACAACAATATGATGCGCTCAACCAACGTTTCGACCAATTAGAAACCGTATTGAACGATATTAGCCGGCGCGACAACCAAATTTACCGTACCATTTTTCAGGCCGACCCGCTGCCCTATACAAGCACGGGCATCGGCGGCGTCAATCGCTATGAGGAACTGGAATCGTTTAGCAACAAAGATCTGGTGATAACGACCGACCAACGTCTGCACAACCTCGCGCTTCGTGTACAAAGACAATCTGTCTCACTCGACAGTATCACCGCTTTGCTGCGACGCCGGGAAGCGGCGTTCCTGAGTCTGCCGGCAATACAACCCATACGGAATAAAGACCTGTCGCGCACCGGCGCTTCTGTAGGGCTGCGCATTCATCCATTCTACAAAGTGCTGCGGGAACATACGGGCATTGATTTTATTGCGGCGATGGGCGTCGACGTCATGGCCACAGGCGACGGCGTCGTCGCCGTCGTAGAGCGTTCGATGCGCGACTACGGAAACAAAGTCGTTATCGACCACGGAAACGGCTATACAACCGTATACGCCCACCTCAATACTATTAACGTGACAAAAGGGCAACAGGTTACGCGCGGACAAGTCATCGCCACAGTCGGAAACTCTGGAATGGCAATGGCCATGACACCGCACCTGCATTACGAAGTATTAAAGGACGGCAAATTTCAAGATCCGCTGAACTTTTTTATCATCGACATCACGCCCGCCGAGCGCGACCGGATGATACAACTGGCGACCAACAGCGGACAGTCGCTGGACTAAGAGGAACCGGAGGAAACGAAAGAAAAAGGAGGAAAACAAATGGCATACAAAGAACCAAACATAGAAAAAGTATACTACACTATTGGAGAAATAGCCGAATTATTGGGTGAATCGACCTCGCTGGTACGTTTCTGGTCGAACAAAATGGACGACATTATCCATCCGGCCAAAAACCGTAAGGGTAACCGTTTATTTACGCCCCACGATGTCGAGACGCTTAAAATCCTGCACCGGCTCACCAAAGAACAGGGTATGACTCTCGAAGGCGCACATAAACGCATTAAAGAAAATAAGCCCGGCGAGAATCATAATCTCGAAATTATTGAATCACTGAAAGCAATAAAACAAGAATTACTCGAAGTAAAAGAACTGCTGTAACTCACCCTGCACATGAACCGACCGACTGCCGCACAAATAGCCGCAACCATAGAAGAACTGGCACCCCTGCATTATCAGGAATCCTACGACAATGCTGGATTTTGCGTTGGCGATCCGTACACCGAAATCACGGCGGCGCTGCTATGCGTAGATGTAACCGAAGCCGTACTCTGTGAAGCCGTAGAAACCGGCGCTAACCTCGTCATCTCGCACCATCCCGTCATTTTTAAAGGCCTGAAACACCTAACCGGACAAACCTGCGTAGAACGGATCGTGGCGCAGGCAATCAAGCACGACCTTGTGCTCTATGCTGCCCATACGAATATCGACAGCGTGCGCGGAGGAGTGAGCGAGGGTATGTGCGAACGATTGGGACTGCACCACACCAAAATCCTGTCGCCTCGCGAAGCCGGCGCCGACACGGGCTTCGGTATGGCGGGCGAATTGCCGCAGCCGCTATCGCCAGCAGATTTTCTGGAAACCGTAAAAACGACATTCGGGACGCCGGTACTCCGTTATTCGCAACCGCCGGCGGGAACTATTACGCGAGTAGCCGTATGCGGCGGCAGTGGGGCATTCCTGATTCCGGCAGCCACAGCCGACGGCGCACAGGCATTCGTCAGCGCCGACTTTAAGTACCACGATTTTTTCGATGCCGACAATCACCTGATGATTGTCGACGTCGGCCATTATGAAAGCGAACAGGAGGTAGTCCATATTTTTTACCGCTGTCTTACGAAAAAAATGCCTACCTTTGCCGTCCGAATGACAAAAAACAGTACCAACGCAATAAATTATTATTAAAATATGGCAAAAAAAGAAATAGCAACAAAGAAAACGCCTGTAAAGAAAGAAGTAGCTCCGGCAACGGCTGAGGCAGCTCCGGCTAAAAAGGCAGCGACTAAGACGACGGCAAAGGTAGTTTCGGCTGAGGCAACACCGGCAGCAGCCGAGACAGCTCCGGTAACGGCTGAGGTAGCTCCGGCTAAGAGAACTCCGGCTAAAAAGGCAGCGACTAAGACGACGGCTAAGGTAGCTCTGGCTGAGACAACGTCAGTAGTAGCTGAGGCTACGCCGGCAGCGGCTGAAACAACACCAGTAGCAGCCGAGGTTATGCCGATAACGGCTGAGAGAACATCAATAGCGGCCGAGGCTACGCCGACAGAGGTTGAGGCAACTCCGACTAAAAAGACAACAACTAAGACAGCAGCTAAGATCACTCCGACAGCGACTAAAGCCACTCCGGCTAAAAAGGTAATCATAGACAATGATTCGCCCGAAGCAAAATTGCGCATTCTTTTTCAAATGCAGCAAACCGACTCGCAAATTGACCAATTACGGTTGTTGCGCGGCGAATTACCGCTCGAAGTGCGCGACCTCGAAGATGAAATCCACGGATTGAAAACACGCATCGCCAACCTGCAGTCCGACGTCAAGACTATAGATTCGAATATCGCCAAGAAAAAAATAGATATCGAAACGGCTACTGTAGCGGTAAAACGATACAGCGAGCAACAAAAGAACGTAAAAAATAACCGTGAATACGATTCCCTATCGAAGGAAATCGAATACCAAAATCTGGAAATCGAACTGGCCAATAAACGCGTGAAGGAGTATGGCGAACAGGTGAAGGAACGTAAAGCCTTGCTCGACGAAACTAAAAAACGTATGACCGAACGTAGCGAAGACCTTGAAGTGAAGAAAAGGGAACTCGAGGAAATTGTCTCCGAAACCGCTAAAGAAGAAAAAGAATTGGAGAAAAAATCGGCCGGACTACAAGCCCTGCTCGATCCCCGCATGTTGACCGCTTACCTGAAAGTACGCAAGAATGCTCGCAACGGACTAGCTGTAGTTACTGTACAACGTGATGCGTGCGGCGGATGCTTCAATAAAATCCCTCCCCAACGACAATTAGATATTGCATTAAGTAAAAAAATTATCGTCTGCGAATACTGCGGACGAATACTGGTCGACAGTAGCTTTGGGGAAGCATAAGACGTACGACGTGAAAAGTAAAGTGAAAAGTAAAGCGTGAGGCATTTGTTTCACGCTTTTGCTTTATCCCCTGCGGCTCTCTGTGTAATATTACCCCAAATTTTTTCCAAAATTACACGGAGAACCACAGAGCGATACGCAGGCCGCCACCGAAAGCACTCCCCGTCGGGGAATAATATTTATAGCACGATTCCCCCTGCAAGCAAGTCCCACAGGGACGATACTCTATTAAGCGTATGCTAAAGCATACGGACACAGACACGCGTACGGCCACTATCCCTCCCCCGTATTCTTTGTTACAAAAAAAGGGGTATTACCTTCTTCTCTTTTTTTGAAACGCGCCAAACCTTTAGTCGTTGTTCACTGTTTTTTTCTCAGGTAAAGAAAAGATAGGCGACGACAATAGCCGCTATGACGCCGGCGAGGTCAGCGAGGAGGCCGGCGCCGATGGCGTAGCGGGTGTGTCGGATACCGACCGCGCCGAAATAAAGGGCGACGATGTAAAAGGTGGTGTCGGCGGCGCCCTGAAGCACGCACGAGAGACGCCCTACGAAACTGTCGGCTCCATAGGTTGTCATGCTTTCGACCATCATGGCGCGTGCGCCGCTGCCGCTTAGGGGTTTCATCAGGGCAGTGGGTAGGGCGTTGACAAAGTCGGTGTCCAGCCCGACGGATGCGATGATCCATGCGAAGCCGTCGGTGAGGTAGTCCATCGCGCCCGACGCCCGGAATACACCGATGCTGACCAGCATCCCGACAAGGTAGGGAATGATTTTTATCATCACGCCAAATCCGTCTTTAGCGCCATCGACAAACGCCTCGAAAACCGATACCTTCTTTACCCACGCGCCTATCATAAATGCGACGACCAGTCCGATGATGATTACGCTGCTGATAAGGGTTGAGAGGGCGCTCATCTGCGCCGGTGTGAGGGTGGCGAAGTACCATACCAGCAAGGCCAGCGTAGCGGTAATGCCGCCAATCCATCCAAAGATGGAAGGATGAAACAGGTTGATTTTTTGTTTGACGGCTACGATAATCA
Organism: Prevotellaceae bacterium; assembly: GCA_031278545.1. Lineage (GTDB taxonomy): Bacteria > Bacteroidota > Bacteroidia > Bacteroidales > UBA932 > JAIRKX01. The sequence goes on from JAITKF010000122.1 coordinate 9,962, forward strand.
AGCCCGCCAGCGACGATACGTAAGTGGCAATCAGAATTGGTAAAAATACATCGGTGGGGTTGGCTGCGCCGAGGATGGCGCGTTGGGCGATGATGCTTACAGGAATCACCATCAGCGACGAGGTGTTGAGCACCAAAAAGAGGATTTGTGCATTCGAGGCTGTCTGCTTGTCGGAGTTGAGTTCTTGCAGGCTGTGCATAGCTTTTAGTCCTAATGGCGTGGCAGCATTGTCTAATCCCAGCATGTTTGCCGACAGGTTCATGACGATTTGGCCGGAGGCCGGATGGTCTTTGGGGATTTCGGGGAATAAGCGGCTGAAGAACGGCGCTACTACTCGCGACAGCCAACGTATAGCCCCCGCCCGCTCGCCGATGTTCATAAAGCCCAACCACAGGGCCATGATGCCTGTCAGCGGCAGCGCAATGTCCATCACCGCCAGACGCGCCATGGTAAATAGGCTGTCCATCATCCGGCCGAATACCGCCGCATCGCCGCACGCCGCATGAATAATCGCTACGATAAATGCTACTAGAAAAAAACCTGTCCAAATGTAATTTAACATGGTTATTGGTTAATAGTTAACGGTTGGTTGCGATTAAAAATCATACATCATCTTTTATACGTCATTAACTACTAACCATTTTTTTTATTTCCCTCAGTTTGTCGAATGCATCGAGTGGCGAGAGGGTGTTAATGTCGAGGTTACGCAATTCGTCGCGGATATGTGTGAGTACCGGGTCGTCGAGTTGGAAGAAGGAGAGTTGCATTGCATTGCCGTCGCTCTTTTTCGAGAGTGGGGGCGCTGCTTTCGGCTGTTTGTTTTTGGAAGATACAGGGGCATCGGACGCGGGGGCGCGTCGTTGGGCCTCCAGTTCTTTCAGCATTTCGTCGGCGCGCCGAACGACCTGCACCGGCATTCCCGCCATTTTCGCTACGTGAATGCCGAAACTGTGTTCGACGCCGCCGCGTTGCAGTTTGCGGAGAAATATCACGCGATTGTCCGTTTCCTGTACCGATACGTTGTAGTTTTTTACCCGCAGGAAATGTTCTTCCATTTCGTTCAGCTCGTGGTAGTGGGTTGCGAAAAGGGTTTTGGCGTGGGCTGTCGGATGTTCGTGAATGTATTCGACCATGGCCCATGCAATCGAAATGCCGTCGTAGGTGCTGGTGCCGCGTCCAATTTCATCGAGCAGAATCAGCGAACGCGGCGAGAGATTGTGCAGGATGCTGGCCGATTCGTTCATTTCGACCATAAACGTCGATTCGCCTTGCGAAATATTATCGGACGCGCCTACACGGGTAAAAATCTTATCGACCATGCCGATGGTGGCGGCTTCGGCGGGTACAAAACTGCCGATTTGCGCCAGCAGCACAATCAGCGCCGTTTGCCGCAGCAGGGCGCTTTTGCCCGACATGTTCGGACCAGTGATAATGATTATTTGCTGTTCTTTGTCGTCGAGCCGCACATCGTTGGCGACGTAGGTTTCGCCCGCCGGTAAGAGGCGTTCGATGACCGGATGTCGGCCTTGCCGGATGTTGATTTCATAGCCGGTATTGACCACCGGCTTGCAGTAGCCCTGACCGGCGGCTACGGCGGTAAACGATAGCAGACAGTCGAGTTGTGCAATAAGCGAGGCGTTCTGCTGCACGGGCGCCATGTAATCAAGCAACGATACGACCAGCTCGTTGAACAGTTGTTGCTCGATGGCCAGGATTCGCTCTTCGGCGCCGAGGATTTTCTCTTCGTATTGTTTGAGTTCTTGTGTAATGTAGCGTTCCGCATCAGTGAGCGTTTGCTTGCGTGTCCAGTTGTCCGGCACTTTATGCTTATGCGTATTGCGTACCTCGATATAGTAGCCGAATACGTTGTTAAAACTCACCTTGAGCGACGGGATGGCCGTGCGCTGTGCCTCGCGTTGCTGTATTTCCAGCAAATAATTTTTACTGTGTCGCGAGATGTCCCGCAGTTCATCCAACTCATCATTTACGCCGTCGCCAATCACCAGCCCTTTCCCGATTTGGTTGGCCGGTTCGGGCGCCATGTCGTGCGTTATGCGCCGGTGCATGCTTTCGCAGAGTTGCAACTGTTCGCCAATGGTCTGCAACGTGACCTCCTGCGTTGACAGGCAATATTGTTTGATGGGTTTGATGGCTTCCAGCGCTTTTTTCAATTGGATGACTTCGCGGGGCAGGATACGTCCGGTCGCCGCCTTGGATATTAGGCGTTCCATATCCCCTATTTCATAGAGATGCGAAATGAGATTCTCTTTTCCTTCGGTCTGTTGCAGGAAATAATTGACCACGTTCAGGCGGGCGTTGATGAGTTGCACCTCTTTGAGCGGCATGGCCACCCACCGTTTCAGTAGCCGTGCACCCATCGGCGAAACGGTTTTGTCGATTACGTCAATGAGCGTACGGGCATTTTCATTGGCCGACGCAAAAAGTTCAAGGTTACGGGTGGTAAATTTATCGAGCCATACGTAATGATCCTCGTCTACGCGCGAAATGGCGGCTATGTGCTTCAAGCGGTCGTGTTGCGTCAGATCGAGATAAAACAGGATGGCGCCTGCTGCCACAATACCTGCCTCCAGATTGTCAATGCCGAAACCTTTAAGCGATGACGTGCCGAAATGCTTCAACAGTTTGTCGCGGGTCGCTTCGGGCGAAAACGACCATTCGTCCATCTTATACGTATAATATTTTGTCCCGAACGCTTCCGCGAACGGCTGCTCCCGTCCCTTCTGGTAGAGCACCTCCTTCGGTATATAGTTCGACAGCAGTTTATCGACATACTCCACGCTACCCTGCGCCACATGAAACTCGCCGGTCGATGCATCGAGGAACGCAACGCCGGCGCAGTGTCCGGCCAGATGCACGCAAGCGAGGAAATTATTTTCGCGATGCGACAGCACATTATCGTTGTACGCCACGCCTGGCGTAACGAGTTCCGTAACGCCGCGTTTGACGATTTTCTTTGCGAATTTCGGGTCTTCCAGTTGGTCGCAGATGGCGACACGCTGTCCTGCACGCACTAATTTCGGTAAATATGTATCAACCGCATGATAGGGAAAACCAGCCAGCTCGACGAACGCCGCCGCTCCATTCGCCCGCCGCGTCAGGGTGATACCGAGGATTTCGCTGGCACGTATAGCATCCTCGCCAAAGGTTTCATAAAAATCCCCGACCCGGAATAGCAGGATCGCATCGGGATGTTGTGCCTTAATCGCCATATATTGCTTCATCAGCGGCGTCTCAACATAATTTTTACGTGGAGTGGAATTTTCGGATGACATACTTTTTTAAGATGGCTACAAAGGTACATTTTTTTTGTGAAGCATGAGGCGTGAAGCGCACCTGTGTATTACCCTGTACATGCCCTTATACCCCTCCGGCGTCCCACTTGAGGCCTCAAGTTTCTGCTTTTTCATTCATTTTCGGTGCAATCGCCCAGCGTGTCAGGCTGCGTTCTTCGGTGCTGAACTCAACGCCGATTTTGACGTCGTTTTCTAATTTGGGTATATCAAAATCAACGTCTTTTACCATTTTGACAAGGAATGTCGGCGTGCCAGTCTGGAACCAGTAGTAGTCGAAATCGAGTTTGGAAAAAGTGCTCAGCACGCTAAACGGGTTATACATATCTTCGCTTTCTTTGGCGAAGTGGTAGCCGTCGTAGCGTTTTTTTATTCCGGAAAAGGCCTGGTCTCGGGTTATTTTGCGTTTGTTGGCCAGCGCCTGTAGTTCCGGCTGGAAGTCGCGGAGCAGTTCGCGTTCGGAAATGCCGCAGATGCCGGTAAAGCGGTCGTCCATACTAATGTCCTGTAGCTGGTTCAGGTCGCTGAAGATGCTTACTTTGGAAAACTTTGTGACAC
>JAITKF010000073.1 GCA_031278545.1 Prevotellaceae bacterium
GTGTCGAATATGCCGCAATAAAATTTCATACCATGTTTGTCGGCTAAGTCCAGGAACATGCCCAACAGGTCGAACGCCGGCTCATACATGTAAGTTCCCTCGTGTTTCATCAATACGTCGGAACGGAACGTCATATACCGCGCGAATGCGGCGCGAATAAGGATCACGGTGTCGATGCCCATTTTTTTCATGGCGTCGAAATCCTTATTCCATTTGTCGTAGCCCCAATTCTGCGATGGAATGTCATAGGTGATTTCATCTAAGAAGGTGCCGGTAATGGGCAATCCTGTGTTTTTTGGGATGAGCCGGTACTTGTCGTCCGCACCGGAGGGATGGTTTCCTCCGGCGCCGGTGGCGCCCCATGTGCATGACGATAGGGCTGCGCCGGCGACCGGTACTGTACCGGCGGCCAGCAGAGTGTTTTTTAGAAAGTCTTTTCGAGTCATAGTTGAGGATTTGTTTCGTTATTGATTTATGAGGATTTGTTACGGTCTAAAGTCGGGGGTGTGTTCATGGGGTTATAGGGGTCGTTCTTAGTTTTTGATGATGGCTAAGCCGTTGCACACGGCGCGTTGCGATCCGTCCGACAATACATTTTTTGTTGTTTTGCCAATCATCAGGCAGGAGGAGCCGCCGCCGTCGAGGTTGATGGCGTCGGTAGCGCCGAGATACAGCATGACCTGCGCTAGTTCTTTGGTGGTGACGCCTACCGATCCTGTGTGCCGGCCTTCGACGACGACAAAGTAGACAAAGTCCTTCGCTGCTGAGAATCCGATGGCCGTGCGCGGGTGCTTGGAGGTATAGAGGCCTTCGGTGGTGGGAGGTTCCAGCGCTTCGTTATTTTTCAGGATAATGTTACTTCCGCTTACCGCATTGCGGATGACGGTGGAGTTGACGGCGGGCGAAGAGGCGAGGGCGTAGTCTACCGTTACCTCTACTTCGTCGCCGACTTGGAGGTAGTTGGTGAGGTATGTGTTGGCCTTACTGTTGCCCGACAGTATGATTTTGCCTTTCGGGATAGTCATATTGCCGTTGCCGTTCATTAGTTCTTTTTGTTCGACGTTGCAACGTACGCCGATGTGGGTGTTCAATGTTTCCCACTGTCCCGTTTTCGGCGCGCACAGTATTTCAGTGCCCCATTCATTGGTGCCTGTGCGTTTGCCTTTGGCGGAATTGTAGAGCACCAGCCAGTCTTCCCAGCGGGTACTGTTTACGTTGGTGATGTTAAATTCGACGGCATTTTTGCTTTTGACTTTGGAATTAAACGTCAGGTAATCAATATACGGATAGTTATTTTCGTCAAATCCGACGATGGGCGATTCGTTATTGCCCAGACAGTTCATCATACCTTTGACGATTTCGGCGTCGGTAGGTACGCCGGTGGTTTCCATGCCGTAGAATCCGCCGTTGATGGTTACTTTTACTTGCCGGTTTGCTGCTTCATAGCGGTTGACCATCGTCAGGGGGGTCTCTTTGCCGGAGAGGCTGTCTCGTCCCGACCATGCTTCGATGCGGTATCCGGTGGTGTGGATGTTGTAGCGTACGGCATGTATGACTAAGGGGTTTGTGGCGTTTGTCAGGCGTGCTTTGAGGTACCAGAATCCGTTTTCAAATTCGTCCATTTCTGTTTCGTCGACCGTATAGGGTGTGGCGCCGAGGGTGATGGTGGTGGCCAACGTCGGGGCTACGTCATAGTTGTAGCATCCCGGCTGGGGGTCGATTTCGCAGGGGTCGGTGTAGTTTGGGCATCCGGGCTGGGGGTCAATTTCGCAGGGGTCCGTATAGTTTGGGCATCCGGGCTGGGGGTCGGCTATGCAGGGGTCGACATAGTTTGGGCATCCGGGTTGCGGATTGGTTTCACAGGGGTCGGCGTTGCCGGAAGTACAGGCAGCATATAACGTCAATCCGGTTAATAGATAACATAAGGAGAGAAATCTTTTCATATTGCTTTTTTTTTGAGATTATGATATATATATGTTGATGTCCGGCAAAAATGCAGGCGCATTTACTCCGGATGCGGGTGTGTTTTTTATGCTTTGGTTTTGTATTTTCATTTTTATATTGTTTTTTAGAGCTGCCGATAGCTGAAATAACAATTCTTTATTTTTGTAAGTATCCTAACAGGCTGTTTGGGTTAATTAACGTATCCTGGGTTCGGTTCTAATGCGGGGTTGAGGAATATTTCCTGTTGGGGGATAGGCCAGAGTTCAAATTTAGAGTCCCAGAAACGGCCGGGGATGGCACTCCTCAATTTATGTTTGTAGGCTTCATAATTTGCGATGTCGTTGAGGTCATGCCGGTCGGTTGTTTTGAAGTTGGGTTTTTCGGTCATGCCTTCGTAGCCGCCGTATTCTTTTAGGGGGATGCCATAGCTGTCGTGTTCGTTTTCGAGGTCGCCGATTCCCCAGCGGCGCATGTCTACGAAATGGAGGCCTTCGAGCGCCAGTTCTACTTTGCGTTCGCGGCGTACAAGTTGTTTCATTTTAGTGATGTCGCCGATGCGGTCGCTTGACACGTCGGGCATCCCGACTCTTCTTCTCACAGCATTGATGGCGTCGTAGACGGATTGGTCGAGTTCGTTCAGTTCGATTTTGGCTTCGGCGTAGGTGAGCAGCAGTTCGGCGTAGCGCATGACGGGGAAGTGAATCGTCGAGGCTTGGATGCTTTCGACGCTGTCGCCGGTCATTTTGTGCCAGATGTAGCCTGCGCCCATGATGGTAAAACTTGTCCATGCCGCGCCGCTGTTGATGTCCATATTGGTTACCGTTTTCCATGTATCCGTACTGTAGTCGTATTGTTTGGTGTTGTCGTCGTAGGCGTTGAGGATGACTTTTATTTTACCGTTTTCTGCGCCGGTGGTGTTACTTACACAGGTGTCGCCGTGCATTCGGAGGGTGGCTCGGAATCGGGGGTCGCGGTTTCGTTGCGGGTGTTTGGGGTCGTAGAGGGGTGATTCATCGATGCGTTTGCCGTCGGTGCATTCGTATGTGTCGGCTAACAATGTGGAGGGGTGCCGGAGTGTTTGTCCGTGGAATCGGGAGGCGCTGCCGAAGCCTATCAGGTGGGTTCGCCGGGTGCCGTCGAGGGAGTACATTACTTCGATGATTAGTTCGCTCCGGACGTCGGCTTTGGTCTGTCCTGTGGTGGTGAAGAGGTCTTCATAGCAGTTGGCCAGTGTGCGTCGTCCGATGACTGTGTCAGCGGCGGCGGCGGCGATTTTGAAGTAGTCGGTGGCGCGTCCTCCGTAATTTAGGCTGCCGCCGAGTAGTGCGGCGCGTGCGCGTAGGCCGTGTGCGGCGGCTTTGTCCATCCGTCCCCGCGACGGGGCTGTCCATTCTAAGTTTTTGGCGGCGTCTGCCGTTTCGTTTAGGATGAAGTCGAGGATGGTTGTTTTTGACGTCCGCGGTGTGTGGTATTGTTCAACGGTTACGGGACGGTCGAAAAAAGGCACGTCGCCATAGGTTGATATCAGGTTGTAGTAGGCAAATGCCCGCAGTACTCGCGCTTCGGCGATGTATTGCAGAGCTTTGTCGCTCAGTCCGTTGATGTAGTCTTTTGAGCCGTATATTAAGGCATTGGCGCGTGCGATGAGGGTGTACCATGTGCGCCACCATTGCAGCACCCGCGCGTTGTTTTGATCCAGCCCGCCGCCTGCGCCGATGGTCGGCGGGGCGTCGTTACGCTCGAAGGCCATGCCGGTGAACTGGTCTAAGAAGATGTAGTTGGGTACCATGTATCCGAAGTTGTACACATCGAGGTACATGTTATAATATACGCCGGTAAGTCCTAATTCAATGGCTTCTTCTGTTTTGTAGAAGCCGGCGGAGGTGTAGTCGTAGGGTTCTCTGTCCAGGTAGTCTTCGCAGGCTATGCAGAGGGTTGTAAGAAGGGATAGGAGTAGCAACTTTTTCATGTCTGTTATTTCATATTATTAGAATTGTATATCGATGCCACCGGTGAAGGTTCGCATTACGGGGTAGAAGGAGCCGACGCCCGAGACCCATGTTTCAGGGTCGTATCCTTCGTAGGCGCCGCTAATGGTGAAGAGATTTTGGCCGCTCAGGTAGACGCGTACCTTACCGAGTTTAAGCGCCTGCGTGATTTTTTTTTGGAGGGTATAGCCCAGCACAACGTTTTTCATGCGCAGGTAAGCGCCGCTCTTTAGCCAGAAATCCGACAGGAAGTAGTTGGGGTGTGTCGCGCTGCTGGCAACCGTTAGCAGGCGCGGGAACGCTGCATTGCGGTTGTCTTCCCGCCAGTAGTCGTTTTGATAGGTGTACATCGACCGTCCGTTGTAGAAAGGCCGGACACCCTGCCCTGCATAGTAAATATCTTTTTGGCCGATGCCTTGCAGGAACACGGTCAGGTCGATTCCTTTCCATTCAGCGCCCAAGTCGAGGCTGAACTCGTAGCGGGGGTAGGGGTTTCCTATTTCGATGCGGTCGTATTCGGGGGATATCATGCCGTCGGGTGTTCCGTTCGGGCCGCTGATGTCTTTGTATTTAATGTCGCCCGGGTGGAAGTTGTTCAGCTTGGCCGTCACATCGTCTGGCCTGACATTGTATGCGGGCGAGTTTTTGACGTCCTCTTCCGACTGATAGTAGCCATCGGACAGGTAGCCACGGAAAGCATTCAGGGGATAGTTTTCTTTGATAAACGAGTCTCCTTCGTCGTATACCTTTCCTTTCAGGTCGGTTATAACGCTAAGCGCGTCGGAGAGGTTAGCGGTAATGTGGTAGCTCGCCTCGCCAATCTTATCGCGCCATGTAAAGGTCAAGTCCCATCCGTTGACCCGCATGTCACCGGCATTTTGCATGGCCGGACTTAATCCTACCATGTAGGGGATGGTGAACGATTGCAGCATGTCGGTAATTTGCCGTACGTAATAGTCGAACGATAGCGTCAGTTTGTTATTCCATAGTCCGGCGTCGAAGCCGATGTCGAATTGCGTGGATTTTTCCCAGCCTATCAATTCATTGGCGACGGTGGTTTGAGCGCCGCCCAGCAGTTGTTTGTTGTCGAACCAGTAGGCATATCCGCCGAGAGCGATGGTGGAGGCATAGGGATAATAGGACGAGAGGCTTTCGTTGCCGAGCGACCCCCACGAAGTGCGGATTTTCAGGTGGTCAATGTAGTTTTTCAGGGGTTCAAAAAATGCTTCTTCCGACGCCCGCCAGCCGGCAGAGATGGAGGGGAACACGCCCCACCGGTAGCCGGGAGTGAAACGGGACGAGCCGTCGTACCGTCCGACAAGTTCCAGCAAGTAGCGCGAGGCAAATGAATAGTTGAGCCTTCCGAAGAGAGACGCTTGTGCGTATTCGATTCTTGTGCCGGTGTTGGTTTGGCCGGTACTGCTACCGTTGTTGAGTTGTTCATAGCCGGGGAAGCTGTATCCGATACGGCGGGCTGTCATGTACTGCCGTGCGTAGTCTTGCGCGCTGCCGCCGCCCATCGCTTTAAAATAATGATTGCCGAAGGTCTTTTCGTAGGAAATCTGCGTAGAGAAGTGATTGTAGATGGTTTTGGAAAAATATTCATACCTTTCCCCTGTCGAAGCGACGGGGTAGGAGTTTTTCACATACCCCTGGTCGTAGGTCTTATACGGTTTGATAAACTGGATAGTTCGGTCTTCAATCATCCGCCGGTTGTAGAAGCCGTGCAGTTCCATGCCTTCTACAGGATTGGCGGTGAGAAAGAATTTAATTGCCGTTTCGGGGACGGAGTAATTTTGCACGCCGCCGTCGCGGGCAATAGCAATGGGATTGTAGCCGTTCTGCCCATCGCCGTAAGTGCCGTCGCGGTTAATACCCGGCAGGATGGGGTTCAATGTGAGCGCGGCGTTGATCAGCGATTCGGGCGTATCTATACTGGGCGTTTTAGTATTGTGTTGCCGGAAACTCACGTCCAGTCCGGCTCTGAGCCATTCGGAGAGTTTAATGTCGCTGTTGACCCGTAGCGTTATCCGTTGGAAGTCGTTGTTCTCAATCAGCCCGTCCTGATACTGGTAAGTAGCTGTAGCGAAATAGCTGATAACGTCGGAGCCGCTGCTCACGCTGACGGCGTGTTTGTGTAACAGCGCATATTTCTTAAGCATCTCATCCCGCCACCGTGTGTCATATACTCGCCAGTTGTCGGGGCCGTATGTGGCGAGGTCTTGAATGATGTCTTCTGCATAGATACCGTTACCGCCCGCATTGATATTGGCGATATTCATATTTTTCATAAAATCTACCGCCGACACCGGTGTAGCCAGCTCGGTAGGTTCGTTGAAGCCCGCGTAGCCGTTGTAGGTAATGCGGACTCCCTTTTCCTTGCCGCGTTTGGTGGTTACAAGGATTACGCCGTTAGCCGCCTTCGAGCCGTAGATGGCTGCCGAGGCGGCGTCTTTCAATACGGAGATGGATTCTACGATACTCATGTCGATGGCGTTGATGTCGCTTTCCACATTGTCTATCAATATGAGCGGGGACGTAGACGTATTGATAGACCCTTTTCCGCGAATGGTAATGTCGCCGCCGTCGGAGCCGGGCTTACCGGTGGACTGCACCACTGACATGCCCGCCGCCAGTCCCTGCAAAGCGGCAGAGGTATTGGGCGCGTTGCGCTTCGACAAATCGCTACCTGCAACCACCTGCACGGAGCCGGTAAGGTTTACTTTCTTCTGTGTGCCATAACCGACAACTACTACCTCGTCAAACACGTTTATTTGTTCCTGCAATACGACCTTAATTTCATTTACACCCTGTACATCGACGGTCTGCGTGATATAACCGATGTACGATACCTCCACGGCCACCGCCTCTGCCGGCAGGGCAAGGGTAAATCGCCCGTCGGCGCCCGTTACCGTCCCTGATGTAACGCCTTTGACCACCACCACCGCTCCCGTAAGGATTTCGCCCTGTGCGTCCGTTACGGAACCGCTCAGCGTGCGCGTCTGGGCATACAGGGTAGCGCCGCCGAAAAGACTTGCCGCCACAAGAACGCAGCAGGCAGCAAGGAACTGTTTGTTGAAAAAGAATAATTGTCTCATAGCTCTTCTGTCTTTCTTTTTATAAAATAGCGGGGTACAGGCTACAGGCTGTAAGCCTGCACCCTGCTATTTGTTTTACCGGATAACTACGGCTTGTTGGTTAATTCGTGGCAGAATACACCCAAGTCGGTGAACAGCGAATAAAGGCGAATTCTCTTTTCGCCTGTCGGTAGGGTTTCTTCTAACCCATTGGTGACTGACACAGAGCCGTTAATATTTACTTTATCTCCTCTGGGTATCGTTATCACTTTCGTTACGGTGTTGGTTCTGGTATCCAGAATAGCCAGGTAATAAACACAGGAATTCTGATCGCCCGGCGTTTGCGGACTACTGACTGAAAGCACCGCGATGTATTTAACGCCGTTGAAATCGAACTTTTTAGCATGGTACACATAAGCGCCCCATTTGGAACTGAATATTTGGTCTTCCCCCTCCACCTGGAAGCCTTCAATAATCACCCTATTCTGAGAAACGTTGGGTTTATAGCTTACTTCGGAAGGGGGGACTCCGGTGGTGCTTCCCGTCGCAGCGAGGTAGTATGGGTAGATGTCGGTGTAGGTGTCAGTCATGGGAATCAGCGTCTGATAATACGTGTTGTCGATAGGATCGCATTCCACCATAATGGCAGTATAGCTGGCGGGGTTTACCACGCCTCCTGTTACTTTCCATATATACTGCTGCTTGTCGCCACCTACGCCCTGGTTGTTCTGGCAGTACTGCATAATATATCCGTTTCCGTTAATATCGCCGGTTACCCCGATTTTTCTACCGAATGGTTTAATATTACCGGTATTACCACCTGCCCATGTATCGCTGGTCAATTCATAAACCAATACTGGCGGGCTATCCAAGCTTGTCCATTTGTATACTGGAAGAAAGCTCACCGTCCATGCACCCAGCGCTACGCCAATAACATTACCGGCGTCGTCGTTGGTCAAAGAGAAGGGATAATCTCGGGTTGGGTCGGTCGGGTGGAATTTTCCCGAAGCGCCGGACACATTCAGTCGCGCTCCGGTGGGGTCGCCGGTATTGGCATCCAGGATAATACCTGAACGGGAAGCTACTACTTTTCCGTCCTTATAAGCCAGCGTATTTTCAATACCGCCGGGGGAAAAATTAAGCGCCGCCCAGTCGGTCTTAGCCCACACTTCGGTAACTTTGGCAAAACCGGAGGACACAAACTCGCTCACCGTCAGGCTTACGGTATAATTCTGAGACGAGCCGTCTTCAGCCGTTACCTTGTAGGTTACATTCCGGGTGAAATTCTGCGGCTCTGTTACAGCCGGCTCAATGGATACTCCAGTGTACTTAATGTCGGGCACCACATTTTCCAGCAACGACTGGTTAAAATCGGGTGTTACGACGAGCGCAATGGTGTGCGCATCAGGGTTTATTTCCCCTGTCAACTCTAATGAAGGAATACTGAATTCAGTAATTTCCTTTTCCGTCCTTTTGGGCGTTTCTACCGGATCGTCTTCACTACAAGACGCCATCGGCACAATTAATACAAGTATCAAAAGATACTTCACTAGAACAAGTTTTGTTTTTTTCATGTTTTTTAAAATTTTAATTAAACAATAATGGAATGAAATTTATTTTTTTTATTGGTTTCGTAATGATTGATGCGCTACGACAAAGGCGCAGAAGTCGTGAAATAATGCGGCGTCCTGTTCGTCGGTGGCGCTATACAGGCGGAACAGGGCATCGGTACCCTGATAATATGCCACCCGCTTTGTCGACAAGATATTGTTTACTTCGAACGCCTGCATATAATCGCGTAAGCGATAGCCCCTGTTTCCGCTGTTTACCAGCGCCCGTTCGTCGAACTCCAGTTCTACATCCATGTCGTACTGCCGGGCTACGGTACAGGCGTCCGTTAAGCGCGAGTAGGGGATGGCTTCGTTGAAGAAATAATTGGGCTGCAAGTAGGCATAATTAAATTTCAACGATTTCCATTCGTAATAGTCGGGGACTTCTTTCCAGTAAGGGATCCAGTTGAAACTGTATTTCCACTGGTTCAGGTAAGCCGCTACGCCCGAAAGAATGGTCTTAGTATGAAGCGACTCTTCGGCTACCCAGTAAAAACCGGCCAGTTCTATATGCTGAAAATGACCTTCGCTAAAGCATTTTCTTACGTAGTCGATGTACCATTTGCAGGCCGTAATGCGGTCGCTATCTTTGGTGAAGTCAAGGGTAATGCCATCTACCTCTCCCCAGTAATTGACAGGTAGTCCGGTATAGCTGGAATTGGGGCCTGCTGTAATCGGTTCGGGGATAGCAACCACTATTTTTCTTTTCTTTCCGGTTCTTAATCGCTGTTCGGCGCCAGCGATGCACTGCTCTAGCGCATCTATGGCGATGCCGGGTTGGAAATAATAATCGGCCAGCGCCTTCCAGTCTGTTTTTCTGGCGGGTTCGCCATAATAGCCGGTGGCAAAAATACGCGGCGCACCCGACTCTCCATTGGTAATTTCAAGGAAGAGGAAGCCGTCGAACAGGCTTTGTTCGTTATTTGTTTTATCCGTATAGCTCACGTAGGGGACAAAATGTTCTTTATTCCATGTTACATTCCGGTGCGCGCCGCCGCCGTAGATCAATACCATATCCGTAACAGGCAACAGGCTTTCCCTGCCGTCTTCCCACGGATAAGTTGTCCCTCCTTCTTCGCCCCCGCCGGTATCGGGTGGCGTTTGATTAGACGAACAGGCAATGAGCCCAATCATGATGGTCCAAAGACAGATGAATTTTCGGCCTGTTGTGCGCATAGGGAAGGCTAACGTTAACATTGATAGTTTATTCCTTACATCCATACTGTCTGTACTCCTTGGTTTTGTATTGTTCTTTGAAAATCTTCCAACAGGGAAGGGGTATGGCGTACGGCGCGGGGCGAGACCTTTTTTTGGCAGGCATAAGCGGCTAGCATGCCGGCGGATTCGCCGATGTTCCATTCCACGGGATGCAGCCGGAAGCAGCCATTGGTAAGGTGTGTTGTCCCGATATTTTTATTGGCGGGCAATAGGTTTTCCATGCGTTTGGGCAGTAATGCGCCCATGGGAATTTGAAAGCGCAAGGCATCAAAATCAAGGTAATTGTTGCCTTGCGTACTGGGGTGCAAGTCGAGCGGGTAATAGCCCACGCCTACACTGTCATAAAAATCCGGCGCAGTATCCATACCCGACACCAACAAGCGGTTTTCCTTCCCGATGTGTTCTTCGAGCACGGTAAATTCGGCTTTGATTCTGCGCGATTCCCGCACATAAGGGTATTTGGCCATTCCGTCGGCAGTGCCCGTGGCGCTGCTGAGCAGCATCAGTCCCGGCCATCCGTATCCGCCGCCCGGACGGGGCGCTTCCGTCTGCAACCAATACAGGAGCGAAAGGTTGAGTTGTTTTGCCCGCGCCACGTGTTGTGCAAATTCCTCTTCGGCGCCGTCGAGGTTGCCCAGCATATAATCGTTCTGCGGCCAGTTGACAATTGTGATGTCGCCGTTATAGGCGCCGGCTGTAAAATTATTTTTGTCGATGATACGGCGGTATGTCCACCAATTGGGGTTGGTGGTAGCGCCGCCGTCCGGGTGGAAATCCATCAACCGGCGTTCCAGTGTACGGGGATTGCAGTAAGCAAGGTCGAGCAGATTCCCCGACCATGGCGGCGTCAGGGGCGGAACAAAGTTACGCCAGAAATCATATTCCGCCGGTTTCTGGATGGTATGCACGCCGTTTTTATCGTAGGTTAACGCAAAACAAACCGTAAAAGCCTGCTGATTGAGCGGATTGGCCACCGCAAGCGCATGCATTTCCCGTGTTTCGGCCTGCGATTCCGCGCCGGAGACATATTCTGTGCCGGTCATTGGCAGGAGGTCGCCCAACTCGGTGGCGTCTACAAAGTAGGAAGCTACGAGGACGGTTTCCGCCTTTGAACGGACATGTTTGACTTTCAGCGCCCGCACCCTGTCGCCATCCACATCGGCGGCGGCGGCCTTATGCTCCGTCAGGAGCGTCAATTGTCCTGCAGAAATATAGGGTTCCAGCATCTCTCTGAGTACCGCCTGCGCTACCTTTGGTTCGCAACATAGCCGCGATACCCAGCCGTTGCCGGGATTCAGGTAGGACTGTGCATTGGCGGCGGCGGTCAGTGGATAATAGCTACGGTAATACTGGCGGATATTGTGGCGCAAGGTACGATACAATTGTGTCGCACCCTGCGTCTCAATCCATTGATGTTCATCCGGCGGCACGCACTGTTGGGCTAATTGACCGCCGACCCAGTCTGTTTCTTCCGTCATGATGACCGACAATCCGTTGCGCAATACGGCCAGCGCCGCTGCACAGCCGCCTAATCCGCCGCCGGCTATTACTACATCGGCCGACAGTTCCGCCTGCCCGGTAATTGACCCTAACAGTTTCTTACGGCAGGAAATAATAAATGGCGAAAAAACGACGCCTACTCCTCCGGCAACACTCAATGTTATAAAATTTCTTCGTTTCATTTTGCTCTTTATTTATATCTTCCCGTATCCCACCACACACGGACATGCTGCCCGTCGCCTTTACCTCCGTTGCGTTCCGGCGATGTGGCGTTTGTTTCGTTAAGTTCCCGTTCAATATTCACATAACGGAGTTTTTTAATAAATTCCCCGTTTGCCACGTTAATAGAGACGTCTTCGCTTCGCTCTATCGGCGTCAATTTCGGGTATCCCGTACGTCTCACTTCCGCCCAACCTTCCGTGCCATTTGGGAACAGCGCTATCCACTTCTGGGTGGCTATTTTTTCCAATTTGGTTTCAAAGTCCGCCCCCTCATTCCATTTGACATTACCGGTAGAGAGATAGGTTTCGTCGTCGTCGGTGGAATACAGGGCCGGATTGACGTTCCATCGCGCTTCGGCGAAAGAGGCGCGGATACCGTTTTCATAATTGCTCTGCACAGGGCCTGCGTCTGCCCATCCCCGAATACCCGCTTCCGCTTTCAGGAAGCATACTTCGGAATAACACATAATATAAAGAGGGTATTCCGCCGCAAAAGAAACAGGCTTCACATGGCTGGAATTCCATGTGGGCGCCCACAATAACCCCCACGTGGAGGAAGCCGTATTTGACGGCGGCAACCGGTCGCCGGGCAAACCGTTGAGCACCCCTTTGAACTCCGGCGCATTTAATGCCACCGACGCCTCTGTAACCCCCCAATAACATTCCATGCGGGGGTCGTGCACCGTACTTAATGTTTTGTACGCATTTTCGAGCGTGGCGCTCATCCGGAACTCGTTCCAATTGGATATGACGAACAGTGGATGGCCGCTATCTTCGATGCTCGTAATCAGATAAGCGTTATCGCCTGTGTGCGTCATCATCGGCTGAGCAAGCGCCGCTTCGCCCTCTTCTTTCGCCTTGCCGGGATCTATGAAAGCGATTCGTAATGCATACCGCAAGCGGAGCGAATTACCGAGGCGAATCCATGCCTCCACGTCTCCGTTGTAGTAAAAATCCGAAGCGCCGTATTTCAACTGCCCGGTGTTAAAGCCTGCCGAAAGCGCTTCGGTGGCTTCTCGCAGTTCTTTCAGTATAGCATAATAAATATCTTTCTGGGAGTCATACTTGCATTGGTCGATACCGCGACTGGCTTCACTGTACGGCACATCGCCGAACAAATCGGTAGTCCGCGCCGTGCCAATTGCGGCAACAATACGGGCAATGTGATACATCTCCTCATATTCGGGATGCGTTTCCGTCATCCTCCGGATATCCAAAAATTCCTTGAGCACATAAGTATAAAACGGCGACCAATAACCTATCGTTACCCATTCGCTGTTATATTCATACCTGTCCGAATTAAAATAGGGGGCCGTATTGGCTACCCATTGGCAATATTGGTTGGCAAAAAGGTTTTCACCCCGCTGATACTCGTAGGCGTTAGCGTTGATAACTTCATATTGCATTTTGGGTAACAGCAGTTGCGGATTTATTTCGTTAATGGCATTGGGATTGCGGTTCATTTCATCAAATGCTCCGGTACAACAGGTCAACGTACATCCTACTGCAAATACTATCCATATTGATTGTTTCATGACGTTTAATTTTTAGAAGGTGAGATTTAGATTAAAACCAAACGTCCTCGCGGGAGGAAGCGCATTCAATTCAAACGCCTGCGCCCAGTCTGCCCTGACGGACGCGCCCTCCGGATCAGTGCCGGGCGTATGTTTCAGAAAATAGAACAAATCGCGTCCCACAAGAGACAACTTTGCCTGCCGGATAAATTTAATTTTATTCAAATATTGCGTAGGGATATTATATCCCAACGACACTTCCCTCAGTTTGACAAAGGATCCATCGTAGAGGAACGCTTCTCCTACGCCATACGCGCCACCCACCGACTGCCAATATTGCTGGGCTGTGATGGTTTTGGTATTGGGCTGTCCGGACGACGTTACGCCCTCTACTATCATACCTCCCCGGCCATCGACCGTGCGCGCGCCGGTGCCTGCCTCCGAAGCCAACGCATCGGTAACCGACAGGATGTCTCCACCCTGCCGAATATCAATTAGTACGTTTACTACGAAATTTTTGTATTGCAACCGGCTAATCACAGCGCCTGTCCAGTCGGGCGATATATTCCCGATTGTTTCAAATTCATTGGATTTTCGCGGAATGCCATCATCATCAACCAGCATGCGCCCTGCCTCGTCCCTGATAAAAACCTTGCTGCGAATATCCCCATACTGTCCGCCTTCCATTACCACCACTTCGCCGATGCGCAGACTGCCTAAGGCGAGCTTCTGAATACCGGGGGTTAATGCCACACACTGGCTTGTATTCGTCCCCCAGTTAACAGTTACGTCCCATTGCCATGCGCCGCTTTTCACAGGGGTTGTGCTTAACGCCAATTCGAATCCCGAACTTTTCATCTTGCCGGCATTGATGAATTTCCACTCATAACCGCTTGACGGAGGAACAGGCAAGGACAGTATCTGGTTAATCGTGCTGGAATGGTAATACGTGAAATCTAAACCGATTCTGTTTTGAAATAGGTTCAAGTCGAGTCCGAATTCAAAGGAGGTGGTACGTTCGGGTTTCAAATCATCAAACGGTTTTATCAACCCCACATCGCCCCACATATTGACGCCATTCACTTTGGGAGGAAGGCTGTAGACCTGCGTCAATCGGTACGGATCCGTATCATTCCCCACTTGCGCCCAAGAAGCGCGCACTTTTAACAGTGAAATTTGTTTGGGAAGGTTTACCATATCCGAAACAATACCGCTCAAATTGACGGACGAATAAAAATAGGAACGGTTGCGGGCATGTAAAGTAGACGACCAGTCATTTCTTGCGGTCATATCCAGATAGAGATAATTATTGTAGGCCAGTTGGACATTCCCCAGTACGGACTGTATTTCCTTTTCGGTGGTGTAATCATCGGCCGTAACGAGCGAGCCGTTCGACAGCCGGTAAAATCCGTATAGCGTCAAATAGCCGGATCCGGCATCCAGCCCGTCGGTTTTAAGATTCATGACGGCGGCGCCGGCATTGGCCAGTACGGAGAATCTACCAACGGTTTTATTGATATTCAACATGAGGTCGGAGTTAAGCTCATTGATGACAGCATACGATTTTCCGTACACAGGGCTTGTTCCGTTTGTTCCTTTCAGTCCCCAAGAGTGATTGTTATCCATGATGCGATCCATGCCGGTACGGGCAGTAACGTTCAGCCACTCCGTAACCTTAAAACTGGCCGAAATGACGCCAAACAACCGGTCGCGGTTATGAATGGTTTCCTTTTCATCGGTAATATAATTGTAAGGATTCATGTATTCATTGCTCGGGCCGCTCCAGTTCATCGGGATGTGGTCTAAGGTCATATTATGCACTAAATCTTCTGTACGGATATTGGCAGGCATTCTGGTAAACATCTGCATCATGCCGTATTCGCCCGTAATGACAGGGTTTTCCTGTATTTGCTTGCTGTAAGTAGCCTTGGCATTTACCGTAAGACGGCCATATTTCAGGTTGCTGTTAATGTCTACATATTGCCGGCGCAGGGCGCTATTGGCCGTAATGCCTTGATAGCGCGAATCTGTAAATGACAATCGTGTAGCGAGGTATTTTCCCCCTCCTTCAATGGCCACCGAATTACTGCTATTGAATCCCGTTCTGAAAAAATCGTTAATACGGTTTTGCTGCGCTGTCATGGCATATTCCTCCGCCGCTTCATTATAGTACCATTCCCGCCAGTTTTGGATTTTCTGTCCGGTCATAAGGGGTCCCCAGCCTTCTCTGGCGCTAATATCAAAACCGCCGCGGGTGCCTTGTCCGTACAGCCATTGAAAATCATATCCGTTGTACAGTTGCGACCAGCTGAAATGACCATTGTAGGTTATGCGAAGCGGTTGTTCCTGTCCGGCGCTTTTTGTGGTGATCACAATAACACCGTTTTGCGCTCTGGAGCCATATAATGCGGAAGCGTTCGGCCCTTTCAATACCGAAATGGTTGCGATGTCATCCGGATTTATTTCGGACGAAGCGCCCGCTACATCCGAACCGGCGCCCCCGTCTTCAAAAGAAGCGCCCGGGGCATCATCCCGAATGGGAATGCCGTCTACGACCCAGAGTGGCTGGTTGCGTCCGGTCAGCGAATTCGACCCGCGCAGGATGATGCGCGTAGAACCGCCAACCCCTGTGGATGACTGGCTGATTTGCACGCCCGCCAATTTGCCTTGTAACATATTCGCCACACTTTCGGTTTTGGTTTCCGTAAAATCAACGGTTTTCACCTCCTGCACGGCGTATCCAAGCGTCCTTCTTTCGCGTTTTATACCTAAAGCCGTTACGACTACTTCTTCCAATTGTTGCACTGCTTCTTCCAGTATTATATACAACGCCGTTTGGTCGCCGACAGGTATTTCCTGTGGATGATAGCCCAGTAAGGATACTACTACCGTTGTCCCGGGAGCCGCTTGTATGTCAAACCGGCCGGATGTGTCAGACAGGGTGGCGACAGCGCTTCCTTTAATAAGGATACTGGCGCCCGCAACTGCTTCGCCTTTTGTATCGACTACCACGCCGGTTATAGTTGTTGTCTGCTGGGCATACACAGGCAGTATGTTAAACAGCAGTAATAGGGCTATTCCTGCAGGATTACATGCTTTCTTCAAAAACCTGTTTGCCGATTTGTCCGATTGTTTAAATAATTTCATACGTCGTTTAAGATGCTAATGTCTTTATTGTTTTCCAGCACTGATACAGTCCTCTTGGTACATGGAAACAGCCTTTCCATTTTCCGCCTTTCAGCGGCAGCAGTACCTCACCGCGACGGTTGAGGTAACCGAACCATTCGGGATATTCCGTATCCTTAAAGTGCGACCACGTATAATCATGCACCCGTTCGAACCATTGCAGGCACGCCTCAGAGCCGGTCAGCGTGTAGCCTTTGAGCAGGGAAATGAGCGTCTCCATGTGCACCCACCATAGTTTCTGGTCCCACTCCAGCTGTTGCGGCGGATAGCCCAGCCGGTCTTTGTAGTAGAAAATCCCTTCGTACTCCGCGTCCCAGCCGTATTCCAGCATGGTGAGCGTAATCTCTACCGCTTTTTCTATCAGGTCGGGGCGGTTTAGCCGTTTGCCCAAGTCCATGATGAACCACATGGCCTCTATCGCATGACCGGGATTGACCAAACGCCCGTCGAACGTATCGGATAATGCGCCGTCGGTGGTTACGTTTTCGACAATGATGCCGCCCAGCTCCGGACGGTAAAAGACCTCCATCACCTCATGGATGCAAGTATTCATTAACGAAAGCAACACCTGCGAGTCCAGTAGATATTCGATTTCGAGCGCCAGGTTGCATAAAATCATCGGTAGTGCAAAGTTTTTCAAGTCCCGCGTGCCGGGATGCGCCTTGTCCCACCGGCCTTTCGGGTTGTCCGTCCGGGCAAGGATGTTATGAAAACTCTTCAGCGCTATATCTGTATACTCGCTGTTATTCGTAGCGCGGCTCAACTGGCCGAAGGCCATCGTAGCAAACGTATACGAAAAAATATTGTACGGCTCGACCAGCGGACGCCCTTGCCGGTCTACGGAAAAATACCAGTTGTATTGTCCGTCATGCCCGTATCGCTTCAAAAACGCGCCTCCGCCCAAGGCGCAATCCAGCCATTCCGGGCGTTGCTCCATATTATTATAGAGCATTGAGAATAGCCACACCTGACGCCCTTGCAGCCAAATAAACTTATCCGTATCATACACCGACCCGTCCCTGTTGAGACAACTGAAATAGCCGCCGCATTCGGCGTCGATAGAGTGTCGCAACCAGAACGGCAGTACGCCGTTTAGTAATTCATCCTTGTATACATCTGCTAATTTTCTTAAATCCATAGTTGTTGTTGAGTTGTTGGGTTACTACGTATCCGCTTTACGTCGCAGGTCTTACTGCCTGCGCTATTGCTTGCGCCGCTTCGGGACTTGCGCGTTAAGCATATTCGCCTGTTTTTGATTAAATTTTTTAGTTAAACAAAAACGGTGACTTACATCCCGGATACATCGCTCTGTTTTTGTCATTGATATTTTAAAAAGAACGGGGTCATTCATAATTTATTATAGTGTTTATTGTGTAATTATTATTTAAATGTTTATGAAAACTGAGTGCAAAAATACAAAATATTTTAAAAACAAAAAACATTTAATAAAAAATTTTTTTAATTAGAAGCAGAGAGCAGGGAACAAGAAATCGGGCGGCGGCGAGACTAATTCGTAATAAGAAATGTCGTCGTCTATTGTTTCGGCGATTTTGCCGATTTCAATATTATTTTTTGCAGATAGCCGGAATTAAAGCCTGCCATCCTGTCTTATTTGTGATTTGATAATCTGCCATTTTTTCCGGTTTATGGTTTTTGCAATTGCAAAAACCATGCTGCAAGTTTGCGAGGCGTCCGGGCTGCTTGCTTCGCGCTGTTTTTTATGGGCATTGATCACGTTCGTTGTGCTTACCATATCGTACAGCCTTTGGCGGTGGCGATAGTTGTATCGCAGCCGGATGTGCCCGACCCGTTTCCTCGCGGGTTGTCGCCAATATTTGTCACTTTGTAAAAGGAGTTGCTGTGCAGCGGCGACCAGCGTAATCTCCGAGCCTGCGCATGCCGTAAGGCGCGATTCCGAAAGGTTAATCTTTATAGGTGTATCGCCTGTTCCGCCTTGCCTCCATGCTGTTGATACGGACAGCGCTAAAACTGATAGTAAAATTAGTTTCTTCATTGTAATGTTTTGTTATTTTGTTAATTTTATACTCGTATATCTATTTTAATGGGTACCGTTTTGCTTGATTAAATTATTTAGTTAATCAAAAAAAATTGCAACGGTTGAAAATCAGAAGAAAAGAGGACAGTTTTTGTGGAAGGAGACGGATTTGGGGTAGAATCGAGGGGCAAATGAGCTTGGAAAACCTAAGTATTTCATGTAATTTTGTACTCTCATGCGATATCCCATTATTATTCGGTATACCGGTCTGGTGCTGGCGCTCAATGCAGGGGTGATGCTGCTGGCGGCCGGGCTTTCGCTCTACTACGCGGGCGACGGTTCGTTGTGGGCTTTGATTGCAAGCGCCGTTATTACAATTGCCGCCGGTATTGTGCCGTGGGTTCGCGTCCGACCGGCGACGGATATCACCGCGAAGGAAGGCAGTACGATACTTGCTTTTTCGTGGCTTGCCAGCTGTCTATTTGGGATGCTTCCTTACCTGTTTTACGGGCATGGTTTTTCACTTATCAACGCATGGTTCGAGAGCGTGTCTGGCTATACGACTACCGGCGCGACGGTTCTGGACAACGTAGAGTCTCTTCCCCGGGGGCTCCTTTTTTGGCGGTCGGCGACACACTGGATTGGCGGCTTGGGCGTTGTATTTATGATGGCGTTGATTTTGCCAAGTATGCGGGGCATCAAACGGCGGTTAGTCAAGACCGAAATGACTACGCTTGTCAACGATAATTTTAAACTGCGGGTCGTGCAAACCGTCCGGGTCATCTCCTTGATGTACGTCGGCCTCACCTTGCTGGAGAGCCTTCTGCTCCGCCTTGCCGGGATGAGTTGGTTCGACGCCGTTAACCATGCTTTCAGTACGATTTCGACCGGCGGCTTCAGCACGCGCAACGACAGCATCCTCGCCTTCCATAACCCGTGGATAGAGGTGGTTATTACGATTTTTATGCTGGTGTCGGGCATGCACTTCGGGCTGCTTTATATGGCGCTTTGTGGGCGTGCAAAACCGCTCTGGCGTTCGCCGGCGGTGCGGTTCTATCTCGCCGGTTTATTGGCCGGCATCTTTCTTGTTACCCTCAACCTGTATATTGACGACGTTAGTACGACGCTTGCCGGAGCCTTCCGTAGCGGCGCTTTTCAGATCGTTTCCATCGGTTCGACGACCGGCTTTACGACCGCCAATACCACCCTCTGGCCGATGTTCTCGGTGCTGATACTGTTCTATTTCTCGTTCCAATGCGCCTGCTCCGGCTCTACATCCGGCGGTATCAAAGCCGACAGGATACTTATTCTCTTTAAAGCCATCAAATCCTATATCCGCAAACAGCAGCACCCGAATGCCATTATCCCCGTTCGCGTAGGCGGGAGCATCATGGACGATGAGACGGTGCATTCGGTCGTGCTGTTTATCCTCACGTACATTTGTCTGGCGGTCATCGGCACGCTCCTGTTAGCTTTGCTGAATAATGATATTTTAACCAGTTTCTCGGCATCGCTGGCATCGCTGGGCAATGTCGGTCATGGCTTTGGCGGTGTGGCCATGGGTATTTATACCGATATGTCGTTTGCCGGAAAATTCGTCCTCACACTGCTGATGCTATTCGGACGACTCGAAATCTTCGGACTGCTGCTTGTCCTTTTTGTACGGACATGGAAATAGATGAAATGGATGAAACGATGAAATGGCGTGCAGCCCCCGCATGGCATTCCCTCTCTTCTGCGAAGAGGGGAGAGCCAAACAATCATCAATCACCAATGTTCAATGGTAAATGATAAGCGATTTTTTATATGATAAGCTGGTGGCGCATTTGCAACATGAGCCGACGAAAGGACAACAAGAGTTGTTTCAACAATTGGCGGCCTATATTACTGATAACGATTCGCAGGATGTTTTTATCACTGGCGGCTATGCGGGCACGGGCAAAACGACGGCTATTGCCGCTCTGGTGCGCGTCCTGAACGAGTTTCGCATCAGCGTCGTGCTACTCGCGCCCACCGGACGTGCGGCGAAGGTGCTGTCGAACTATACGGGGCAACGGGCATTTACGATTCATAAGAAAATATACCGCCAAAAATCGCTCACCGACGATATCGGCACGTTTACGGTTAGTTATAACGAACATAAGAATACTGTTTTTATCGTCGATGAAGCTTCAATGATTTCTAACAGTTCTCTTGAACGCTCACCCTTCGGCACAGGACGCCTGCTCGATGATTTGGTTACATACGTCAAATCCGGCGAACGGTGCAAATTGATTTTCGTCGGCGACCATGCGCAGTTGCCGCCTGTCGGGCTATCGCAAAGTCCCGCATTGGATGTCGACGAAATGCAATATTACGGCGTGGCCGGCTATGTGCAATTGTCCGACGTGGTGCGGCAGGCGGCGCAGTCGGGCATCCTGTACTACGCCACGCAACTGCGCCGTCATATTGAGCAGCGGCGTTCACAGTTGCCCGACTTTACCCGTAAGCCCTTCCCGGATGTCGAGTGCATCACCGGTAGCGACCTGATGGAAAAACTGTCCGACGCCTATGACCGTTACGGCGACCGTGAAACAATCGTCGTCTGCTTCTCGAACAAACGCGCCATTCGCTACAATCAGGGTATCCGCGGCACGATACAGTTCCGTGAAGAAACCCTTACGCCCGGAGACCGTATTATGGTCGTCAAAAACTGCTATCACATCCTCGATGCCTCCGACGATATGTCTTTTATTGCCAACGGCGACATCGCCGACCTGCTGCGTATACGGAAATACGAGTCGCGCTATGGCTTCTCGTTCGCCGAAGCCATCCTCCGATTCCCCGATTATAACAATACCGAAATTACTACTAAAATCCTCCTCGACACGCTCCAGAGCGAGTCGCCCTCGCTCAGCAGCGACCGGCAACGGCAACTCTTTTTCGACGTCGCCGACGATTATACCCATATCATCAACAAACAACAACGTTACCGCGCCATCCGCGAAGACGATTATTTTAATGCGCTGCAAATAAAATACGCCGCGGCCGTAACGTGCCACAAGGCACAAGGCGGCCAATGGAAAGCCGTGTTCATCGACTACCCGTTCCTTCGCGACAGGCCCCTGACCGTCGACGGCCTGCGATGGCTCTATACCGCCTTCACACGGGCTACTGAGAAGCTGTATCTGGTGAACTTTGTAGAGTCGTGGAGTCGTTGAGTTGCATTTGGCGCTTAAATCTGCGGCAACGTGAGATAGCCAAAAAGATAATTGAAAACCAAGCAAATCATATTCTTCTCGTAAAAGGCAATCAGGGCAGTGATAAAAATGACATCAACACGAGAATTTACAACCAAAAACAGAAACACATGAACGATTTATATCAACAATTTAAGGCCTTTACTTCAATAAATTTATACGTGTTCATTGGTCAGTTGAAAACAATTTGCACCAGACACTTAATGTGCTTTTCTGCGAAGATGAGCAGCACAAAAGAGCTAATCATGCCGCTAAAAATTTTGCTGGGGTCAGGAATCGGACTGAACTTGCTCAAAAAAAGATACAGGAAAAGAATCATTGTGCACAAAGCGTTTGAAAACTACTTGGAGCAATGTCATACTATTAATATTATTCCCCAACAGGGAATGCCTGTACCGCCGCCGGCAGGGAGTTGTTGAAAAAAATCGTAGCTTTGCAGGGTTTAAGAATATAAGGATAATGAAAAAAACACTAATTGCGCTTATCGCGCTACTGGTCGCCGCGCCGCTGGCGGCTCAACCGGGGAAGGAAAACAGGGAACTGTATGAAAGTTATAACAAGCTTGGGCAAATGTTGGTGTATATCGATTCGTACTATGTCGATACGGTCAATTTGCCGCGTCTGGCCGAGAAGGCTATTACCCACATGCTGCACAATCTGGACCCGCATTCGTCGTACCTGTCAGCAGCCGATGTGAAGGCCGCCAACGAGCAACTCGAAGGCAATTTTGAAGGTGTCGGGATTGAGTTCAATATTTTGAATGATACGCTGACGGTGGCCGTACCGCTGGCCGGCGGCCCGTCTGAAGCGGTGGGTATACTATCCGGCGACCGGATTATTGCCGTTGACAGCCTCCACATTGCCGGCATCGGGTTGAAGAATGAGCGGGTATTAAAGCTGCTACGTGGGGCAAAGGGCACGTCCGTCGTGCTGACCATTCTCCGCAAGGGGTATCCGCATCCGTTGCGCTTTACGGTTGTCCGCGACAAAATTCCCATCTATAGCCTCGATGCGCTGTACGAAGTGCAACCCGGATTAACCTACATCCGCCTTGGCCGCTTTGCCGCCACGTCGATAGACGAAATTACGCAAGCGCTGAAAAAACTTAAACGCACGCCGCAATCTATCATCCTTGACCTGCGCGGTAACAGCGGAGGAGTACTCAAAACGGCCATCGATCTGTGCGACCAATTTCTCGACGCCGGACGGCTGATTGTTTACAACGAAGGCGAACATTGGCCGAAATCCATCGAACTGGCTACCGGTCGCGGCATGTTCCGCGACGGACGACTGATTGTCTTGATTGACGAACATTCGGCGTCGGCCAGCGAAATTGTCGCCGGCGCTATTCAGGACTGGGATCGCGGTATTCTGATGGGGCGTCGCTCGTTTGGCAAAGGCTTAGTGCAGCAACTGTTGCCACTTCCCGACGGCTCGCAGGTACGCCTGACCGTCGCCCGCTATCACACGCCCACCGGCCGCGTCATACAACGCCCCTACGATGCCGGCAATACCAATAAATACTATGCCGACATGGAAAAACGCTACAGTAATGGCGAATTTTATCACCGCGACAGCATTCACCTCCCCGACTCCCTGAAATATTATACCCTCGTCAATACCCGCGAAGTATACGGCGGCGGCGGCATTATGCCCGATATTTTCCTGCCGGCCGACACGTCGTTCTATTCGGATTATTACTGGCAAATTCTCCGTGCGGGGCTGCTTAACCAGTTCGTCGTGCAGCGGATGGATAAAGAACGCCGCGCCCTGCAAAAACGCTATAAGACCTTCGGCGACTTCGATAGACGCTTTTCGGTTGACGAGGCGCTCTTCAATGAATTTATCGCCTACGCCGAAACACGGAAGATACCGCGCGACGAACAGGGAATCGCCGTTTCGGGATATTACCTCCGTATCCAGATGAAAGCCCTCATCGCCCGCGCGCTCTGGAGTTCCAGCGAATATTATGAGACCGTCAACAAACAACTTGACTCGTCCTTCCTCAAAGCCGTCGAAGTGATGACAAACTGGGAACAGTACTCGGAAGAATTAGATATTAAATAAAGTATAAAGCGCTCTTGTGGTGGAGAAGGGCGCCATGTGCCCTGTCAGGAAGGGAATGTGAATCAAATTCCCCTTCACCATCCCTCGCCACCGCTCTTCTCTTTCCTTGCAAATATTGCAACGGATAGACAATCGCTGTCTGTCGGCGAATGTATGCTCCTGCGGCACGCAATTTATTGTTCATTACCTTCTGCCCCTACTCCCATGCTATTCCTTTTTTCGACCGGCGCGGAGGAGACTAATGTGTCGATAACAATAAATTAATATTCTTAACATACTCCTTTTTTATATACCCTTGTGCGATCGACTTCTTTTTGTAGATAAATTTGCAATGTCTGATTAAATCATGAATACAAATTGAAATAACACACATTAATGTATGAAAAAACTAAAACGAAATTATTGGGCAAGCACGATAGCGCTTGTCATCATGTTGCTCTTGCCGGGCGTGGGAATCGCCCAGAGCAACATCGAAGTAAAAGGAATCGTCACCAGTGCCGCCACGGGCGAACCGCTGGTCGGGGTGTCGGTTGTGCAGAAAGGCGCCACCAATGCAACTATCACCGACATTGACGGTCGGTATGCTATTACTGTCCGTCCCGGCGCAACGCTTGTATTTTCGTACGTAGGCTACGAAACGCAAGAACTGCTTGCTTC
>JAITKF010000094.1 GCA_031278545.1 Prevotellaceae bacterium
AGATAAAGAAAAAAGAGAAGGGAGAAGGGGGTTTTGATTAAACAAGAAATTTAATCAAAAAAATCGGCATCGGCGGCAAAGGTATGACTTTTTTTAAAATCAGCCAAAAAAAGTTAAAAGAGAGGAATTTTTTTTGAACTATGAACTATTCCACCCCCGCCCTACGGACGCCCCCGCCAGCGGCGGAGAGCTACGCAGGCCAGTTCCACAGGGACAATACTTTATTAACAGTATGCTTTAGCTTACGGCTACAGACACGCATACGGCTACTACCCCTCCCCCTCAAGCAAGCATATCAACGATGTCGCGCGATTCTCAGGGTTAAGGCATTTAAATTTTGAGTAGTTTTAAATGTGTTGACCCTGCTCCGATAACGGGAAAATAGCAGTTTGCAAAAATTCTTATACCTTTGTACGAAATTTAATGAAATAATCCTTTCAATTATCCAACGAAATGATACAAAAAGCGACCTTTCAATTTTTACAAGACCTTGCGCAGCATAACGACCGCGACTGGTTTCACGCCCACCGTTCCGACTACGAGGCAGCCCGGCAAAATGTGCTCGAGACAGGCCAACGACTGCTCGAGGAAATCAATAAATTCGATGCTATCGGTTTTTATGACCTGCGGAAAAGCATGTTCCGCATTGCCCGCGATACTCGCTTTGCGGCCGACAAATCGCCGTATAAAACCAATTTCGGGCTGCTGTTTAACGGCGAAGGCACAACGCGCAGTAACCTGTCGGGCTACTATATGAATATCGAACCGGGGTATTGTTTCCTCTCGTGCGGGCTGTATATGCCTATGCCTGATGTGCTGAAAGCCGTACGTATGGCGATTGACGACGAGTTTGAGCGGTTTAAAAAAATACTCGACAATAAAGAATTTAAACGGGCATTCGGCGACCTGTGCCGCGACAGCGATGCCCTGACGCGCATCCCGAAAGGGTTCGACACGGATTCGCCGGCGGCGGATTATTTAAAACGTAAACATTTTTACGTGATGGCCGCCCTGCCGGATAAAAACCTCTCCGCCGACTCCTTCGTAGAAGAAGCCGCCGGCTATTATCGTCTGATGAAGCCCCTGAACGATTTCCTGAACGATGCAATCATTAATCACTGATGCGAAATATCCCCCTTCTGCTTACTTATTAAATAACCGCCTTATTTAAATAATGACCTTATGTTGATTGTACACACTATTACAGATCTTCGGCAACTGCTGCAGTCAGCGCATAGACAAGAGGAACCCATCGGCTTTGTGCCGACGATGGGAGCGTTGCATTTCGGCCACCTGTCGCTCGTCCGGGCATGCAAGAAACAATGTGCAATTACGGTCGTTAGTATTTTTGTGAACCCGACACAATTCAATGACCCCGACGACCTGCGCAACTACCCGCGCGACCTGAAACAGGACTGCGACCTGCTGCTAGCCTCCGGCGCCGATATTGTGTTTGCGCCCAATGAAAAGGAAATGTATCCACAGCCGGATACCCGCCGGTTCTCCTTCGGGCACTTGGAGAAGGTGATGGAGGGAAAATACCGTCCGGCGCATTTCAATGGCGTTGCGCAAGTGGTGAGCCGTTTGTTTGAGATTGTGCAGCCGACGTATGCATATTTTGGCGAGAAGGATTTCCAACAAGTGGCTATTGTCCGGTCGCTGGCGGCGCAGATGGGCGGATATCCGACGATTATAGCCTGTCCGGTGGTGCGCGAGGCCGACGGGCTGGCGATGAGCTCGCGCAACACCCTGCTGACCGATGTCCAGCGCTCCCATGCGCCGCTGATTGCCGCCACCCTCGTACAGGCGCAGGCCAAAACGAAGGAGATGACGGTCGATGGCCTTCGGCAATGGGTCATCGACACGATTAACGCCGACGCCGAGTTAGAGGTGGAATATGCCGAAATCGTCGACGAGCAAACCCTGCAAGCAGTCGGGCACTGGTTCGAGGGCGTGCCGTCGCGCCTTTGCGTAGCGGTCTATGCGCGCCCCGTCCGGCTGATAGACAATATCCGGTTACAACCCTGAATGAACATCATACCTTAATATATTATTTCATCATGCAAATTGAAGTACTGAAATCCAAAATACACCGCGCCGTCGTTACGGAAGCCAACCTGCACTACATCGGTAGCATCTCAATTGACGAAGACCTAATGGACGCGGCCAACCTGATTGCCTACGAAAAGGTAACGGTATCCAATATTACCAACGGCGAGCGATTCGACACCTACGTTATCAAAGGCGAGCGCGGGAGCGGGAAAATCGGCATCAACGGGGCGGCGGCGCACAAGGTAACGGTGGGCGACCTGATTATTATCATGGCCTACGCTCGCATGGCGTTTGAGGAAGCCAAAACGTTTACGCCTGCGGTAGTGTTCCCCGATTCACAGACCAACAGACTCGTCGGTAGATAATAAGGCCTCGCACGCCGGCCATGAAGAAACGGCTACGGAATATCGTACTATTCGGCATGCACGCCTCCGGACGGGCAGTGGGACATTGCGGAAACGGACGTATCTACGTCGACGGCGGTTGCCCGGGCGAGACGGTCGACGTAGAAATCGACCGCGTACAACGGGGCTACCGCTACGGACGAGTAACGGCGGTAGTCAACGCATCGCCGCATCGCGTAACGCCGTTCTGCCGGCATTACGGCCTATGCGGCGGCTGTTCATGGCAACATCTCTCTTACGAGGCGCAAGGACATTGGAAGCGCGAAATCTTGCGGCAGGCGTTACATAAATATGCCATTGACACGCCCGATATTCCGTCCGTGCTCCCAAGTCCCCTCACACAAGGGTATCGCAATAAGGCGACTTACGCTTTTACCGATGCAGATTACCTGTCGCACATGCCGGTGGTGGGATTCCATGTGGGCGACCGTCGCGACGCCGTATTCGCTGTCGCCGAATGTTCACTGTTGCCGCCGATGATGCAGGAGACCGCGGTAGCGATTGCCGACACCGCCCGCCGTCTTGCTATCCCCTTCTATAATTACACCGCCCGTAGCGGCTTGCTGAAAAGCCTGCAACTGCGCACCACCACTACCGGCCAGTTGCTCGCCATGCCCGAATACACGACCGACGACCCTCGCCTCATCAACTGTATGCACGCCTTTCAGGAAGCCTGCCCGGCGGTTAGCACGTGGTTTTATACCACCGGCAACGCCGCACCGGTGCATTTCGCCGGCGAGCCGCGCCTGATGGAACGCTCCGGCGCACTGACCTTCCGCTACAGCCCCCTCTCCTTCTACCAACCCAATCCCCTGCAAGCAGAAAACCTTTGCGCCCAAGTACAGGCCTTTGCCGACCCGAAAGGAGATGAACAGGTGTGTGATTTATATACCGGCATCGGCACGCTGGCTTGCCATGTGGCCGATAGAGCGATGGCAGTCATTGGCGTCGAGGGAAACGTCGATGCCATCGCCGACGCCATCGGCAACGCCGCCACCAACAGGATAGCCAATACCCGCTTCGTCGTCGGCGATATCCTCCATACTTTCACCGACAACTTCATCACTGCACACGGTTGCCCCGACATTCTCATTCTCGACCCGCCCCGCGCCGGCACGCTTATCGAAATCAAAAAGACCATCCTCCGCGCCGCCCCGCGTCGGGTGGTGTACGTCAGTTGCAACCCTGTGTCGCTGGCCTTCGACTTGAAGCAACTTTGCGAAGACTATCGCGTCGCAGCCATCCGACCGATAGATATGTTCCCTCATACGCCGCACGTGGAGAGTGTGGTATTGTTGGAACGTAAGGCGTAGGATGTAAAGAACCGTCCGCAGATTACGCATATTTACACAGAAAAACTCCATGGCCTCCGCGCCCTTCAGCGCGACTCAGCGTAATTTTGCCCCAAATGACGAGTGTTCCGTGTACATGGCGTTTAGTTCTGACCGGGACGACACATTACGCATCAACAATTTTTTGTACTTTTGCACGGAAATTAAGTAAGAAAGTATTTAGTCATTATGTTCGAAAATTTATCCGACCGATTAGACCGCGCCTTTAAATTGTTGAAAGGCGAAGGTCGTATTACCGAAATCAATGTAGCCGAAACGTTAAAAGATATTCGCAAAGCCTTGCTCGACGCCGATGTGAGCTATAAGGTGGCCAAAAATTTCTGTGATGAGGTAAAGCAAAAAGCGCTGGGACAAAACGTACTGAAAGCGGTACGCCCGGGCCAGATGATGACCAAGATTGTCCACGACGAGCTGGCGGCGTTGATGGGTGGTCAGGCTACCGATATTAACCTCAAAGGCTCTCCGGCAGTGATTCTGATTGCTGGACTTCAGGGCTCAGGTAAGACCACGTTTGCAGGCAAGTTGGCGTTGCATGTGAAGACAAAGAAAGGCCGTCTGCCGTTGCTGGTGGCGTGCGACGTCTATCGTCCGGCGGCGGTGGAGCAGTTGAAAGTATTGGGCGCGCAAATCGGCACATTCGTGTATACGGAAGAGGGAAGCAAAAATCCGGTGCAGATTGCGCAAAATGCGATTCGGTACGCTCGCGCGAACGGCTACAATACGGTGATTGTCGATACGGCCGGACGGCTGGCTATTGACGAGGAGATGATGCAGGAAATTGCGGCTATCAAAAAGGCTATTGACCCGGGAGAGACGCTTTTTGTGGTTGACGCCATGACCGGACAGGACGCCGTTAACACGGCCGCCGCCTTCAACGAACGGCTGAATTTCGACGGCGTGGTGCTGACGAAGTTAGACGGCGACACCCGCGGCGGCGCGGCCATCTCTATCCGGGCAGTCGTTACAAAGCCCTTGAAGTTTACCAGTTCGGGCGAAAAATTAGAAACGCTCGACGTCTTCCACCCCGAGCGTATGGCCGACCGTATCTTAGGCATGGGCGACATTGTCAGCTTCGTAGAGAGAGCGCAGGAGCAGGTCGACGAAGAAGAAGCCCGCCGGCTGCAAAAGAAATTGGCGAAAGACCAGTTTACGTTCGATGATTTCTACCAGCAACTGCAGCAAATAAAAAAGATGGGCAATATCAAAGAACTGGCGTCAATGATTCCCGGTATGGGTAAGGTAATGAAAGATATTGACGTAAGTAACGAATCATTTAAAAGCATCGAAGCAATGATACAGTCGATGACGCCGCAGGAACGCAATAATCCCGGCATCTTCAACGGCAGCCGCCGCAAACGGGTAGCGATGGGAAGCGGCGTTTCGATTGCGGAAGTAAACCGCTTCGTAAAACAATTCGAGAGCATGTGCCAAATGGTAAAATCAATGGGCGGTAACAAAGCAAAGAACATGATGCAAGCCATGCAGACGAGACGAAGGCATTGACGGCGGAGCGTAGCGAAACCTGTGACAGCCGACGACAGCTCTCCTCGTTTAAAACACAAATAAAGTAACTCAACAAATCAATAACCATGATATTATTAGACGGAAAAAAGGTAGCCGGCGAAATAAAAGCAGAAATTGCCGGCGAAGTAGCGCGACTGGTAGCGAGCGGGCGGCGGACGCCGCAATTGGTAGCGGCGCTGGTAGGTAACGACGGCGCCAGCGAAACCTATGTAAGCCATAAAGAAAAAGCCTGCCGTGACGTCGGCTTCCAATCGCAAATCATCCGGCTGCCTGCCGACGTCAGCGAAGCAGATTTGCTGACTCTCGTCATGGAATTAAACGCCGACGATACGGTGGACGGCTTTATCGTCCAACTGCCGTTGCCGGCGCATATCGACGAGCATAGGATCATCGAAGCCATCGACCCGAAAAAAGATGTAGACGGTTTTCATCCGGTCAATGTCGGACGCATGACGCTTGGGCTACCGACCTTTGTGTCGGCCACTCCGGCGGGTATTGTCGACTTACTCGCGCATTATCGTGTCGAAACGTCTGGCAAGCATTGCGTAGTTATCGGACGCAGCCATATCGTAGGCCGTCCGGTTGCCAACCTGTTGTCGCAAAAAGCCCGTCCGGGCAACTGCACGGTTACTCTCTGCCACAGCCACACGCAAAACCTGAAAGCGCTCTGTTTACAAGCCGATATTATTATTGCCGCCATCGGATCGCCCGGATTCCTGAAAGGCGACATGGTGCGCAGAGGCGCAGTGGTGATTGACGTCGGCACTACACGCGTGCCGGCCAATACCAAAAGCGGCTTCCGGCTAGCAGGCGATGTCCGATTCGACGAAGTAGCTCCTCGATGTAGCTACATCACCCCCGTCCCCGGCGGCGTAGGCCCCATGACCATTGTCTCGCTACTGAGAAATACGTGGAAAGCGTACAGAGGTTAAGGGTGCAAGGTGTTTTTACAACGATAAATGAATCTTCACAAATTTACTTATCTTTGCCCATCCTATTGATTAATTCATTTAATTCCAAAAGAGAATGAAAAATGTAAAATTACTGATTGGTATTATTGTCGGCGCGGCGGTCTACCGTTTTTTAATGTGGAACGAAACACTGGGTCTGAATGCGTTTATTTTTGCCGTATTGATTACCGGCGCAGTGTTTGCGTATAAACAGGAATTGCGCCGCTACAGGCTGCTGTGGACGCTGGCCGGCGCATTTGTAGTCAGTGCGGCAGGAGTAGCGATTACCGGCATTGTGTTCAGTCATACTATCTACTACCTGACGCTGATTGTCTTTTTAGCTTTTGTACAGATGCCGTCGCTACGGAGTCCGTGGTGCGCACTGCTGCTGCTCCCCTACCATTCCGCGATAGCGATATGGATGGATATTAACCTGCTCGGGAATGCCTTATCGGAGCTGTTCGGCAAACGCCCCAAAAAGCCCTTACGGACAAGAGTTCGATGGTGGCAAGTGGCGATAATCAGTATGGCGGCTATCGTATTTATCTGGCTGTTTTCGGTTGCCAACCCACAATTCGCCGAAATTATCCGGCAGGTATGGCAGGCCTTATGGGATGCCGTGGCGTGGGTTATTCCTGACTTGTCGTTCCTCGAGATTGTGCATTATCTCTTTGTCATGTACTTCCTTTCCCTGTTTGTCCTGCGGTTCAAGCCCACCATCATTTCGAAAGAAGACGAGCGGACGAGCGACCATCTGCACCGCATCCGCCACCGGCAATACTTCCCCTACCTGCAAACGGGACTTAAAAGCGAATACCATACGGTCATAGCGGGCATTCTGGTCATCAGTGCGCTGCTGCTAACGCTCAATGTGATAGACATCGTTTCCGTATGGATAGCTATTGCGCCCGAGAGCGCACCCGAACTATCGCAGTTTGTGCACCGCAGTACGTATGCGCTAATGGTAAGCGTGATATTCTCTATCAGCATTTTGCTGTTCTGCTTCCGTAAAAACCTGAACTTCTATCCCCGTAACAGGCTGCTGAAAGTGACGGCCTACAGCTGGATTGGGCAGAACGTCTTCCTACTGTGCTCGACCGGCTTGCGCAACTGGCATTATGTATCCGAATACGGCCTTACGTACCGGCGCATCGGCGTCTTTATTTTCCTGCTGATGGTGTGCGTATCCCTGCTGCTGATATTCCTGAAAATACGAAAGAGGCGGACGCTATATCACTTTTTCCGCATGAATATCTTCGGCGCACTCGGCGTGCTGGTCATCGCTGGACTGGTCAATTGGGACTTGCTGATTGCGTCGTATAACACATCGCACATCGAAAAAGAAACGGATTATGCCTATCTGGAACGGCTGTCGTACCAGACTGCCCCATATATTCTGCACGCCACCCGGAAGGCCTTTGACGAAGCCTTTGACAAAGATGCGGACGAAAACATAGACGGCAAATACCGCTTCGACAATTATTGGTATTCGCAGCAAGTCTACAAGTACGTGCAAGAGGTAGACGCCCGCAGTTGGAAATCGTTTACTGTCGGGGATGCCTGCACGGTGAGAAAACTCAAAGCCAAGCCGTTCGCATCACCCAATACCGCTCCATTTACCGACAGGCAGCCGACGGACTGAGTAAATAAGGCGATGATAGTGATTTTCTCATGGCTATGAGGTTTTTCTTAATATATTTTCAATTAATAGAGAGGGCGCTCTATATAGTAGTGAGCGCCCTCTTTATACAACATTCCATTACTTCTTTGTTTTAAATATAAACCGAAGCAGGAAAATGAGAAACAATACTTCTAATACCAGCGCTACACAAAGTACAATATTAGCGCAGCCTACATGGTAGATTTTTAACATCGCCCCTGCAATACTTACAAAAGAAAGCGACAAGCTATACTATAATGATAATCTTTTGTTTCATGATATTTAATTTAAGAGATACCGATTAATGAAAACGTCCGACAAAAGGCGGGAGGAAGGCGGAAGTAGACTGGGGGATAGGGTTGCGCTTGTTCATTGTCGACATCAGGAAAAAGTTACAAGATGTAGCCGACCGAGAGGGTTATGGAGGCATTGAGTACATGTTTGTCTATTTCTCCATAAGAAAGCGACCGTAGTCCACACATCATAAGAAAGCGGATACTGAATTGGCTAATCCATATATCGGCTCCCCATCGCAGGCCGTAGTCCCACCGTTTGAAACCGGTAAACGAGTAGGTTTCGCCGGCGTGGGAAAATGTTTCGTTATGGAATATATTTCCGATTTCCTTTTCCAGCAGGGTGCCGGCGCCGGTGTCGTAGGCTATTCGCCCGCTGCCGCCGAAGGCATAGCTGACGTAGAGACCGCTTTTGTGGATAATATTCGCCTTTGTGTTGAAAAGAGTTATTTTATTGTGTACCTTCCCCTAGTCGTGGTACAGTTCTATGGAATGGATATTCAGTTCGATATTCCGGGTTGCACCGGCATAGTGTTCCAACAGTCCGGTAGCCCGGGCGCCTGTTTTCCGGTAAGCGATGCCAAATTCGGAATACTCTGCTAAGGAATCAAGTTGAGCCACAAATATGCCAGCGCGATAGGCAAAAAAGGGCGTGAGCGCGGGGTTGGGCATCAGCAGCCAACTGGCGCCCCCGCCTGCATCGAAGCCAACCCGGAAGGGTTGCGCCTGTAAATAGCTGCTGCCGGTAAGCAGGATAATGACGATGTAGAGAATTTTTTTCATATGCATAGTTTCTTTATTATGAGTATTTTGATATCTAATTATTGCGGCGTTGCAGATTATCTCTTAACGCAAAATAAATCAAGGCGCCCGCCACGGGTAGCCAAATGATTAGACTATAAAAATTCCATCTGCTTCTTTCGAAAGCCGGTGATTGTGCCACACATCCCAAATAGCCACTACAGATAGCGCTACGAAAATAGCAAAAAATGAGAGAATAAAAATTGTTTCCATACTAAAAATGTTTTTTTAAATATAATTCGTTTGGCAGAATATTCATTATCATTTAAGTATTCCGAGAACAGAATATCTTTACGGATAATTATTTTCTTTCAAGTTTAAAAACCATCAGGAGTCAAATCATCCTGAAACTTTTTCCCCTTTTCTCCATGAATGACGCACATTCATCTGTAGCCGAACTGCTATATAAGGGTATTTTAGCGCTACGGGGGGGTTTACGTGTCGTAGTCCTTACACAACTCTTTAGAATAAAGGCGCAGTACAACGGCGCTATTTATCCGGTTATAGCCATTGCCGGCAAGAGCCCGGCAACGGCTCTCTCTGTCGAAGTTATTTTTTCCTAACCTCCATATCGTTATAGTTATAGTTATAGTTATAGTTATAACAGGCGCACAGCAGGCCGGAATACAGGAAGCGGAAAGGGGCATACGAGTGCATCACAACGGCCAAAGAATGAGATGGCCACACAGTAAATAGAGTATTGTGTGTAACAATGCAGCTATGTAACCTAAAGCAGTCATAACGTTTCTTTTCACCCCGTTCAACAAATCAACTTACTGCATTTCAAATTCGCCTCTGTAGGTTTTTCCGTCGCTGTTGCGCACTATAAAAAGCATAGTCGCCGTCGCTCCAGTCCTGCGTGTTGATGGTTAATCCCGCCCATTTAGCGCCGGTAACGGGAATAGTAACCGCGCCTAAATCCGTTAGAAAAGTCAGGAAGATTTCTTCGTCGGCCACCCATCCGTCTGCTATGGGCGCCGCGTAGGCATCCAGGATTCCACCATTTGGCAACGTTTTTTCCTTAATAGCAATCTCGTCCGACGATGGCGGAAACATGTATCCTGAAGCATTAAGACTGCCGCCGCCGAGGGCGGCTGCTAAAAGAACAAATGTAATGGCCTTCATAATAACATTTGTTTTAAAATTATTTGCAAATGTAATACAAAAAAGAGCAACAGATATACGTTTTTCAAGCTATATAATGGATTATAATTTTTTCTCTGATTTCTTAAGTACAATTATCTTATTAAGTAGTGTTTGATTATTATGATATATAATGCAATATAAAAAAAATAATGATTGGCAGCTGCGCCTTAAAGCGCCAAACTGTCAAAAAAACGTTTGATGTCCCTTTTTCCTTCAAAGCCTAATTTTTTATGCATGCTCGTTTTTTTTGTAGATACAGTATTTTTGGGGCGATTCGTACACATCGCTATTTCTTCGTTCTTAAACTGGAAATATTCCAGACAGGCCATTTTAAATTCCATGTCGTCTAATTGCGGTAATCGTTTCCGTATGCGGTCAAACCGTCCATCGTGGTAATAGTTAATCAGTGCATAGAAGTTTTTCCATGCCGGTCCGTCGTCAGAACCGTAATATATTTGGTATACCTTTGTTCGTATTTTTTGCGCTTTTTGCTCATTCGCTTCCTGTGCCATTAAGCAAATATCTAATTGTTCGGCGTTTTTATAGGCATTTATCTGTCGTTCAAACAAGGCGTCGCACTTTTCCTTAACCTTCTTTAGTCTTTTCTTACTTTTTTGTTTTTTCCAAAAGAAGCCCTCAAGCCCTATTATAACAACTATTGTCAGAAATATTGTAATTATGAGAATCCTTGTATTGAGCCTGTCAATTTCTAACTGTTGGTTTTTGTTTTGCAGCCTTGTCTTATCGTATTTTGCTTCTATGCCGGCCAATGATTGCGCTCGTTCTTTTTCGTTAATTTTAAAAACCTGTTGGGTATATTTTTCCTGATAAGCCAATGCTTTATCGAATCGTCGATTTTGTTTTTCTATTTTGGCCAATAACTCATATAACGAAGCCGGATAGGAGAGGCTATCTCTATCGCACTGTTTCGCTATGCGGTGAGCATAAAAGGCGGCCGAATCATACCGGTTTTGGCAATCGTATATCAATGCAATGTTTAGCAGGTTTTCCATACTTTCTATGAGCGCTCCTGATGCTAAAGCATACGTTTTGGCCTGTTGGCAATCGCCCTTATGCCCATAAGCTACGCCGAGACTGCTTAAGATGTCGGCATACGCGGCCGTATCGCCGACAGCCTCCGTTTTCCGTAAGGCATGTTTGAGGTAGTCTATGGCGTCGTCGTATTGCTTGTCTATGATAAGGCAGGTAGCGAGATACTTTAATGCGCCGATGGCAAGCACATCGTTTCCAGCCTTCTCAAATATATCGGCGGCTGTTTTTTAAATGGGGTATGGCGCTTTGATAGTCAGCCCATGAATCGTAATAAAGGAGACCGATATTCCGTACAACCCGTCCTTTCAGGAGGGAGTCGGCGATATGTTCTACCCACTCGCCGGCCTCTAAATAGGCTTGCAGGGCACGGTTGTCTCCGCGATATTGCCACACCCGTCCGCTATAGAAGGCCGCCAGCGCTGCCCGCGGGAAGTCTTTTTGTTGGAGGAAATAGTTCTTTGCTTCGACAATAAGCGTGTCGTTACTAATGTCGCTGCCGGTTTTGGCTTTGATGTATACGGAAAGCAGGCAATAGCGCATCCGGTAGTCTTCGGGTAAGTCGCTGGTATGTTGAATGGCCTCTATACATTGACGGGCGCTGTCAGGGTATGCTTCCATAAGGGCTTCGGCCTGCACAAGCAGGCGCGCTACTTCCCTGTGCGACTGGATGCAAGCTATACATAACGCCGCGCAGAGTAGGATAACCGGTAATGGCGCGAGAAAAGGTCTTTTCATAATATAGTTTGTTATTTGGCGACAAATTTATGAAAAATAATCGATTTAGGAAGTGCGAAGCGTACAGCGATTCTGCGGTGCAGATTCAAATAACACTTTCAACGTTCCATTATCAAAATAATCCCTATCTTTGCCGCCTCTTTAAACAAAAATCTCTTTAAATAAAAGCCAACATGTCCACCACAAAGTACATCCTCATAAAATCCCTAATTCCTATATTATAATGAAGCCTGATTGGTTAAAAATTAAACTGGAAGGCAACGAGACTTTTCCGAAGATACGCCGGATTGTAGAAAGACACCACCTGCATACTATTTGCAGTAGCGGTCGATGTCCGAACATTGGCCGTTGCTGGAGTCGGGGGACGGCTACATTTATGATACTAGGAGATATCTGTACGCGCTCGTGTCGCTTTTGCGCTACGCAAACCGGTCGTCCGACGCCGCCCGACGCCGACGAGCCGCAGAAAATAGCGGAAAGTATCCGGTTAATGCAGTTGAGGCATTGTGTAATCACGTCGGTTGACCGCGACGACCTACCCGATAAGGGGGCGGAGCATTGGGCGAAAACCATCCGCGTGATACGTACACTTAATCCGTGTATTATTATCGAAGTCCTGATTCCCGATTTTGATGCAGACACCGCGCTGTTAGACGCAGTGATGGCCGCGCAGCCGGACGTCATAGGACATAATCTGGAGACGGTGGAACGCTTGACGCCGCAAGTGCGGTCGCGTGCC
Source organism: Prevotellaceae bacterium (assembly GCA_031278545.1). Taxonomy (GTDB): domain Bacteria; phylum Bacteroidota; class Bacteroidia; order Bacteroidales; family UBA932; genus JAIRKX01. The sequence continues at coordinate 12,710 of JAITKF010000094.1, forward strand.
GGCTACGGCCGCAGCCTCGACGTGTTGCGCTATATGGCGCAGCAGGGGGGGATGACCAAATCGGGCATCATGGTTGGCTTGGGCGAACGACCGGAAGAAGTGGTAGCGACTATGCACGATGTCCGCGCCGCCGGCGTACAGTTATTTACCATCGGGCAATACCTGCAACCGACGGCGCGGCATATTCCTGTGGCGGAATATGTGCATCCTTCGCAGTTTGATTACTATAAGCAAACGGGAATAGAAATCGGGTTTAGGAATATAGAGAGCGGCCCGCTGGTGCGTTCCTCGTTTATGGCCGACGAGCAATTGGCTATTGATTATTGAACTTTTAGGATTTCTACTAAAAAGTTCCACCATTTTTCGACGGTATCTATCTTTAAGCGTTCGTCCGGCGAGTGGGGCGAGCGGATGGTTGGCCCGCAGGAAATCATATCCCAATGAGGATAGACGCCGCCTAATAGCCCACATTCAAGGCCGGCATGAATGGCTTTGACGTCGGGCGTTTTGCCGTACATTCGTTGATAGACGTCTTTCATTGTCTTTAAAATGGTCGAGTCGGGATTGGGTTTCCAGCCCGGGTAACCGCCGGTGAATGCAACCTGTGCGCCGGCGAGCGTAAATACCGCACCCATCGCATTAGCCAAATCGTCTTTCGCCGAATCGACCGAACTGCGCAGCAGACACGAAACTTGCGCCACGCCATTCTCCAATTTTACAATCGCAAGGTTATTGGATGTTTCTACCAGTCCGGGCATCGTGTCGCTCATACGCATCATCCCGTTAGGACAGGCATATACGGCGAGTATTAAGGCGCGTTGTGTGGCTTCGTCAACTACTGCCGCCGGTTTCCCTGCCGCTTCCAGCGCGACGTTCAACCCGCCGTCTACCGCCGACAGTTCGGCGGCAATCGTATCGGACAGTCCGGCTACCGCCTGCTTGGCTGCCGCTACCTGCGCCGCCGGTAACCATACCTGTGCAAAGGCTTCGCGCGGAATTGCATTGCGCAGATTCCCGCCTTCGATAGTGGAGAGGCGTGCGCCGAAGCCGGTCGTTAGCAGGTATAAAAAACGCATCAGTACTTTATTGGCATTGCCGCGTCCGAGGATAATATCCATGCCGGAATGCCCGCCCTTAAGACCGGTTACGGCGAGGCGAAAAGCCTCGTAGCCTGCCGGCGCGGCTTCCTCGCGTCCGGTAAACGTAAAACTGCCGTCTAACCCGCCGGCGCAACCGACGTACAATTCGCCTTCGTCTTCGGAATCCAGGTTAATAAGGATTTCGCCTTTGAGCAGGCCGGCTTTTAGCCCGAATGCGCCGGTCATGCCGGTCTCTTCGTCAATGGTGAACAGGGCTTCCACGTGGCCATGGACAAGGTCTTTGGCTTCGAGTACCGCCATTGCGACGGCTACGCCTACACCGTTATCGGCGCCGAGGGTTGTGCCCCGGGCGCGCACCCATTCGCCGTCAATATATGGTTGGATGGGGTCTTTTTCAAAGTCGTGGTTCGTGTCGCTGTTTTTTTGCGGCACCATATCTAAGTGCGCCTGCAAGATGACGCCTTTCCGGTTTTCCATTCCTGCTGTAGCGGGCTTGCGGATAATGACGTTGCCGACGTCGTCCGTCAGTGTTTCCAGTCCCAGATCCCGACCAAAGCGGACGATAAATTCCCGTACTCTTCCTTCATGCTTCGACGGACGGGGGATTTGCGTGAGCGCATAGAAGTTTTTCCATACTCGTTGCGGCGTTAAATTTTCGATACTCATAGTGTGTGTATTTTTAATGTTTATTTTTAAAATTTATGTGCAAATATAAACATATTTTTTTTGTGTCCTTATCATTTTGCGCCCATTATTCAATAACGGGAATACGCATCAGGCGTCAATCATTTTTTCGTTGAAACGGGCGCCATTTTCCTCGTTTGGGAAGTTTACGGAGAAAACATCTAAATAATTGAAAACTTGAGTCCTCGAATGGCGTACCGGAGTAACGATGAAAGATGCGGCCTGTATTTTTGGGTTTAAACTGGCCGGAACGTCTCTGCCGAAGACGCGTTAAGGCGAATCGACGGGCGGGGGACACGTCTTACGTCTTCTGTTTCGCGGGTTCGTCGTTGGCTTTCTCCGTGGCGGTATAGCCTAATTTTTCGATAGCTTTTTGCAACGATTCTTTCGTCGTTTTGTCTGTGCGGAATTTGAGCCAGACCTCTTTCTTTTCCAGCGAGACTTTCATGTCTACGACGCCTTTTTCGTGGGGCAATGAGTTTTCAATCTTCTTCTTGCAATTGTGGCAACTCATATTGACTTCGAACGTAACTTCTGCTTCGTTCTTTTTTGTTTGCGCTTGCATGTCGACCATTCCGGCCGTTAAAAACAAGCAGCATAAAATAAAGGTAAGTGTTTTTTTCATTATTTGCTTTTTTGTTTAGTTGTTATTTTAATGGTTTCGTTTCCTCTATATTCAATTAAAGAGGGTGAATCGCAGGCCGGCATATATCCGGCGTTCCATGAGCGGGCCCCAGATGACGGAGGAATTGAATCCGGTGTTGTAAGGGTCGGAGGCAAGGAGTATGGGGTCGCGCTGTGTGTAGTTGAACAGGTTTTCACAGCCGATATATATGTCGATGCTGCGGAATTTGCGTGTAACCTGTGCGAAGAACAGGGGGTATACTGGCGAATACGGGTTGCCGTTCGTGGCGGCAAAGTCGGGCAAGCGGCTTTGTCCGTTCAGTTGGGTGGTAAAGTCGAATGTCCAAATGTTCATCCGTGTGGCGTATTGTAGGTTCAGGACTGCTTTGAAGCGATCGTTGAGCGGGCGTTCGCGCCGGCGGTTATTCCGGTAGGTGGTTTGTGCGTTGGTGTAGCGGAAGGTGGCCATGAGTGAGAAACGTTCGAGCGGCGCTACGTTGAAATCAATTTGCCAGGTATTGGAAAACGACTGTCCGTCGAGGTTGTATATATGTACGCGCGCGAGGTCGTCCTCCTGATCGACAATGATTTGATTGGTAAATTGCGTGCGGAAGAAATCGAAGCCCAGCGAGGCGCGGTCGTCTTGAAAAAGCGGGAAGTACCACGCTATACTGCCGCCATACGTCCATGCGTCTTCGATACCGAGCGGTTCGTCTATTGAGATTTGCCGTCCGGTGGCTAGCATACCGATGTGGTCGGTAACGACGTTGGCTGTCCGGAAGCCGCGTCCGCCCGAGGCCCGCAGGATGAGGCTGCCAGTTATATTATATTTCAGTGTGGCGCGCGGCGTAATCAACCATTGGAAGAGCGAATGGTAATCGGCCCGTAATCCCGCTACTATCCACAATCTGTCGTGGTACGAGAAGGTATATTCCCCGAACAGGCCGCCCACTGTTTCGTCCCTGTCTAAACGGATGTATTCCCTTTGTGCTCCCTGTCCCGACGCAGGGAACCATACATCCTGCAACCCTTGTCGGTAACGATCCCAACGGATGCCGCCTCCCAGCATGTAGTCGTGCTGCCGGCCGGCTTTCGATTGAAACAGGACGTTGAGGTTCGCCGTATGCTCTGTCCCGTCAAACGTTTTCAGTCCGAAGAACGAACGTAGATCGTGCCACGTATAGTCGGCGATGAACGCGATGTTCGTGATAGTGTCGACGAGCGGGATGCCTAACTTTATGTAGGCGTTGATATGTGTGTTTTCAATACCTGTACCATATTGCGTCGTGTCGCGCGGGCGGGATGCGTCGAAATCCAGTTGCCCGCCGTTGCGTTTTTCGTACAGTCCCTTCACTCCGAAGCGGAGCATTGCGCCGTTGTCGGCTACATAGAGCCAACGATTGGCGAGGTTTATTTGTTTTTTCGACGGCTCGTCCATAAAACCGTCATTGTTATTGTCCGTTTTCATCGGGTCGATTGAGCCATGCGCCAACAGCGTGGTAAATAATTTGCCGGACAGTTGCAGCGAAGAAACGGCATTTAATTCCGTCCGTGCGAACCGGTCGAGGTACAGGTTAAGGAATAGCGGTTCGGGCGTGGTTGGTTTGCGGTATTCGAGGTTGATTTGGCCGGTGATATTTTCATATCCTTGCAACACGGAGCCGATACCTTTTGCCACCTGAATGCTTTCGAGCCACGGGCCGGGCGTAAAACCCAACCCGAATGTCGTAGCGAGCCCCCGCATGTCGGAACGGTTTTCTTCCAACATTTGCGCATAGATGCCCGACAATCCCAGCAGGCGTATTTGCCGTGCGCCACTCACCGCATCGCTGTACCCGACGCTAATACTGGCCGAGTTCTCGAAACTTTCGCCGATGTTGCAACAAGCCATCTTTTGCAATCCTGCGGCGTTGATTACTTCTGTCTTCAACTGTGTCAGGCGGGAATTATAGATGCCGGCTTGCCGTCCGGTAACCTGTACTTCGTCGAGTTCTGCGCCTTCGTACAACAGCAGTTCCACGAAAGCCGTATCGTTCGTTACGCTACGCATATCGCTGTTATATCCGACGAACGAAGCCATCAGCATAGCCGGCCACGTGGCTGGCAGGGGAATAGTAAACCGTCCGTTGTCGTCGGTCATCACGGCGGTGTGGGTGTCATGCCAGTGCACGGCGGCATAAGCCAGGGGCGTCTTTTCTCCCGACGGAGCGACGCCCCACACGATGCCTTGCACATGTTGCGCCGGCAGCGTGCAGAAAGATAAAAAACCTATAAGTAACAAAATTATTTTTTTCATGATTAACTGTTTAAAATTATACAATAAAAGAACCTGCACGGGGCTACGACCGTAGCCGTTCGCCCTGCTTTTTTAATGTATAATCATAAACGCCATTGCGACACGAATGCCAGCCACGCCGACGTGCCGCAATACAGGGGAGGAGCGTTGCCGGAGTAGCTCATCGCAGACTTCGCAAAACCGTCGGTAATCGCAAATACCGGCTGAAACAGCACGCAGAGCATAAAAAAGGAGCCTGCAATTTTAGAAAAAGAAGGGGTAATATCCTGGTCGGTTTGCAAGGTACGGATGATCGTCGTGCAACATCCGCACGGGATGTCATTCGGGCTACCCGGTTCTGCCAGCCGTTGTGCATGACAGCAAGCGGTTTCCGCAGTGGCTTCTTCTTCGTGCACACAACAGCTATCGTGCCGCCGTTCCGTGGAGATGTGCCGGTGGTCGCCACAAGCGTCGCCGAACGATTGATGCTCATGAGCGCACAAGCAATGATGCACGCCAAAGCCTGCCATACTTACCGTATAGGCCACCAGCAGCACGCCGGCGCAAAGGTATTTGAAAATAGCCTTCATGTGGGAACAAAGATAGGGATTTTTTTTTGATATATGATGTATGAAGGATGCCTGTGGGGGCGGGATGGTTGAGTTCCCTATTGATATTATTCCCCTGGCGGGGATTACGCCTCCCGCTTTACGCCTCGCGGCAATCACAAGAATCACCGTTCAAACAGCGGCCCCTGCAGGCAGGCTTAACGTTTTACTCAATCCAAAGCAGAGGTAAGTAATCCGGAGGCCTTGTTGCAGGAATTGCGTTTCGTAACGTGTTTTTATGGAAAGGATATCATCGGCGCGTGCGGCGCCGTAGATGTCGCTGTGAGCTTCGTAGAGGGGCATCCCATTTTGGCGGATAAGTTCTATGGTGTATTCGTGCAGAAGTTGGCTATCGGTTTTCAGGTGGATGCGTCCTTCGGGTTTGAGGAGGGCGGCATAACGAACGAGAAAGAGTGGCGAGGTAAGGCGTTTACGGGGGTTTTTCAGTTGCGGATCGGGGAAGGTAATCCAAAGCTCGTCGACCTCGCCGGGAGCAAACAATGAGGTGATAAAATCAATGCGCGTGCGGATAAACGCCACATTTGGCAAGGCTTCTTCGGTGGCTGTTTTCGCGCCGCGCCACAGCCGTGCGCCTTTGATGTCGATGCCGATAAAATTGCGGGACGGGTATCGCCGCGCCAGTTCGACCGTATATTCGCCGCGTCCGCAGCCTAATTCCAGCGTCAACGGATTCCCGTTCCGGAAAAAGGAGGAATGCCATTGCCCTTTCAGGCGATAGTCGCGGTTAAAGACGTCGTCAAATGTCGGTTGGTGCAGGAGCGCAAAAGTGGCATTCTCGGCAAAATGCAGGCGCTTGTTTTTTCCCATAATGGATATTGGGTATTAGATGATAGATAATATATCGTTCATAAGGGCTGTTACGCCTCATGCTTTAAGCATTTTCTTTGCTGTTTTCAGGGCTACTACAAGCGTGTCGATTTCGACGGGGGTGTTGTAGAATGCCGGCGATACGCGCAACATGCCTTGCACGCCGAAACGTCGCATCAACGGTTCGGCGCAGAGATGCCCGGTACGAACGGCAATGCCCGACTTATCTAAAATCGCAGCCGCATCTAACGGATGCACGCCGGCGATGGTGAAGCTGACGACGCCTGTTTTGGGCGCCGCCTCGCCATAGATTTGCAGTCCTTCGATAGTCGACAACTGCCGCATAGCATAGGCCGCCAGTTCCTGCTCGTACCGGTGGGCTGCCGCGAGGGGGATGGATGCCAGATAATCGATAGCCGACGCCAGCCCACAGGCCCCGATATAGTTTGCCGTGCCCGCTTCAAATTTCAGCGGCAGCTCGGCGAAGGTTGTTTTATCGAACGAGACCGACGCGATCATGTCGCCGCCGCCTTGCCAGGGAGGAAGCTGCTCCAGCTGCTTTTCTTTGCCGTACAAGACGCCTATACCGGTAGGCGCGTACAATTTATGTCCTGAAAAAACATAGAAATCGCAATCCATCTCCTGCACATCTACCGGCTGGTGAACGACGCCCTGCGCCCCGTCGACCAGTGTCGGCACCCCGTGCGTATGCGCCAGACGCACGATTTCCCTCACAGGATTGACGACGCCCAGTACATTTGAAATATGCGTGATGCACAGCAGCCGCGTCTTTTCGCTGATAAGCGTGGCGAGGACGTTGGTTTGCAACCGTCCCGCATCATCAACCGGCACGACTTTCAGCCTCGCCCCTTTCCGCTCGCACAGCAACTGCCACGGGACAATATTCGAATGATGTTCCGCTTCGGTTACAATAATTTCATCGTCCACGCCGACCCATCGCTCGCCAAACGAGAATGCCAACAGGTTAATCGCAGCCGTCGTGCCCGAAGTAAACACCACTTCCTGTGTCGCCCGCGCATGTATAAAACGGCGCACGGTCTCGCGCGCTTGCTCATAGCGCTCCGTACATTGCGTCGCCAGATAATGCACCGCACGATGAATATTCGCATTCAGGCGCCGGTGCATGTCGTTGACCGTATCCGTTACGCATTGCGGTTTTTGCGCGGTGGCCGCACTGTCCAAGTAAATAAGCGGCCTCCCGTACACCTGCTGCTGCAAGGCCGGAAAATCGCGACGAATAGTAGTAAAATCAAACGTATTCATTGTGCTAAAATATTTACAAAGATACGACTTGGATTTTAGATTTTGGATAATGAGCAATCCCGTTGTACGTCATATAATTTCAGCCGTCGTTTGAGACGCTCCTTCCTCCCCCAAAAAAAATGAAAAAAAAATACTTGGATATGAAAAAAAATACATACCTTTGTGCCCTTATAATGTAGAAAAAGATGAATATTTCAAAACACTCGAACATTTCTGCTTCGCGTCTAAGGGACGCCGAAGGGGTTTCGTTTTTTTTGATATTTAATTCTACCCCCCCCCCCCCCCAACTCACTGGAGACCAATTAGTTACAGCGGGCTTAAATACCCGTGCCGTACATGCGTACCGCAGGGGAATAGTCTATTTCATACGCGCCATCTGCTCGAACATACGCGCCATCTGCTCGAACATGCGGGTCATCTGCTCGAGCATGCGGGTCATCTGCTCGAGCATGCGAGTCATCTGCTCGAGCATGCGAGTCATCTGCTCGAGCATGCGAGTCATCTGCTCGAGCATGCGAGCCATCTGCTCGAGCATGCGGGTCATCTGCTCGAGCATGCGGGTCATCTGCTCGAGCCGGCGAGCCATCTG